>JBBRZR010000088.1:0-13173 GCA_038236495.1 Burkholderiales bacterium
CGCGCGAGGCTGCGGGCGCCGCGCAAGCCGGCGTGCAGGTGGTGCAGCTGTACCGCGACTACCTGGCCAACTTCCTCATCAACCAGGCGCAGGCTGGCGGCAGCGCGGGAGCACCGGCATGAAGGTGACGCTGTTCGACTTCCAGAAAGATGCGCTGCATGCGCTGCGCGACCGCCTGCTGCTGGCGCGCCAGTTCGCCAGCCCGGCCACGCCGCAGGTGATTCCGTTCTCGGCGCCCACTGGCAGCGGCAAGACGGTGATCATGACCGCGCTGTTCGAGGCCATCCTCGACGAGCCCGACGACCAGCTCGGCTGGCCCGACACCTGGAAGCCGCAGCATGACGCGGTGATCCTGTGGGTGTCAGACATGCCCGAGCTCAACGAGCAGACGCGGCTGAAGATCGAGGCCACGTCCGACCGCGTGCACCGCGTCAACCAGCACGTCAACATCGACTCGTCGTTCGACCAGGAACGGCTGGCCGGCGGCTGCATTTACTTCATCAACACCCAGAAGCTGGGCAACGACAAGCTGCTCACCAAGGCCGGCGACGGGCGCACTTGGCCGATCTGGGCCACGCTGAGCAACACGGCACTGGCCATCCCCGACCGCTTCTACGTCGTCATCGACGAGGCGCACCGCGGCATGACCGGCGCACGCGGGGCCCGCGAGGCACAGACGCTGATGCAACGCTTCTTGTTGGGCCATGCCGAGACCAGGTTGGTGCGCATGCCGCTGGTGATCGGCATCTCGGCCACGCCGACGCGCTTCATCAACCTGCTGGCCGAGGCCAAAGCCGGGCACAGCCAGCACCCGGTTCATGTGCCGGCCGAGGCGGTGCGGCTGTCGGGCCTGTTGAAGGACCGCATCCTCATCCACCACCCCGAAGCGCCCACCCAGGCCGAGATGGGCCTGTTGGAGGCGGCCGCGTGCCGCTGGGCCGAGATGGCGCAGGCCTGGGCGGCGTATTGCAAGGCCGAAGGCGAGCGGCCGGTGTGGCCGGTGCTGGTGGTGCAGGTGGAAAACGCCAGCGGCAAAGACGTGACGCGCACGTCGCTGGCCGATGCGCTGACGGCTATCGAGTCGGCCATCGGCCGCCGGCTCAATGAAGGCGAGGTGGCGCACGCGCTGCACGACAGCGGCGACCTGGACATCGGCGGCCGGCGCGTGCGCAAGGTGGAGGCCTCGCGCATCGATGGCGACAAGAACATCGGCGTGGTGTTCTTCAAGACCAGCCTGTCCACCGGCTGGGACTGCCCGCGCGCCGAGGTGATGATGTCGTTCCGCCGGGCGGAGGACCACACCTACATTGCCCAGCTGCTGGGCCGCATGGTGCGCACGCCGCTGGCGCGGCGCATCGAGCGCGAGGCGGCGCTCAACGACGTGCACCTGTTCCTGCCGCACTACGACAAGGCGGCGGTACAGGCCGTGGTGCGCTCGCTGGAGAACGTGGAAGACGTGCCGCCCACCGAGACCGGCTCGGCGCGCGAGTTGGTGCTGTTGCGCCGCCGCGAAGGCACCGAGGCTTTGTTCGAGGCGCTGGCAGAGGTGGTGACTTACCGGGTCGGTGCCGCGCGGGCGCAAAGCGCGATGAGACGCTACCTTGGCATCGCGCGCCAACTGACCATCGACGAGATCGACGACGACACCTGGGACGAAGCCAAGACCCGCATCGTCGCCTGGGTCGGCGAGCGCGTGGCCGCCTTGAAGAGTGCCGGTACCTTCGACACCGCTGCCAAGGCCATCACACACGTCATGCTCAAGACCCTGGCCGCCAGGCCCGGCAACGCCGTGGCTGAGCCCGATGGCGTATACGAGATCGAAGCCTCCGACGTGGACATCGAGCGCCTGTTCCATGAGGCCGGGCGTGTGCTGACCAATGGGCTGCACATGACTTACTGGCAGGCTCACGCCGATCGACAGGCCAGCGAAGTGAAGGTGGAACTGGTGGCGGTGTGCCGCGACGCCGGGGCCATGGCCGCCATCAACGCGGCGGCGGATGCCGCCTTCAACCGGCTCTACGACAGGCACAAGAAGGCTGTGGCCAAGCTGCCCGAGTCCCGCCGACAGCACTACGACCGGCTGCGTCTGGCCACGGCAAGGCCTGCGGACGTTGCTTGGCGGCTGCCGGACAGCATCGACTGGCGGCGGGGCGCCCATGATGCGCTGCGTGATCGGCATCTTTATTTGGATGAGGCTGGCCAGTTCGCTTGCTCGCTGGGCGGCTGGGAAGCTGGCGTGCTGGCGGAGGAACTGGCCCGGCCCGAGGTGCTGGGTTGGCTGCGCAACGTCGACCGCAAGCCTTGGGCTTTGGAAATTCCCTATGAAACCGGCGGCGAGGTGCGGCCGATGTATCCCGATCTGGTCGTCGTGCGCCAGGACAAGCAGGCACTGTGGGTGGATGTGCTCGAGCCTCACGACCCGAGTTTGGCGGACAACATTGACAAGGCACGCGGATTGGCCAGATTCGCCGAGCGCCATGGCGCGCACTTCGGGCGAATTCAATTGATCCGCAAGCGGGGCGGGCCCGGCGGTGCAGAGCAGTTCGTTCGGCTCGAAATCAACCGGACCGAGACCCTTCAGAAGCTGCTGTTGATCGACAAGCCAGCGCAACTAGACGCAATGTTTGATGGAGTGATGTGATGTTTACCAAGATACTGATTGCCAACCGCGGGGAAAGCTGGCACAGCCCGCTTCGGCGTAGCCAAAACGACTGCGAAGCGGACGTTTCGGCGCAGCCAAATTGCTTGGTGCGCGCAGCGCACACAGGCGAGTTTCCCGCGGAGAACCAGCATGTTTAAAAAGATACTTATTGCCAACCGCGGGGAAATCGCCTGCCGCGTCATTCTTGCCGCCAAAAAAATGGGCATTGCCACCGTCGCGGTGTACTCCGAAGCCGACCGCGATGCACGCCATGTGGAGCTCGCCGACGAGGCGGTGTTCATCGGCGCCGCGCCCAGCCGAGAGAGTTATCTGGTGGCCGACAAGATCATTGCCGCCTGCAAAGCCACCGGTGCGCAGGCGGTGCACCCGGGCTACGGCTTCTTGTCCGAGAACGCGGACTTTGCGCGCCGGGTTGAAGAAGAGGGCATTGTTTTTATCGGCCCCAAGCACTACAGCATTGCCGCGATGGGCGACAAGATCGCGTCCAAGAAGCTGGCACTGGAGGCCAAGGTCAACACCATCCCAGGCTGGAACGCGGCCATCGAGGCGCCCGAGCGCGCGGTCGAGATTGCCCGGGATATCGGCTACCCGGTGATGATCAAGGCCAGTGCTGGCGGTGGTGGCAAGGGCTTGCGGGTGGCTTTCAACGACAAGGAGGCGTTTGAAGGTTTCACCGCCTGCCGCAACGAGGCCCGAAACAGCTTTGGCGACGACCGCGTCTTCATCGAGAAGTTTGTCGAGAGCCCGCGCCACATCGAGATCCAGGTGCTGGGCGACAGCCAGGGCAATGTGGTCTATTTGCACGAGCGCGAATGCTCGATCCAGCGCCGCCACCAGAAGGTGATCGAAGAGGCGCCGTCACCCTTCATCAGTGAGACTACGCGCCAGGCGATGGGCGCCCAGGCGGTGCAACTGGCCAAGGCGGTGAATTACCAAAGCGCTGGCACGGTCGAGTTTGTCGTCGGCGCTGACCAGCGCTTTTACTTCCTGGAAATGAACACCCGGCTGCAGGTCGAGCACCCGGTGACCGAGAGCATCACCGGCATCGATCTGGTCGAGCAGATGATCCGCGTGGCCGCCGGTGAGCCACTGGCCTTCAAGCAAGCCGACATCCCGCGCCGAGGCTGGGCGATGGAATGCCGCATCAACGCCGAAGACCCGTTCCGCGGCTTTTTGCCGTCCACCGGCCGGTTGGTGCGGTTTCAGCCGCCGCACACCACGATGGAGGCCTCGATGCCGGTGCCCGAGGGCGGCGGTGTGCGGGTGGACACCGGCGTGGTCGAGGGCGGCGAGATCCCGATGTTTTACGACTCGATGATCGCCAAGCTGATCGTGCACGGCGTTGACCGGCTCGACGCCATCCACAAGATGCGCGAGGCGCTCAACGCCTTTGTGATCCGTGGTGTGTCGAGCAACATCCCGTTCCAGAGCGCGCTGCTGGCCCACCCCAAGTTTGTCTCGGGCGACTTCAACACCGGCTTCATTGCCGAGAACTATCCGCAAGGGTTTCGCGCCGAAGACGTGCCGCACGACGACCCGGACTTCTTGGTGGCACTCGCCGCCGGTGCCTACCGGCTCTACCGCCAGCGCGCGGCCGGCATCACCGGCCAGTTGCCCGGCCACGGTGTGACGATTGGCGAGCAGTTTGTCGTCGTCGTCAAGGGCCAGTCGGGCGCACACCGCCATGTGCCGGTGCGGGTGCAGACCGGCCCGGTGATGACGGTCACGGTCGAGGGCCACAAGCCCTACCTGCTGACCGCCGACTGGAGCTTTGGCGGCATCCGCGCGGTGGGCACCGTCAACGGCCAGCCCTTCACCGCCCAGATTGAACGCCAAGGCCTGTGGTACCGGGTCTCGCACAACGGCCTGGCCATCGAGACCCAGGTGATGATTGCGCGTGCCGCCGAGCTGCTGAGGATGATGCCCTTCAAGGCGCCGGCCGACATGAGCAAGTTTTTGCTCTCACCGATGCCCGGCCTGCTGGTGGACGTGGTGGTCAAGCCCGGCCAGGTGGTGCTGGCCGGTGAGCGGCTGGCGGTGATCGAGGCCATGAAGATGGAAAACATCCTCACCGCTGTTCAAGACGGCACCGTGGCCGAGGTGCTGGCCAACAAGGGCGAAAGCCTGACGGTGGACCAGCCGATCATCTCTTTCGCCTGACCTGGACCCGACATGACGACAAACAAACCCTTCCGCATCCTCGGTATCCAGCAAATCGCCATCGGCGGGCCTGACAAGAACAAGCTCAAGGCCTTGTGGGTGGACATGCTGGGCCTGACGGTCAAGAGCACGTTTGTGTCCGAGCGTGAAAACGTCGATGAGGACATTTGTGCGCTGGGCAGTGGCCCGACGGCGGTCGAGGTGGATCTGATGCAACCCATCGACCCCGACAAAAAGCCAGCGGTGCACACCACGCCGCTCAACCACGTCGGCCTGTGGGTGGATGACCTGGCCCGCGCGGTCGAGTGGATGACGGCCAACGGCGTGCGCTTTGCGCCGGGTGGCATCCGCAAGGGCGCTGCCGGCCATGACATCACCTTCATCCACCCTAAGGGCAATGAGCAGCATCCGCTGGGTGGTGAGGGTGTACTGATCGAGCTGGTGCAGGCGCCGGCCGAGGTGATCGCAGCGCTGGGGTGACGAGCGGGGTCGGCGCCCTCGGGCTTGACCACGGTCAACCGGCGATAGCGGCCGCGGCGTATGCTGTGGCATTGCCCTGGGAGACGAATTGATCAAGATCCTGTTGCCCATCGATGGATCGGCGGCCGCGCTGGCAGCCGTCAAACATGTGTTGCGGCTGATTGCCGAAGGCCTGTCCGCCGAGGCGGTGCTGCTCAACGTGCAGGAGCCCCCCTCGCTGTACGAGGTGGTGACCGTGCACGACACCGAGGTCTTGCGGCACTTGCGCAGCGACGCCGGCGCCGACCTGCTGGCGCCCGCGGAGGCGCTGCTCGACGCGGCCGGCATCACTTGGCAGAGCGAGGTGGCGGGTGGCCAGCCCGGGCCGCTGCTGGTGGACTTGCTGGAAAACTACGGCTGCGACGCGGTGGTGATGGGCGCGCAGGGCGTTGGCGACCCGGAGGCCGCCGGCCTGGGCAGCGTGGCGGAGTGGCTGGTCCGGCACAGCCCCGTGCCGGTGACACTGCTGCGCGCCGAGGCGGCGCCGGAGGACGGGCCTGACAGCCAGCGCTGACCGGCTGAACCTGCCCTGGCGCGCTGCCACGGCGCGCTGGAGCATGCGGCGTTCAACGCTGGGTTGACGGCTTGAGGTGGCAAGGCGTCAGCGCCGTTCGCTACGCTTAAACCGCCAGATGATCCGCCAGCACCCGCGCCAAATGCAGTGCCTCGCGCCCTGCGCCGTCGGCAATCTGGTGCCGGCAGCTGGTGCCGTCGGCCACCAGCAGCGCGTCCGGTGCCGCCCGCACGGCGGGTAGCAAACTCAGCTCGGCCATTTGCAGGGACACCGCCCGGTGCGCCGCCTCGTAGCCAAACGCGCCCGCCATGCCGCAGCATGAGCTCTCGATCAGCGCCGGCTCGGCACCCGGGATCAGCCGCAGTGCTGTCAGGACCGACGGCACGGTGCCAAAGGCTTTTTGGTGGCAATGGCCGTGCACCAGGATTTGCTGTTGCGCTGGCCGCAGCGCCAGGGCAAAGCGGCCGGCAGCCGCCTCACGCGCCACAAACTCCTCAAACAACAGCGCCTGGCCGGCGACCGTGACCGCCGCATCGCCCAAACCCATTACCAGCAGATCGTCGCGCAAGGTCAGCAGGCAGGACGGCTCCAGCCCGACGATCGGGATGCCGCGTTGCGCCAAGGGCAGCAGCGCGGCCAGCAACTGGCGGGCTTTGGCTTTGGCCTGCTCGGCCAGGCCGGCGGCCAGGTAGGTGCGGCCGCAGCACAGCGGCTGGCCGCGCTCGCCCCGGGCGGCGTGCACGGTGTAGCCGGCGGCTTGCAGCACCCGCGCGGCGGCCAGTGCGTTTTCGGTTTCGAGCTGGCCGTTGAAGGTATCGACAAACAACACCACCGGCTTGGCGGCAGTCAGCAGGGTTTCGCGGCTGGCCAGTTGCAGGTTGTTGCCGCTGCTGGGGTGGTCGGCGGCGCACCAGAAGGTATCGCGGCGGAAGCGCGGCAGGCTGCGCTGGGCTGACAGGCCGAGCCAGCGCTCGCTCAGGGCGCGCAGCGCCGGGATCCGGTTGCGCAGGTTGAACAAGCCCGGCCACTGGCTGGCAAGGCCGGCGTAGTCGGGCAGGTGGGCGATCAGGCGCTGCCTGAGGCGCTGGCCCAGCGGGATAGCGCGCTGGCCGGCGCGTTGCAACCGGCGCTGGGCGGTCACCTCCAGCTTCATCTTGGCCATGTCCACGCCGGTGGGGCAGTCGCGTTTGCAGCCTTTGCAGCCCACGCACAGGTCCAGTGCCGCTGCCACCGCCGCGCCGGTCAGGGCGTCCGGGCCGAGTTGGCCGGACAGCGCCAGCCTCAAGGTATTGGCGCGGCCGCGGGTGGCGTGCTGCTCGTCGCGGGTGACGCGGTAGCTGGGGCACATGGTGCCGGCGTCGAACTTGCGGCAGTGGCCGTTGTTGTTGCACATCTCCACCGCCTTGGCCAGGCCGCCGGTGTTGTCGCCACCGCTGCCGGGCGCGGTGGTGGTCTCGGTGCGCGGATCGTTTTGCACGTTCCAGGCCGACCAGTCAAACACCGGCTTGAGCGGGATGGTGCGGTAGCCGGGTGCGTAGCGGAACAGCGAGGCATCGTCCATCTTGGGCGGGTCGATGATCTTGCCCGGGTTCATCAAATTCTGCGGGTCGAGCTTGTGCTTGATGGCGCGGAAGGCGTTGTTGAGGTGGGGCCCGAATTGCCACTCAATCCACTCGCCCCGGCACAGGCCGTCGCCGTGCTCGCCGCTGTAGGCGCCTTTGAACTTCTTGACCAGCGCGGCGGCCTCGTCGGCAATCGCCCGCATCTTGGCTGCACCGCCCTCGGGGCCGGCGCGGCGCATGTCGAGGATGGGCCGCACATGCAGCGTGCCGACGGAGGCGTGCGCATACCAGGTACCGCGACTGCCGTGGCGCTGGAAGACCTCGGTCAGCGCGTCGGTGTATTCCGCCAGGTGCACCAGCGGCACGGCGCAGTCCTCGATGAAGCTGACCGGCTTGCCGTCGCCCTTCAAGCTCATCATGATGTTGAGCCCGGCCTTGCGCACCTCCCACAGCGCTTTTTGCGGGGCGTCAACGGTCATCTCGACCACGCAACCCGGCTGGCCCAGGTCGCCCATCAGCTCGACCAGGGCACGCAATTGCGCCAGCAGCGCGGGCTTGTCTTCGCCGCTGAACTCGACCAGCAGGATCGCCGCGGGCGCGCCCAGCAGCGCGGCCTCGATGGTGGGGCGGAAGGCCGGGTTGGCGCGCGACAACTCGATCATCGTGCGGTCCACCAGCTCTACCGCGCTGGGGCCCAGCTTGACGATGTGCTGGGCCGAGTCCATCGCCGCGTGGAACGACGTGAAGTTGACGACGCCCAGCACCTTGGCGCGTGGCAAGGCTTGCAGCTTGAGGGTGAGGCTGCGGGTAAAGGCCAGCGTGCCCTCAGCACCCACCAGCAAATGCGCCAGGTTGACGCTGCCGTCTTGGGTGTACGGCCGCTCGCTGCGCGGGTGGAAGATGTCGAGGTTGTAGCCGCCCACACGCCGCATCACCGTGGGCCAGCGGGCCTCGATCTCATCTCGCTGGGCGTCTGCCAGGCCGTGCACAAAGTCAGCGATCTCGCGCTCGGCCGCGCCCAACCCGGCCACCGGGCCAAACCGCAGCAAGCGGCCATCGGCCAGCCAGGCATCGATGCCGGCCACGTTGTGCACCATGTTGCCGTAGGCAATGCTGCGGCTGCCACACGAGTTGTTGCCGGCCATGCCGCCCAACGTGGCTTGCGCGCTGGTGGACACGTCCACCGGATACCACAGGCCGTGTGGCTTCAAGGTGGCGTTGAGGGGGTCCAGCACGATGCCGGGCTCGACTTCGACCGTCATCGCTGCCTTGTCGAAGGCCAGTATCGAGCGCAGGTGCTTGCTGGTGTCGATCACCAGCGCCGCGCCTGTGGTCTGGCCGCATTGCGAGGTGCCGCCGCCACGCGCCAGCAGGGGCACGTTCATGCTGCGGGCAATGTCCAGCGCGGTGGCCACGTCGCCAGCGCTGCGCGGCACAAACACACCCACCGGCTGGATTTGGTAGATCGAGGCGTCGGTGGCGTAGCGGCCGCGTGAGGCGGCGTCGAACAGCACTTCGCCTTCGGTCTCTTGCGCCAGCCGGCGGGCCAGGTCGGCGGCGTCGGGGCCGGCGTCACCGGCGTGGCGGGCGAGGGTGTTGGCGGCGGATTGGGCGTTGTCGCGGGTGACCGACAGGGGCAGGGGGGCGTTCATGCTTTGACCTTTCTGGCAGTGGCATCGGCGCCGTCGTGTTGCGCCCGGCTATCTTCGTCAAGTTGGCCGACGAGCCGCCCCTCAAGCCGCCCGTCGCGCATCAACTCCAGCACCGCATCCCGCTTGTGCAGCAAATGGGTGACCATCAGCCGGCGCAGGCCGTCGGCGTCCCGGGCGCTGAGCAGCTCGATCATCTGGCCATGCTCGGCCATCGCGCGCTGCCACTTGGCCTCGTCGAAGTTGGACCGGAAGCGCAGCGCCTGCAGCCGGGCGTTGATGTTGGCCCAGGTCTGCGTCAGCACCCGGTTGCCGGCCGCCGCGTTGATCTGGCTGTGGATCAGCGCGTTGAGCCGGTAATAGGTGGGCAGGTCACGCCGGGTGAAGGCGGCCAGCATCTCGTAATGCAGCGCCTGAACCTCGGCCAGCGCGGCGGGCGTGATGCGCTGCGCCGCCAGTTCACCGGCCTGGCCTTCCAGTGCGGCGATCAGCTCGAAGGTGTCCGCCACGTCTTGCGCCGACATCACCGCCACCACCGCGCCCCGGTTCGGCAGCAACTCGACCAGGCCCTCGGCGGCCAGCATCTTGATCGCCTCGCGCAGCGGCGTTCTGGAGACTTGCAGCGACTCGCTCAGCGCGCGCTCATTGAGCTTGTCGCCAGGCGCCAGCTGGCCCTCGACGATTTGCTGGCGCAGCCGCAGGGCTACTGCCTGGTGCAGCACGGGGCGGGGCAGTGAGAGGATGTCGGCCATGGGTTTGCCTGGGGCTTTACGACTTTTGTGTACAAAATAAGCCCGATGATTGAAGGCAACGGCAGGGACACTACAGGGTATTCTGCATGGACAAAACCATTTTGTATGCAAAACTTGGGTCCAGACCCTGGAGCTTTGACGACCATGAAACTTGACCAGCACCCGACCGGCCGGCATTTTTTGCAGATCCCCGGCCCCAGCCCGGTGCCCGACCGCATCTTGCGGGCCATCAGCCTGCCGACGATTGACCACCGTGGGCCCGAGTTTGGCGCACTCGGCCTCAAGATCCTGGCCGGCCTGCAGCAGGTGTTCCAGACCGTGCATCCGGTGATCATTTACCCGGCCTCGGGCACGGGGGCCTGGGAGGCCGCGCTGGTCAATGCCTTGTCGCCGGGCGACGCGGTGCTGATGTTCGAGACCGGCCACTTTGCCGCACTCTGGCAGCGGCTGGCGCTGCGCCTGGGCCTGGGGCCCGAGTTCATCGGCGCCGCCGGCAAAGACGCCGCCGGCCTGCCGCTGAGTTGGCGGCGCGGCGTGCAGGCCGACCAGATCGAGGCCCGGCTGCGGGCGGATGCCAGCCACACCATCAAGGCGGTGTGCGTGGTGCACAACGAGACCTCCACCGGCGTCACCTCCGACATCGCCGCCGTGCGCCGGGCGATGGACGCCGCCGGCCACCCGGCGCTGCTGATGGTCGATTCGATCTCGGGCCTGGCCAGTGCCGACTACCGGCACGACGCCTGGGGCGTGGACGTGACCGTCAGCGGCTCGCAAAAAGGCCTGATGCTGCCGCCGGGCATCAGCTTCAACGCGCTGTCGCCCAAGGCGATAGTGGCCAGCAAGTCGGCGCGCCTGCCCAAGGCCTTCTGGGCCTGGGACGAGATCCTGGCGATGAATGCGACGGGCTACTGGCCCTACACCCCCAGCACCAACCTGCTCTACGGCCTGAGCGAGGCGTTGGACATGCTGCTAGAGAGCGGCTTGCCGGCGGTGTTTGCCCGCCACCAGCGCTGGGCCGCCGGGGTGCGTGCCGCCGTCACCGCCTGGGGGTTGGAGATCTTGTGCAGCGACCCGGCGGTCTATTCGCCGGTGCTGACCGGCGTGGTGCTGCCGGAGGGTGTGGATGCTGACGCAGTGCGCAAATTGATCCACGACCGGTTTGATCTGTCGCTGGGCACCGGCCTGGGCCAGGTCAAGGGCCGGATGTTTCGCATCGGCCACCTCGGCGATTGCAACGACCTGACGCTGATGGCCGCGCTGTGTGGCTGCGAGATGGGACTCAAGCTCAGTGGCGTGGCGCTGGCCGCAAGCGGCGTGGCGGCGGCGATGGACTACTTTGCGGCGCACCCGGTGGTGGCTGTGAGCCCTACCGCCCCGGCTGCCACCCCGGCCCGCGTCTGACGACGCGGCCGGCAGCCCAACCGGCACCACAACCGGCACCACCATTGGCGGCACACCCGCTGCTGGCGCCCGACATCGCAAGCACCCGAACCCGCCGGAGAACCCCTCATGCAGACGCGATCCTTCATCGCCGCCAGCGGCGCGCTTGCCAGCAGCTTGGCGGCGCCCACCTTGCAGGCCCAGGACTGGCCGGCCGCGCCGGTGCGCATCCTGGTGGGATTTCCGCCCGGTGGCGGCACCGATGCGCTGGCTCGGGTGGTGGCCAAAAGCTCACGGCGATGTGGGGCCAGCAGGTCATCGTCGAGAACAAGGCGGGTGCTGCCGGGGTGATTGCGGCCGAGTACGTCGCCACCCAGCCCAGCGACGGCAGCACGCTGCTGATGGCCCACATCAACAGCCATGCGCTGGCGCCGGCGCTACAGCACCGAGCGTGACTTCACGCCTATCGTTGCCAATAACCGGATTGCGGCAGACCGCGAAGCGGGCTGTTGCAATTCCGATTGATTGGCGTGTTAGGCGTCACTGTGTTTGCTCTGTGCTGCTTCGTTTTTCTGGGCACCTCGGATGTTTAGACCTGCGAGCCCGAACTGGAGGGCTACCAAAGCATATGCGTCTGTGCTCCAGCCCCACACCACCCAAAGCAAGTTGCTCGCTAAAAATAGCCAAAAACCAACTTTTCTGCGGCGCTCCGACTGCGAGGCTACAAGCCAAGACGCAGCGATCGTTACCAGCATTGCTGGCCACTGAATAAAGTTGAAGGATGATATCGACAGCATTTTCGTCTGAGTTGTGCCTGTGAATTTTAAGTCGCTGCAAGAGAGAAAATGGTTATCGCTTTAGCTTGGGAGCGGAGTGTTTCCGCAGGTTTGGGCGCGCCGGCTAGTTTCATCCTCTTTGAATTTCATTGGATCTGAAGTATGCGGTGCACTCTGGAATGCGTGGGACCGAAACGAAACGATGCGCGGCGTGACGCCTAACGTGCTGGTGGGCGTCACGCCCAATTTGCTGATCGCCAACCCGGCGCAAGGTGTCAAGTCGGTCAAGGACATCGTGGCACTGTGCAAGGCCAAGCCGGGCGCGGTCAGCTTTGGCTCGGCCGGCGCCGGGTCGGCCCAGCATTTGGCGCTGGAGATGTTCAAGCTGCGCGCCAAGGTCGACGCGCTGCTCGTGCCCTATAAAGGCAGCGGCCCGCTGCTGACCGACCTGATCGGCGGCCAGATCCAGTTCAGCTTTGAGACCATGACGGCGGCCACGCCGCATGTCAAAAACGGCCGGGTGCAGGCGGTGGCCCAGACCCGATTGAAACGCGCCAAGGGCCACCCGACCGTGCCGACGATGGCCGAAGAGGGTTTTGAAGGCTTTGATGCCACCACCTGGTACGGCCTGGCCGGGCCGGGCAAGCTGCCGGCGGCGATCGTCCAGAAGATCAACCGCGATGTGAACACCATCCTGGCGATGCCCGACGTGCAGGAAAAAATGGACACCTACGGTGCTGAGGACGGCGGCGGCACGCCCGAGAAATTTGCCCAGTTCATCCGCAGCGAGCAAGACAAGTGGGCCAAGGTGGTGAAAGAGGCCAACGTCAAGTTGGAGACTTGAGGCGCGGCATCACGGCGCCAACACGGCACCACCGCTGCACACAGGCGCCGTTAGGCGTCGACGCCGGTGCCCTCGGTCCGCTGCGTTTGGCCTGTTCGACAAAATCCTGCCGGGCTGCCTGGGCGAGCCCTTGTTGTTTGACAAGCCCTGAGGGTCAAGCGCTGTAGCCCCCGCACCACGCTGGCTGCAGGTCGGGAACTATTCCCGGTGGTCCGGGCGCCCGGCATGGGCACAGTCCAGGTTCAAACAGAAGAACCGAGATCCTGGAGATTCCGTGAGCCGCAACGCGCCCGTCAGCCCTAAAGTCAGCCACCCTTTTACCGCCGCCTGGCTGGCCGCATCCCTGCTGGCCAGC
>JBBRZR010000089.1:0-13090 GCA_038236495.1 Burkholderiales bacterium
GCGCGGGCCATGTCGGCATCTTCCAGCACGATGAAGGCGTCGCTACCGCCCAGCTCCATCGTCGACTTCTTCAGGTTCTGGCCAGCCCGTGCGGCCACCACGGCACCGGCCGCTTCACTGCCGGTCAAGGCCACACCGCGCACGCGCGGGTCGTCGATCAGCGCGGCCACCTGGTCTTTCGACACGAAAAGGTTGGTGTAGCCGCCTGCGGGCAGGCCGGCGTCGTGCATCAGTTGCTCGAAGGCCAGTGCGCACTGCGGCACGTTGGACGCGTGTTTGACCATCACCACGTTGCCGGCCATCAGGTTGGGCCCGGCGAAGCGGGCGATCTGGTAGTACGGATAGTTCCAGGGCTCGACACCAAACAGCACGCCCAACGGGCTGCACTCCACAACGGCCTGGCCCTTGTCGGTCTTCAGCGGCTCGGGCGCCAGAAACGCCTCGGCGTGGTCGGCGTAGTAGTCGATGATCGCAGCGCTCAGTGCCACCTCGCCGGCGCTCTGGGCGATGAGCTTGCCCATCTCCCGCGTTGCCAGCTCGGCCAGGGCCGGCTGGCGCTCGCGCATCAATGCCGCTGCGCGCTTGAGCACGGCCTTTCGTTGCGCAAAGCTCTGGTCACGCCAGGTGCCGTCATAGCAGGTCTGGGCGGCTTGCAGCTTGGCTTGCAACTGCGGGTCGCTCAGTTCCTCGAACGATTTTTCGACGGTGTTGGTGTAGGGGTTGGTGCTGCGGTAGGCCATGGTGCTGTCCTTGTTCGGTGGGGTTCGGGTGGCTGTGTAAACCATCAGCAGGACAAGTTAGCCTGGCCTGCGGCAGCACGCAGCCCGAGCACAACCCAACGGCCTGTAGGACAAGACGACGGCGGCCGGTTGCCCGGTCGCCCAGGTCTGCGGCCAGACTTTTGGTCGGAATCGGACAGGGCCACTCACCCGCAGGCCCCGAGTTCATCAGCCTCACAGGACCGGCAGTCGCGCAGACCGTGACGCCGTGAGAGGTGTTCTCACCGCCCCGGCCCGGCGAGCGCCGTGTCGGCGATACCCTGGCCGGCGGTCAGGCCTGGCGCCGATCGGGCCGAGGGCATGGCGCTCGGTATCCAGTTCGTTTCCGGCGCCGGCCAGCCAAGTGCATCACCGCCAGCCGCGAATCGGCGGCGATCGAGAGGCCAGGTATCCCTTCTGCCCAAACGCACGCCCCTGCACGTGAAAATAGGAGGCTCTAAAGTTCGTTGCACCGTGCAGCCTCTGATCGACCGAACCCCAGGCAAACGCCCTGAACAAACGTGATGAACCCGCCTGATGAGCAAGCCTGACGCGCGCCCGGTCGCCGCTGAGGCACGAGCAGCCGCCCTACCCACGCCACGCACGCGCCAAGCCACGGTGCCTCAGGGCCGGATCAGCCGCTTCTTGCACCTTGGCCGCGCCATGGGTGAGTTGGCGCTGTCTTCCGCCAGTTTGGGGGTGTCACGCTGGGCCAAGGGTGACAAGCCCGACCTGTCGCAACTGCTGTTGACGCCGGCCAACGCCCGGCGTCTGGCCGAGCGCTTGTCGGCCATGCGCGGCGCGGTCATGAAGGTGGGCCAGCTGATGTCGATGGACAGCGCCAGCCAGGGCGTGTTGCCGGCAGAGTTTTCAGCGCTGCTGGCCGGCCTGCGCAACTCGGCCCACACCATGCCCGCAGCACAACTGACGGCCGTGTTGAGGCGCGAGTACGGCGCGCGCTGGCAAAGCCGCTTCCACAGCCTGGACCTGGTTCCGATTGCGGCGGCATCGATCGGGCAAGTGCACCGCGCGCACACCCATGACGGCCAGACCCTGGCCTTGAAGATTCAGTACCCCGGCGTGAGCGACAGCATCGACAGCGACATGGCCAACCTGGCCATGCTGGCGCGCTTGCCGGGGCTGGTGCCAGCGCGCATGGACATGGCGCCCCTGCTGGCTCGGGTGCGTGAGCAGCTCAAGCACGAAGCCGACTACCGCGCCGAAGCCCGTGCCACCACGCTGTACCGCACACGCCTGGGTGCCGACCCTGATCTGTGGGTGCCCGCCGTGGTGCCCGAGCACTGCACCCCGCACATCGTCGCCACCGAGTTCGCACCCGGTGTACCGGTGGACCAATGGGCAGCCGAGCACGCACCCCAGGCCCAGCGCGACCGTGTGGCGGCTGCCTTGGTGCGGCTGGCGGTGCGGGAGTTCTTTGAGATGGGCTTGGTGCAAACCGATCCCAACTTTGGCAACTACCTGTTCGACGCCGGCACCGGCAAAGTGGCGCTGCTCGATTTTGGCGCCGCCGAAAAGGTGTTGCCGGCACGTGCCAGGCAGCTGACCGAGCTGAGCCGCGCCATGCGCGACGGCGACGCCACACGGCTTGCCACGGCCGCCAGCCGCGCGGGCTTCATCAGCCCGGAAGACCCCGCCAGCCAAAGCGATGCCGTGGTGCAGATGCTGCTGGCCGCTGGCGAGCCGCTGCGCCACGCGGGCCCGTATGACTTTGGCAAGTCGGACCTGTTCGGCCGCTTGTTCACCCAAGGACGCGCCCAGTTCTTTGGCGACGGCTTTGCGCGCACACCGCCGCCGGACTTGCTGTTTCTGCAGCGCAAGTTTGTCGGCACCTTCTTGTTGTGCGTGCGCTTGCGGGCCAAGGTCGATCTGGCACTGGCGTTCTCTCCGCACCTCTAGGGCGCTGCTGCCGGGCCCGGCCCGCCGAGGTTCACGGCGGGTCGGTCTTTCGAAACACCACCATGTGCTGCCAGGGCAGCGTGGCCACGGTGCGGTCCCACACCAGCGGGTGTGCAGCGGCCTCGCGCCTGACCTGCGCCTCGCTCATCTTGTGCAAGGCCTTGATCGGCACCCGCGGGTCTTCTGCCCGGTACTCGATGAACACCACCCGGCCCCCTGGCTTGAGCGCGCGGACGACGCTGGCCAGCACCTCATAGGGATAGGCCAGCTCGTGGTAGACGTCCACCATGATGGCCAGGTCCACCGAGTTGGGTTGCAGACCGACATCGGTCTCGCTGCACTGCACCGGCACGATCTGACCCAGCTGCGCCTTCTGGGCCAGTTGCTTCAACATCTGGATCATCTCGGGCTGCAGGTCCACCGCCAGCACCCGGCCGCCGCTGCCCACCGCCGTGGCCATGCGGCGCGACAGGTAGCCGGTGCCGGCGCCGATGTCGGCCACCACCATGCCGGGCTTGAGCGCCAGCGCGGCCAGCAAGAGGTCGGTGCGCTCCTCGCGTTCGCGCTCTTCACGCTCCAGCCAGGCCGCGCCTTGCCAGCCCATGACGCCAGCGATTTCGCGGCCCATGTACCGCTTGCCGATGCCATCGGCGCTGGCGGGGGCGTTGGCATAGCGGCTGCCCTGCGCGCAGGCAGGGGGGACTGCAGCTGAAAGCAGCACAGCCAGGCACAGGGCCAGGAACACAGCGGGTCTGGACATGGTCGACGCCTTGACAGGGGATTGCAACAGATCGCTGACGGGGTGCAGGTCACCCCCTCAAACAGTGAAGTCGTAGTCGATCGTCAGCGGTGCATGGTCACTGAACCGCTGGTCGAGGTAGATCGCTTCGCGCTTCGCGGTGGCCGCGATGCCCGGCGTCGCCAAGTGGTAGTCCAGCCGCCAGCCCACGTTGTTGGCCCGGGCCTGGCCGCGGTTGCTCCACCAGGTGTATTGCTCGGGATGGGGGTTGAGTTGCCGGAACACGTCCACCAGCCCGGCCTCGTCCAGCAGCCGGGTCATCCAGTTGCGCTCTTCGGGCAAGAAGCCGGAGTTCTTGCGGTTGCCCCGCCAGTTCTTCAGGTCGATCTCCTTGTGGGCGATGTTGATGTCGCCGACCAGGATGAATTCACGCTCGGCCTTGAGCGCCAGCAGGTGCGGGTAGACGTGGTCCAGAAACCGAAACTTGACCGCCTGGCGCTCGTCGCCCGACGAGCCGCTGGGAAAGTAGCAGCTGATGATGCTGAGCTTGCGGCGGGCGGTGTCAAAGCGGGTCTCGACGTAGCGGCCCTCGGCGTCGAAGTCGGCGTTGCCCAGGCCCACAATGACAGCGCTGGGGGTCTTGCGGCTGTAGACGCCCACGCCGGAATAGCCTTTTTTCTCGGCGAAGTGAAAATGGCCTTGCAGACCGGCCACGGTATCGAAGCGGCCGGCGATGTCGTCGGCCTGGGCCTTGACCTCCTGCACCCCCATACAATCCGCGCCCGCCAGCGCGGCCCATTCCACAAAACCCTTGTTGGCCGCTGAACGGATGCCGTTCAGGTTGAGCGTGACGAGTCGAAATGCCAAGAGATCTCCATGAACAAAAGCGCCTCCGACTGCAAGAGCACTGACGCCAGCCCGCTGGCGCAGGATTTTGTGCAGTTTGCAGTCGAGGCGGGGGTGCTGCGTTTTGGCGAGTTCAAGACCAAGGCCGGGCGCCTGTCGCCGTATTTTTTCAACGCCGGTCTGTTCGACGATGGGGCCAAGCTGGGCCGGCTGGCCGGATTCTATGCACGCCGCCTGCTGGATTCGGGGCTGCAGTTCGACATGCTGTTCGGCCCGGCCTACAAGGGCATTCCGCTGGCAGCCGTGGTGGCGGTCGAGCTGGCGCGGCTGGGCCGCAACGTGCCGTTTGCCTACAACCGCAAAGAGGCCAAGGACCACGGCGAGGGCGGCACGCTGGTGGGCGCGCCGGTGCGGGGCCGGGTGCTGATCATCGACGACGTGATCTCGGCCGGCACCTCGGTGCGTGAGTCGATCGCCATGATCAGCGCGGCCGGCGCCACGCCCGCTGCGGTAGCGATCGCGTTGGATCGGCAAGAAAAAGCCAGCGAGGGCGGCACCGACATGCCCTGGTCTGCCGTGCAATACGTCCGGGATCAACTGAAACTGGATGTAGCGTCGATTGCCACCTTGCAAGACCTGTTGCAGTATCTGCAATCATCCGGTGCGCCTGAGTTGGCGCCGCACCTGCAGCGCGTCGCAGCCTACCGAGATCACTACGGAGTTTGATTTGAGACTGGGGCGGCGGCGCGGGTGGGCGGTACAGGCGTGCAGGGCCGGCGGATGGGTGCGGGCCCCGCGTGCCAGATGGTTTGGCTTTGCTGTGGCTGCCTTTGCAGGCGTGCTGATCGCTGCTGCGCCGCTGGGCGCCTGGGCGCAATCGGGCGCGTCGGCCGCGGCCGGTATCTACACCTGCGTCGATGGCCAGGGACGCAAGCTGACGTCCGACCGTCCGATTGCTGACTGCGTGTCGCGCGAGCAGCGGGTGCTGAACCGCGATGGGTCGGTGCAGCGGGTGATCCCGCCGACGTTGACCGCCGAGGAGCGCGCCGATCGTGACGCCGCCGAGCGCCGTGCGGAGGTGGCCCGCGCCGGCCAGGCCGACGCCGTGCGGCGCGATCGCAACCTGATGGCGCGCTTCCCCAACGAGGCGGCGCACCGCAAGTCCCGCGAGGCTGCGCTCGACACGGTGCGCCTGGCAACCAAGGCCACCGAGCATCGGCTCAAGGAGCTGGCCGTCGAGCGCAAGCCGCTGCTGGAAGAGGCCGAGTTCTACAAGGGCCGGCAGATTCCGCTGCGCCTGAAGCAGCAGTTCGATGCCAACGATGCCGGCGTCGAGGCCCAGCGCTCCGCCGCGGCCAACCAGGAGGCCGAGCTGATTCGCATCAACAAGTTGCACGATGTGGAGCTGGACCGGCTGCGCCGCCTGTGGGCGGGTGCGCCGGCCGGCTCGCTGCCGCCGGTGGTTGCGGTGCCGGCTGTGGGCAGTGGTGCGACCGCTGCGCCGCACGCCGCCCAGACACCCGCTACGGTGCGCAATACCGCGCCCTGAGCGGCCGCGCCCCCGGGGCATCAAGCCAGGCGCTGCCGCAGCACCTCGTTGACCTGGGCCGGATTGGCCTTGCCCTTGGACAATTTCATCACCTGGCCGACCAGCGCGTTGAAGGCCTTGTCCTTGCCGGCGCGCACCTCCTCGACCAGCTTCGGGTTGGCGGCCAGCACGCTGTCGATGATCGCCTCCAGCGCGCCGCTGTCGTTCATTTGCTTCAGGCCCTTGGCCTCGATCAGCGCATCAACCCGCGGCGCACCCGCGTCGGACCGTGCCGCCTCGCCAGCCCACAGCGCATCCAACACCTGGCGGGCGGCGTTGTGGCTGACCGTGCCGTCGCCAATGCGCACGATCAGCGCGGCCAGTGTGGCGGCGTCCACCGGGCTTTGCGCCAGCGGCTTGTCTTCGGCATTGAGCCGGCGCGAGAACTCGCCCATCAACCAGTTGGCGACCAGCTTGGGGTTGCCGCAGGCATCGCGCGCAGCCTCGTAAAACCGGGCAAAGTCCAGGGTCTGGGTCATCACGGCCGCGTCGTCCAGCGACAACCCATCCTGCTGCTGGAAGCGCGCGGCCATCGCCGCAGGCAACTCGGGCAAGCTGGCGCGCACTTGCGCGATCCACTCGGGCGAGATCACCAGCGGCGGCAGGTCCGGGTCAGGGAAGTAGCGGTAGTCGTGTGCGTCTTCCTTGCTGCGCATGGCCCGGGTCTCGCCGGTGTCGGGGTTGAACAGCACGGTGGCCTGGTGCACCGCAAGACCGTCCTCGATCTGGTCGATCTGCCAGTTGATCTCGAAGTTGATGGCTTGCGCCATGTTGCGGAACGAGTTCAGGTTCTTGATTTCGCGCCGGGTGCCCAGCGGCGCACCGGGCCGGCGCACCGACACGTTGGCATCGCAGCGGAAGCTGCCTTCTTGCATGTTGCCGTCGCAAATGCCCAGCCACATCACCAGCGCGTGCAGCGCCTTGGCGTACTCCACCGCCTCGGCGCCCGAGCGCATGTCGGGCTCGGTGACGATCTCCAGCAGCGGCGTGCCGGCGCGGTTCAGGTCGATGCCGCTGCAGGGCCGGCCGTCCTCGCCGTGGTAGCTCTCGTGCAGGCTCTTGCCGGCGTCTTCTTCGAGGTGGGCGCGGGTCAGGCGCACGCTGCGCGGCAGGCCGTCCAGCACAAAGCTGACGCTGCCGCCCTGCACCACCGGTGTTTCGTACTGGCTGATCTGGTAGCCCTTGGGCAGATCGGGGTAGAAGTAGTTCTTGCGCGCAAAGATCGACACCGGCGCCACCTTGGCGCCCACCGCCAGGCCCAGGCGGATGGCGCGGTCTACCGCGGCGCGGTTCATCACCGGCAGCGTGCCCGGCAGCGCCAGGTCCACCGCGCAGGCCTGGGTGTTGGGGGCAGCGCCAAACGCGGTGCTGGCACCTGAGAAGATTTTGCTCAGCGTTGACAGCTGGGCATGGGTTTCGAGGCCGATGACGACCTCGTAGCCGCGGATCAGGGGGGGAGCGGTATTCATCTGTGTCAGATCCCGGCCGGGGCCTGGCTGTGCCAGTCGGTGGCCTGCTGCAGCGCGTGGGCGGCGTGCAGCAACTGGCCTTCGGCAAAGTAGTTGCCGATCAACTGCAGGCCCACCGGCATGCCGTGTGCGCCCAGGCCGGCCGGCAAGCTCATGCCGGGCAAGCCGGCCAGGCTGGCGGGCAGCGTGAAGATGTCGGCCAGGTAGGTCTGGATCGGGTCGTTGCCTTTTTCGCCCAGCTTCCAGGCCACGCTGGGCGCGACCGGGCCGGCAATCAGGTCGCAATCGGCAAAACAGCGCTGGAAGTCGTCGGCGATCATGCGGCGCAGCTTTTGCGCCTGCAGGTAGTAGGCGTCGTAGTAGCCGTGGCTCAGCACGTAGGTGCCGATCATGATGCGGCGCTTGACCTCGGGCCCGAAGCCCTCGGCGCGGCTCTTCTTGTACATGTCGTTCAGGTCGCCGTAGACCGCCGCACGGTGGCCGAACTTGACGCCGTCGAAGCGGCTCAGGTTGGAGCTGGCCTCGGCCGGCGCAATGATGTAGTAGACCGGGATCGACAGTTGGGTGCGCGGCAGGCTGACATCCACCAGCGTGGCGCCGAGTTTTTCAAGCTCGGCCAGCGCGTTGCGCACGGCTGCGGCCACGTCGGCCGCCAAGGTGTCGGGGAAAAACTCTGCCGGCAGGCCGATGCGCAGGCCCGCCAGCGGTTTGCCGGGGCTGGCCAGCTCACGCTTCTGGCGCATCTGTGCTGCAAAGTCTTGCGGCGGGCGCTGGGCGCTGGTGGCGTCGCGGGCGTCAAACCCGCTCATGGCCGAGAGCAGCAGGGCGCAGTCCTCGGCCGAACGGGCCAGCGGGCCGGCTTGGTCCAGGCTGGAGGCAAAGGCGATCATGCCGTAGCGGCTGCACACACCGTAAGTCGGCTTGATGCCGGTGATGCCGGTGAAGCTGGCGGGCTGGCGGATCGAGCCGCCGGTGTCGGTACCGGTGGCTGCCGGCAGCAAACGCGCCGCCACCGCCGCAGCCGAGCCGCCGGACGAGCCGCCCGGCACGCGGCTGTTATCCCAGGGGTTGAGCACCGGGCCGTAAGCCGAGTTTTCGTTGGCCGAGCCCATCGCAAACTCGTCGCAATTGAGCTTGCCCAGGCTGATCGCGCCGGCACCGGGCTGGCCGACCTCGCCTGGCAGCCCGCCCAGCGCCGGTTCACCGTCGCCCAGCCGTGCCACCACGGTGGCATCAAACGGGCTGCGGTAGCCGGCCAGCATCTTTGAGCCCGCGGTGGTGGGCATCGCGGCGGTGACAAAGATGTCCTTGTGCGCGATCGGGATGCCCAGCAGCGGCGCGCTGTCACCGGCGGCGCGGCGCTGGTCGGCGGCCTGCGCGGCGGCGGTGGCGCCTTCGGCGTCCACCTGCAAAAACGCGCCCAAGCCCCGCTGGGCCTCGATGCGGGCCAGCAGGTGGGTGGTGATCTCAACGCTGGACACCGACTTGTCGGCCAGCGCGCGGGCCAGATCGGCCACGCCCATGTCGTGCAATGACGTGTGCAATGACGTGTTCAAGGTCATGGCGTGCTCACTCGATGACCTTGGGCACGAGGAACAAACCGTCCTCGACCGATGGCGCGCTGCGCTGGTTGGCCTCGCGTTGGTTGACCTCCGTCACCACGTCGTCACGCAGGCGCAGCGTGACCGCCTGGATGGCTGAGAGCGGGGTGTAGAGCGGCTCGACGCCGGCGGTGTCCACCGCGCTCATCTGCTCGACAACGCGGAAAAAATCGTTCAGCGAGGCCAGCATCTCGGGCGCTTCGGTGGGGGAGAGTTCTAGGCGGGCCAGCTGCGCGATGCGGCTGGTGTCCTGGGGGGTCAAGGCCATGGGGCATGGTGTCCGGCAGCGGGTTTCCATTGGGGAAACTCCGGGGTGATGGGGTATTATCTATGGTTATCCGCAAGCCACGGCACGCCGCCACCGGCCGCTTTGGTGTCCACATCGCCAGCAACCCCCGATGCTGACCCGCTGGCCGAGGCCGCTCCTAAAATCCTTGTTCATTTGCTGCCCGGTGCGTGTTTTTTGCCGCGCCTGCCGGGCCCGCCCCAGACCACTGACCTGCGCCAGGTTGCCGCCGCACCCCCTGCGGCCCCAGCCCGGCGCTTGTCCTGACCGCCCGACAG
The DNA here is from genome assembly GCA_038236495.1 of Burkholderiales bacterium. GTDB lineage: Bacteria > Pseudomonadota > Gammaproteobacteria > Burkholderiales > Burkholderiaceae_C > Pseudaquabacterium. The sequence goes on from JBBRZR010000089.1 coordinate 9,483, forward strand.
TCCCATGTACGGATTCCTGCGCAGCTACTTCTCCACCGATCTTGCGATCGACCTCGGCACCGCCAACACGCTGATCTATGTGCGTGGCAAGGGCATCGTGCTCGACGAACCCTCGGTCGTCTCCATCCGCCACGAGGGCGGGCCCCAGGGCAAAAAGACGATCCAGGCCGTCGGCAAAGAGGCCAAGGCCATGCTGGGCAAGGTGCCCGGCAACATCGAGGCCATTCGCCCCATGAAAGACGGCGTGATCGCCGACTTCACCGTCACCGAGCAGATGCTCAAGCAGTTCATCAAGATGGTGCACCCGCGCTCGCTGCTGCGGCCCAGCCCGCGCATCATCATCTGCGTGCCCTGCGGCTCGACCCAGGTCGAGCGCCGCGCCATCCGTGAGTCGGCGCTGGGCGCAGGCGCGTCCGATGTATTCCTGATCGAAGAGCCGATGGCCGCCGCGATTGGCGCCGGCCTGCCGGTGTCCGACCCCTCGGGCTCGATGGTGGTCGACATCGGCGGCGGCACCACCGAAGTCGGTGTCATCAGCCTGGGCGGCATGGTCTACAAGGGCAGCGTGCGGGTGGGCGGCGACAAGTTCGACGAGGCCATCATCAACTACATCCGCCGCAACTACGGCATGTTGATCGGCGAGCCCACCGCCGAGCTGATCAAGAAGACCATCGGCTCGGCCTTTCCGGGCAGCGAGGTCAAGGAGATCGAGGTCAAGGGCCGCAACCTGAGTGAGGGCGTGCCGCGCAGCTTCACTATCAGCAGCAACGAGATTCTCGAAGCCCTGACCGATCCGCTCAACCAGATCGTCTCGGCTGTCAAGAACGCGCTGGAGCAAACCCCGCCCGAGCTGGGCGCCGACATCGCCGAGCGCGGCATGATGCTGACCGGCGGCGGCGCCTTGCTGCGCGACCTGGACCGCCTGCTGGCCGAAGAAACCGGCCTGCCGGTGTGGGTGGCCGAAGACCCGCTGACCTGCGTGGTGCGCGGTTGCGGCATGGCGCTGGAGCGCATGGAACGGCTGGGGTCGATCTTCACCTCGGAGTAAGCGCCCGATGTTGCTGCAACGGCCGGCCCGTCTTGTGCGGCGCCGGCTTTTTAGTTCGGTCAGCGCGGTCGCCCGCCGGCCCGGTCTCGGCTGATCCGCCATGCCGCTGGGCTCGATAGACCGCACACCGCCGCCGTTTTTCCGGCAAGGGCCGTCGGCGCTGACCAAGCTGGCGCTGTTTTCGGCACTGGCGGTGTTCTTGATGGCGGCGGACAGCCGCTGGCATGTCACGCTGCCGCTGCGGGCGGCGCTGGCCACCGGCCTGCTGCCGGTGCAACGGGCGCTGCAGGTGCCGGTGGACCTGGTGGGCAACGGACAAAGCTATTTTCAGGGTGTCAAAGAGGCGCAGTCGTCCGAGATGGCGGCCCGCACCCAGCTGGCCCGCCAGTCCGTGCGGGCCGCCCGCATGGACCAGCTGGTGGCCGAAAACGCCAGTCTGCGGGCCTTGCTGGCGCTTCAGCCCGCGCTGCAGGTGCGCTCGATCGCGGCCGAGTTGCTGTACGAGGCGGGTGATCCGTACTCGCGCAAGCTGTTCATCAGCCGGGGCGCCAGTGCCGGCGTGCTGGCCGGCGCGCCGGTGGTCAACGAGGCCGGTGTGCTGGGCCAGGTCACCGAGGTCTACCCACTGAGCGCGGTGGTCACCCTGCTGACCGACCGTGAGGCCGCTATTCCCGTGCTCAACACCCGCACCCAGCAACGTGGCGCGGCGTTTGGCGGGGCTGAGGGCGGCGCAGCGATGGAGTTGCGCTTCATGGCCGGCAATGCCGACGTGCAGGTGGGCGATGAGCTGACCACCAGCGGGGTGGACGGTGTCTACCCGCCGGGCTTGGCGGTGGCCAAGGTCGCCAGGGTGGACCGGCGCGCCGACGCCGGCTTTGCCCGCATCCTGCTCGCCCCGGCCGCCGCCATGGACAACGTGCGCCACCTGCTGGTGCTCGAGCCGATGGGGCTGCAGATGCCGGCCCGGCCCGAGGCGCCGGTACCGGACAAGGCGACCGTGAAGGCCTCAGCTCGCGCCAGCGCCACCGGCCTGCCCGGCCGGCCGGCCAAGGGCGAGGAGCTGTCGCGATGATCATGCCGCGTGGCTCGGACCAGCTGCTGCTGCCGGTCAATCCGTTTTTCATCGCACTGACGCTGGCGGCCGCGATGCTGTTGGAGATGCTGCCGCTGGGCCGGCATCCGTCGTCGCCCGACCTGCTGGCGCTGGTGCTGGTGTTCTGGAACGTGCACCAGCCGCGCCGGGTCGGTGTCGGCCTGGCCTTTGCCTTCGGCCTGGTGATGGACGTGCACCAGGGCGCGCTGCTGGGCCAGCACGCGCTGGCCTACAGCCTGCTGAGCTACCTGGCCATCACCGTGCACCGGCGTGTGCTGTGGTTCTCGGTGCCGGCGCAGGCGTTGCATGTGCTGCCGGTGTTTGTCGCTGCGCATGCGGCGTCGTTGCTGACACGGCTGGTGGCGGGCGGCATGTTTCCAGGCTGGTGGCTGCTGGCCGCGCCGGTGTTCGAGGCGCTGCTGTGGCCGGTGGTGGTGCTGTTGCTGCTGGCGCCGCAGCGCCGGGCGCCCGATCCGGACCAGAATCGGCCGCTGTAGCCGCAGCTGCAAACACCCCACCCACCCGCGACCCTGCCGCATGACCGAGCTCAAGAACCTGGCGCGCGAACTCGACCGGTTCAACCTCCGGTTGATCGCTGCCGCACTGTTTGTACTGCTGTGTTTCGGTTTGTTGACGGCCCGGCTGGTCTGGCTGCAGGTCTATCGCCATGAAGACCTGGCGCAGCAGGCCGAGGCCAACCGCACCGCGGTGGTGCCGGTGGTGCCGAACCGCGGCCTGATCGTCGACCGCAACGGTGTGGTGCTGGCCACCAACTACTCGGCCTACACGCTGGAGATCACGCCCAGCAAGGTCAAGGGTGAGCTCGACGCGGTGATCGACAGCCTGGCCGAGGTGCTGGAGGTGCAGCCGCGCGACCGCCGCCGCTTCAAGCGCCTGCAAGACGAGAGCAAAAGCTTCGAGTCGCTGCCGATCCGCACCAAGCTGAGCGACGAGGAGGTGGCGCGCTTCATGGCGCAGCGCTTCCGCTTCCCCGGGGTGGACGTGCGGGCCCGGCTGTTCCGCAGCTACCCGGCGGGCGAGGTGGGCAGCCACATCATCGGCTACATCGGTCGCATCAACACCGCCGAGAAAAAGGCGATGGAGGACTGGGACGACGATGTGCTGGCCAACTACCGCGGCACCGACGTGATCGGCAAGCTGGGGCTGGAGCAGCACTACGAGCAGCAGCTGCACGGCACCACCGGCTTCGAGGAGGTCGAGACCTCGGCCGGCGGCCGTGCGGTGCGCCGCTTGAAGAGCCACCCCGCCACCCCCGGCAACACCCTGGTGCTGTCGATCGACATCAAGCTGCAGGCGCTGGTCGAGCAGATGTTTGGCAACCGGCGCGGTGCGTTGGTGGCGATCGATCCGCGCTCGGGCGAGGTGCTGGCCTTCGTCTCCAAGCCCACCTTCGACCCCAACCTGTTTGTCGACGGCATCGATGTCGAGAGCTGGCGCGGCCTGAAC
>JBBRZR010000090.1:0-13069 GCA_038236495.1 Burkholderiales bacterium
ACGCAGGGTCTGCGGCGCCAGCCAGGGGTCGATGCTGCCGTCAGCCAGCGGCTCGGCGATCAGCGAGCGCGGCACGATCACCCGGGCATCCACCGTGAACGGCACGCCCTGCAGCCAGGCCTCGCCGGTCAGGTAGGCCGCAGGCTGGCGGCTGCTGATGCGTTGTTCGATCAGGGTGTTGACCGTGGCAAGGTCCGCCGGCGCAACGGTCATGTCCGCCACCTCGTCCAGCCCGTCCAGGGGGTGACCCAGTCGCCACAGCACCAGCCAGGCGGCTTCGTCGAAGGCGTTGGCTGTGCCGTGTCCAAACGAAACGCCCGCCTGGGCGAGGCGGGCGCTGGCCTGGTCGATCAACTCGATGACCGTCATGTCAGCAGCAGCTCCAAGGTGCGGCGGTAGATGTTTTTCAGCGGTTCTATGTCGGCGACGATGACGTTTTCGTCGATCTTGTGGATGCTGGCATTGATCGGGCCAAACTCCACCACCTGCTTGCAGACGCGGGCGATGAAACGGCCGTCGCTGGTGCCGCCGGTGGTCGACAGCACCGACGTGACGCCGGTCTCGGCCAGGATCGCGGCACTCAGCGCGTTGCTCAAGCTGCCCGGCTCGGTCAAAAACGGCGATCCGCCCAGGGTCCAGGCGATGTTGTGTTCAATGCCGTGGCGCGCCAGCAGCGCCACGACGCGGGTCTTGAGTTGCTCCGGCGTGGATTCGGTCGAGAAGCGGAAGTTGAAGTCCACCACCACCTCGCCCGGGATCACGTTGAATGCACCGGTGCCGCCATGGATGTTGGACACCTGCCAGGTGGTGGGCGGAAAGTGTGCGTTGCCAGCATCCCAGGCCGTGGCCGCCAGCTCGGCCAGGGCCGGCGCCAGCTGGTGGATCGGGTTACGCGCCAGTTGCGGGTAGGCGACGTGACCCTGAATACCCAGCACCGTGAGCCGGGCCGAGAGCGAGCCGCGCCGGCCGTTCTTGATCATGTCGCCGAGCCGGTCTACCGAGGTCGGCTCGCCGACGATGCAGCAGTCCAGCCGCTCGCCGCGCGCCTGCAGCGCCTCGACCACACGCACCGTGCCGTCGACCGACGGCCCTTCCTCGTCGCTGGTGAACAGCAGGGCCAGGCTGCCGGCATGGTCGGGGTGCTGGCGCACGAACTCGTCAGCCGCCACCGTCATCGCGGCAATCGAGGTCTTCATGTCGGCAGCACCCCGGCCGTACAGCCGGCCGCCCCGGTGGCTGGGCACGAACGGGTCGCTGGTCCAGGCCGCCAGCGGGCCGGTGGGCACCACATCGGTATGGCCGGCCAGCACCACCGTGGGGCCGGGGCGGGTACCGCGGTGTACCGCCCACAGGTTGGTGACGCGGCCGGTGTCGGGGCCGAAGCTCAGGGTCTCGCAGGCAAAGCCCAGCGGTGCCAGCCGCTCGGTCACCAGGGCCTGGCAGCCGGCATCAGTGGGCGTGACGGAGGGCCGGGCGATCAGGGCTTCCAGCAGGCGCAGGGTGTTGGGGGTGGGGTTCATCATCGGCTCAAGGGCGGGAAGGTGGACGCGGCCTGCCGCCGCTCGACAAAGCCCTCGGGCAGCACATCGACCGTGAAATCGGTGAACACCGGCTGGTCGGTCTCTTCCCGCTTGGGCGAGATGCGCGAGACCGGCGTGGCATCGTTTTGCAGCCGCCAGACCAGGTTGGTGACCGAGTCAGCGTGCGCCAGGCCCTCGTCACGGCTGACCACGCCGTTGCGGACCATCAGCGCGATCGCCTCCTCGAAGGTGATCGAACCCTCGGCCAGCGATTTTTCCATCGCCTCGTGCACGGCATGAAAGTCACCCTTCATGATCAGCTCGGCCACCTGGTTGCTGTTGAACAGCACCTCGACCGCCGGGATGCGCCCACCCGCCTCGGCCCGCAGCAAACGTTGCGAGACGATGGCGCGCAAGCCCGCAGCCAGGTCGGCCAGCAGCACCTGGCGCGATTCGGGCGCGTAGAACGACAAGATGCGGCCCAGCGCGTGGTGGCTGTTGTTGGCGTGCATCGACGCCAGCACCAAGTGGCCCGACAGCGAGTAGCTGAGTGCGGCGGTCATGGTCTCGCGGTCGCGGATCTCACCGATCATGATGCAGTCGGGGCTTTGGCGCAGCGCGTTGCGCAGCGCCACCTGCAGCGATTCGGTGTCGCGGCCGACCTCACGCTGGTTGACGACGCACTTCTTGCTCTGGAACAGAAACTCGATCGGTTCCTCGATCGTCAGGATGTGCCCAGGCAGGCTGCGGTTGCGCAGCTCCAGCATGGATGCCAGCGTGGTGCTCTTGCCCGAGCCGGTGGCGCCCACCATCAGGATCAGGCCGCGCTTTTCCAGCACCAGCTGGCCCAGCATGTCGGGCACGTTGAGCGAGGCCAACGGCGGGATCACGTGCGGGATGTGGCGCACCACGCCGGCCACCGTGCCGCGCTGCTTGAATGCCGACAAGCGGAAGCTGCCCACGCCTTGGATCGGCACCGCCAGGTTCAGCTCGCCGGTGTCGTCGAGCTCTTCCAGCTGCTGCGGCGTCAGGATCTCGGCCAGCAACTGGCGCGGCTGCATCGGCGTCAGGATCTGGTCGGACAACTGCAGCATCTGGCCGTGGATCTTGATCAGGATCGGCATGTTGGCCGACAGGAAGACGTCCGAGGCCTGGCGCTCGGCCATCAGCCGCATGACCTTCTCCATCCTGCCGCTCATGCTGTCTCCTGCTCGATCAGCGCCATGCCACCTGTTGTTGCGGTTCAGGGCCGCAGCAAGTCGTTGATGCTGGTCTTGGCGCGGGTGCCGGCGTCGACCTTCTTGACGATCACCGCGCAGTTCAGGTTGTAGCGGCCGCCGTCGCGCGGCAGGCTGCCTGCGATCACGACCGAGCCGGCGGGGATGCGGCCATAGCTGGTCTCACCGGTTTCGCGGTCGTAGATCGCGGTGCTCTGGCCCAGGAACACGCCCATGCTGATGACCGAGTTCTCCTCGACGATCACGCCCTCGACCACCTCGGAGCGGGCGCCGATGAAGCAGTTGTCCTCGATGATGGTGGGGTTGGCCTGCAGCGGCTCCAGCACGCCGCCGATGCCCACGCCGCCGGACAAGTGAACGTTCTTGCCGATCTGCGCGCACGAGCCCACGGTGGCCCAGGTATCGACCATGGTGTTTTCGTCCACATAGGCGCCGATGTTGACGTAGCTGGGCATCAGCACCACACCCTTGGCCAGGTAACTGCCGCGTCGGGCCACCGCCGGCGGCACCACGCGCACACCCGAGGCACGCAACGCCGACTCGTCCATGTGCGAGAACTTGGTCTGCACCTTGTCGAAGAAGCTTAAAGCTCCGGCCTGCATCAGCTGGTTGTCGTTGAGGCGAAAGCTCAGGAGCACTGCTTTCTTGATCCACTGGTTGACTGTCCACTGGCCCACGCTCTGGCGCTCGGCCACACGCATGCGGCCGGCGTTGAGCTCGGCGATCACGGTCTCGACGGCGGCGCGCACGGCGGGGGCGTCGCTGGTGGGGCCCAGGCTGGCGCGGTCGTCCCAGGCCTGGTCGATGGTGGTTTGCAGTTGTGCGGTCATGGGGTCAGCTCAGGGCGATGGGGGTGGATTCGGGGGAACAAACTGCGGTCAGGCGGCTTGGCGGCGGCAGAAGTCGGCGATGCGGTGTGCGGCTTCCAGGCATTCGTCGGTGCCGGCCACCAGGGCCATGCGGATACGGCCGCTACCGGGGTTGTGACTGTCTGCGCCCGATCCGGTCGCACGCGCCAGCAGGCTGCCCGGCAGCACCGCCACATTGTATTGAGCCAGCAGTTGCAGCGCGAAGGCTGTGTCGTCGGCGGGCTGGCCGTCTCGGGTCGGCAGGCCGGCCCACAGGTAAAAGCCGGCGTCGGGCAGCGCCACGTCCAGCACCTCGGCCAGCACCGGGGTGACTTGGGCAAACTTGGTGCGGTACAGCGCCCGATTGGCCACCACATGGGCTTCGTCGTTCCAGGCCGCCAGGCTGGCCGCCTGCACCAGCGGGCCCATCGCCGAGCCGTGGTAGGTGCGGTAGAGCAGAAAGTTCTTGATGATCTGCGCGTCACCGGCCACAAAGCCCGAGCGCAGCCCGGGCACGTTGCTGCGCTTGCTGAGCGAGGTGAAGCTGATCAGGTTCTTGAAGTCGCTGCGGCCCAGCCGTGCAGCGGCCTCCAGCCCGCCCAGCGGCGGCTCATCGCGGAAGTAGATCTCCGAATAGCACTCGTCGCTGGCGATGACGAAGCCATACCGGTCGCTGAGTTCAAACAGTGTGGCCCATTCGGACAGTGGCATCACCGCGCCGGTCGGGTTGCCGGGCGAGCAGACGTAGAGCAGTTGGGTGCGGGCCCAGGTGGCCTCGTCGATCTGGCCCCAATCGGCGGCAAAGTTGCGCCCCGGGTCGCTGTTGGCGTAGGCCACCTCGGCGCCGGCCAGCAGCGCCGCGCCCTCATAGATTTGGTAGAACGGGTTGGGGCAGACGACGGTGGCACCAGCCCGGCTGGCATCGACCACAGTCTGGGCGATGGCAAACAGCGCCTCGCGTGAGCCGCCCACCGGCAGCACCTGCGTGGCCGCGTCCACCGTCACGCCGTAGCGCCGCTGCACCCAGCCGGCAAAAGCCTCGCGCAGCGCGGGCGAGCCAGCGGTGGGTGGGTAGACCGACAAGCCCTTCAGGCCGGCCACCAACGCGTCTTCGATCAGCTTGGGCGTGGCATGGCGTGGCTCGCCGATCCCCAAGCTGATCGGCCGCAGCGCCGGGTTGGGCGTGATGCGATCGGTCAGCGCACGCAGGCGCTCGAAAGGGTAGGGGTGCAGTTTGCCCAGCAGCGGATTCATGGCCCGATTATCGCGGGCTGCAAAAGGCGACTGCGCCGGCGTGGCCAGGCCAGCCGCTGGCATCCAGGCCTACTTGGCCTTGCCCAGGCCGACCCGGAACTCCTCCAGCCGCGCCTCGTAGCACTCGGCGTCGCCGTAGTCCAGAAAGCGGTTGTAGCGGGCGTGCGTGCCCAAAATCTTGTGGGCGTGCTTGATGGGGCAAAAATACTCTTCGGTGCGGGCCAGGATCTCGCGCATGTAGCCCATCAGCCCGTTGCCGTACTCGCAGTAGGTGCAGTGGAACTTCTCGATCCAGTTCAGGTACTGCAGGTGGTGGCGATCGAACACGATGTAGTCGCTGCGACGCACCTTGGCAATGCCGTAGACCGGAAAGCAAGCCCACTGGAAGAAGCTGACGCAGGCATCGAAAAACAGCATCGGCAACACCATGCTGTAGATGATCGGGCCGGTGATCAGGTTCTGCGGCCGGTTGGTGACCAGCCAGCGGAAGAAGTTCTTCTTCAACTTGCGGTGCGCAGCACGGGCGCTGGACTCGAACTCGACCCGGCGGCCCTTGATTTCGAAAAACATCTTGCGCTCTTGCGACTGCACAGCGGTGCGCAACTCGTCCTCCAGCGCGGCCATGCGGCCCAGGATCTGGCTGATTTGTTCGTTCATTCGGCGGTCCGGTTGGGGCGGTGGGCTCTAAACCACCCGCCGCGGCGCGAGGTTCACAGCCAACCGATGCAGTTGGCCGCGCCGCAGCGGCAGGCCAGTGTGCCTTCGTGGTGGGTTTCGCCGTAGTTCACCGTGATTTCTTCGCCCGGGACGATGGCCCGCAAGGCGTAGAACTCGATGCGCCCGCCCTGTATCGTCAGCCGTGCATTCGGGCTGCAGCAGTGGTTGGTGAAGCGCATCGGGTCGCTGCTCTTGGACGCATCGATGGCTTTGCGGGCTGATATCTCCACGATCATGATGCGCTGCCGGCCGACGGCGCGCGCTCGGGCCTCGGCCACGCTGATCGCCTCGCCGCGGATCTCGCCGATCTTGCGGTGCGCCGGGATGGCCTCGGCGGCAAACGCACCAAAGCCGTCGATGCCGCTCTTGTGCACCGCGACGTCGTACTTCTGGTAGGCCGGCCTCTCGCCAGGCGTCATGGCTTCTTGGCGATCCAGCTCTTGAGCGCACCCAGCGTGTTGGCCACGTGGCGCGTCGGGTTCAGGCTGGTGAACTGGTAGACGATGGTGCCGTTGGGCGCGATCACATAGGACGTGCGGTTGGCATAGTCGGTCTTGTAAAACAGCACTGCGTCATACGACTTCATCACCGCCTGGTCCTCGTCGGATGCGACGGCAAACTTGTTGCGGCATTCGGTGGTGGAAAAGCGCTTGAGCGTGTCGATGTCGTCGGACGACACCCCGATCACCGTGGCGCCGAGCTGGTTGTACTGGTCGGTGGCCTCGGCAAACTGGTGCGCCTCGATGGTGCAGTCATTTGAAAACGCCGCCGGGAAAAAATACAGCACCACCGGCCCGCTCTTGAGCTTGTCGGCGAGCGAAAACTTGAACACCTTGCCGGCCAGCGAGGCGTCGATCGAAAACGCCGGCGCCTTGTCGCCAACGTCCAAGGCGGCCAGCGCCGATGCGTTGCCCGTGGCCAGTGCCAGGGCCAACAAGCCCGCCCGCAACGCGTTGGGGCGGCGGGTTTGGCGCAGGGCGGTCAGCAGGGTCAATGGCGTCATTGCGTATCCTCAACCCCATGGACATGGACAGGGCAATTTTCAAACCGGCATTGACCGGCCCAACCGGGCGGGTCAACGCTGCAGCCCGAGATGATACGCAGCCGGGCTGCCGACGCATCCCACTGGGGGCATCGCTGCGGGGGTGGCGCCCGGGCTTGGGTTTGATGTTCGCTTTGGCGCTGATGTTGATGGGCGGTTGCGCCGGTCTGCCGCCGTTGACCACCCGCCCGCAAGTCGAGGCTATCCCGGCATCTACCACCAGCACGCTGGGTCGCATCGCGGCCGAATCCTCGCCCGACGAGTCGCTGTCGGGCTTCCGGCTGCTGCCGATAGGCGCGTTTGCGATCGACACCCGCTTGACGCTGATCAGGCGCGCCGAGCGCAGCATCGACGTGCAGTACTACCAGATTGCCGACGACGAGACCGGCCGCTTCCTGCTGCGCGCCTTGCGCGATGCGGCGCTGCGCGGGGTGCGAGTGCGCCTGCTGATGGACGACCTCTACACCGCGGGCAGCGATCCTCTGCTGCTCGGGCTGGCGGCCCACCCCAACGTCGAGATCCGGCTGTTCAACCCGTTTCCGGGCTGGCGTGAGCACCTGCTGACGCGCTTTTTGTACTCGGCGCAGGACTTCAAGCGGGTCAACCGGCGCATGCACAACAAGTTGCTGCTGGTGGACGGCGCGATGGCGGTGGCGGGGGGCCGCAACATTGCCAACGAGTACTTCATGCGCCACGCCCAGGCCAATTTTGTCGACCTGGATGCCTTCATCACCGGCGCGCTGGTGCCCAAGCTGCAAGGCTTGTTCGACGACTACTGGAACAGCCCGATCGTGTTTGGCCTGCACTCGATCGTGCCGCCCGCTGACGACGCCAGCATCCTGCGGGCGCGGTTCGACAGTGCCACCGGCCCGTTGGCCACGCCGCCGCCCGAAGCACCGCCCAACACCGACGTGCTGGGCTATGGCCCGCTCGCCGACGAGTTGGACGCCGGCCGGCTGGGCCTGATCTGGGCCAGCGCCACTGCCTATGCCGACCCGCCCAACCGGCTCAAGGGCATGGGCGCGAGCTATGCGCTGGTGCCGCTGGAGGATGTTGAATCGGTGCGCTACAACGTGCTGGACCTGATCCGCAGCGCCCGCAAGGAGGTGGTGCTCACCTCGCCCTACCTGATCCCGGGCGAGCGCGGCATGGCGCTGTTTACCGAGCAGCGCCAGCGTGGCGTCAAGATCAAGGTGCTGACCAACTCATTGGCGGCCACCGACGAGCCGCTGGTGCATGTGGGCTACCGAAAGTACCGCACACAGATGCTCAAGCTGGGCATCGATATTTACGAGCTGAGCCCGGTGCGGGTGCAGCGGGCCAGCCGGCTGGGCATGTTTGCCACCAGCCAGGGCCGGCTGCATGCCAAGACGGCGGTGGTGGACCGGCGCCACATCTTCATCGGATCGATGAACTTCGACCCGCGCTCGGAGATTCACAACACCGAAATGGGTGTGTTCATCGACAGCCCGCAACTGGCGCGCGAGGTGTTGCGGCTGATGGACCTGGACAAGCTGCAGGCCTCGTACCGGTTGATGCTGGCGCCCGATGGCAGCCTGCGCTGGCTGGCGGCCGACGACGAGGGTGAGGTCAGCTTCGACAACGAGCCCGACGCCAGCTTTGCCACCAAGTTCTGGCTGGAGCTGCTGGCGCCGCTGGCGCCTGAAGAGTTGTTGTAGCGCGCTGTTCCAGCAGGACTGGGCCCCTGCGGAGGCACGGCCGGTGTCACGCCAGCCAGCGCCGCTCGGCGCGCCAGGCCAGCAAGCCCAGCCCCAGGCCCAGCGCCGCAGCACCCGCGGTCACCCAGCGCGCCGATGCCCACTGCCCGCTGGCCGCCACCACCGCTGCGATCAGCGGCGTGCCGATGAACTGGCCCAGCTGCGAGCCCTGCATGATCAGGCCCTGCAGCGCACTGACCTGCCGCGGGTTGTGCGCCAGCATCGCCGAGCTCGACATCACCGCTGCCGGAATCAAGCCACCGATGAACGACAGCGCCACGCACAGCGCGTAACGCGGGCCGTCCGGCAGCGCATCCGAGAACAAGCCCAGGCCGCACAAGCCGGTCAGGCTGTGGGCGGCGGCGATCAAGCGGCCGCGCGACACCCCGCGCTGCACCAGCGCGCCGCCGATCAGGTTGCCCGGCACGTTGGCCAGCAGCATGGTGCAGGTCAGCAGTGCCACCCAGCCGGGACCCATGCCGCGCTGCTCTTTCAGGAAGGTGGGCAGCCAGACGATCAGCGCAAAGTGCTGCAGCGCCCAGGCCCCGAAGGCCAGCGCCAGCAGCCAGGGCAGCGGCTGACGCAGCACGGCCAACGTGCTGCTGACCGGCACCGCGTGGCTGGACCCGCCCGCCGGGCTGTAGTACCGGCGCTGCCCCCAGGCCGCCGCAGCTGCCAGCATCAGCACCCCAGCCGTGGCCGCCCACAGCCCGCGCCAGCCGGCCAGCGGCAGCAGCAGCGGCGCCAACGCCATCGCCAGGCCGGCGCCGGTGGGCATGTAGCTGCTCCACACGCCCAGCGCAAAGCGTCGGTCGCTTGCGGCGGTGGCAGCGCTGATCAACGACGGGCCGGACACGGCCACCGCCAAAAAGCCGGCGCCCTCAAAGAATCGGGTGGCGATCAGCAGGCCAAAGCCCCAGCCCGCCGCGTCGGCGCCAGCGTGGGCGTTGGGGTTGGCGATGACCAGGCTGCTGCCAACGCCATCGCCGTGCACCCACAGTGCCGCCAGCGACGCCGCCGCGCTCAGGCCCAAGCCGCCCAGCACCATGCGCAGCGCGCCGACGCGCCCGGCCAGCAGGCCAAAGCCCAGCGCGGCCACTACCGCCAGCGTGCTCAGCATCGACGACACCCAACCGGCCTGCACCAGGCTCAAGGCCAGTTCACTGCGCAGCAAGGGCAGTGCCAGCGGCACCTTGCCCACGTTCATGGCAATGGCCACACCCGCCAGCGCGGCCGCCAGCACCGCCGGCCAGTGCGTCGGGCCCGGTGCGGCGGGCGGTGTCACCCCAGCAATCCGCGCTCCATCGGCATCGCGGGCAGATCGACCGTGGGCTGCGGCTGCCAGCCGGCTTTGCGCTGCTCGGCGATCACGTTGGTGTAAATGCCGCCGCGCACATACCACTTGGCGGTGATGCGGATGAAACGCGGCTGGATCGCTTGCACGATGTCATCGAGGATGGTGTTGGTCACCGCCTCGTGGAAGGCGCCCTCATTGCGGTAGCTCCAGAAGTACATCTTCAAGCTCTTCAACTCGACGCAGAGTGCATCGGCGATCACATCGATGGTGAAGTGCGCAAAGTCGGGTTGGCCGGTCAGCGGGCAATGGCAGGTGAACTCGGGCACCTGGAACTGGATGACGTAGTCACGGTCAGGCGCCGGATTGGGAAACACCTGCAGGTCCTTGGACGGCACACTGGGCGGCGTGGCCGGCGCTGGGCGCTGGTTCAGGTCGGGCGCAGCGGGCTTGGCGGCTTTTTTGGCCATGGCGGGGGCAGCGGCGTGTTGGCCGCCAGCAGGCAGTCTGGGAGGGCCGCGATGGTATCATCCAGACCGTCGCGCCTGCTGGGCGGCAAGCAATAAAACCATACAAATCAAATACTTGCAGCACCAGGCCGACCCGCCTGGCGGGCTGCGGGCCACCCGCCCCACCGCGCATGCGCCTGAACCAGATCAAGCTCTCGGGCTTCAAGTCCTTCGCTGAACCCACCACCTTCCAGCTGCCCGGCCAGCGGGTGGGTGTGGTCGGCCCCAACGGCTGCGGCAAGTCCAACATCATGGACGCGGTGCGCTGGGTGCTGGGCGAAAGCAAGGCCAGCGAGCTGCGTGGCGAGAGCATGCAGGACGTGATCTTCAACGGCTCCGGCCTGCGCAAACCGGCCAGCCGGGCCAGCGTCGAGCTGGTGTTTTCCAACGAGGACGGGCGCGCCGGTGGCGCCTGGAGCCGCTTTGCCGAGATCGCCGTCAAGCGGGTGCTGACGCGCGACGGCGGCAGCAGCTACTTCATCAACAACCAGCCGGTGCGCCGGCGGGATGTGCAGGATGTGTTCCTGGGCACCGGCCTGGGGCCACGGGCCTACGCCATCATCGGCCAGGGCACGATCAGCCGCATCATCGAGTCGCGCCCCGAAGAGTTGCGGCTGTTCCTCGAAGAAGCGGCCGGGGTGTCCAAGTACAAGGAGCGCCGGCGCGAGACCGAGCACCGGCTCAAGGACACGCGCGAGAACCTGACCCGGGTCGACGACATCCTGCGTGAGCTCAATACCAACCTCGACAAGCTCGAAAAGCAGGCCGAGGTCGCTGCCCGATACCACCGTCTGCAAGAGGCCGGCACGCTCAAATTGCACCAGCTGTGGTTCCTGAAACACCGCGACGCCGCTACCGAAGAAGCCAGGGTGTCCCTGGCGGTGCTAGAGGCCACCAACGCGCTGGAATCCCGCCTGGCCGAGTTGCGCCACGTCGAGGCCGGGCTGGAGACCGTGCGCCAGGCCCACTACGCCGCCAGCGACGGCCTGCACACCGCGCAGGGTGCGCTGGCCGAGGCGGCACTGGAGGTCAGCCGGCTCGAAGAACGCATCCGCTACGTGGTGGAAGGCCGGCAGCGTGTGCAGCAACGCATTGCCGACCTGCAGCTGCAGACCACCCAGTGGCAGGACAAGCACGATACCGCCGAGGCCGAGCAAGCCACCATCGCCGAGCAGATCGCTGCCGCTGAAGAGCAGGCCGAGATCGGCGCAGCGCAGGCCGAGGAGCAGGCGATGCGCCTGCCCGACACCGAGGACGCGGTGCGCGCCGCCCAGGGCCGCGCCAATGCCCAGCGCGTGCAGGTCAACCAGGTGCAGCAGCAGATCCAGGTGCTGGCGGCCGACAGCCGCAACGTCGAGGAGCAGAGCCGCGGCCAACGCGGCCGGCGCGAGCGCCTGCACGCTGAGCGCAGGGCGCTGGTCACGCCCGACCTGCAGCGGCTGGACGAATTGCGCCAGCTCAGCGCTGCGGCCGACGAGACCCACGCCGTTGCCGAGGGCCGGCTGCACGCGCTGCAAGACCAGGCCCCGCTGCTGGAAGACCAGCGCCGTGCCGGCCAGCAAGCCGCCAATAGCGAGGCCGGCAAGCTCGCCGACACAGCCGCCCGGCTGTCCGCCCTGCGCGCCTTGCAGGACAGGCTGCAGAGCGGCGGCAAGCTCAAGCCCTGGTTGACCAAACACGGGCTGGACGGGCTGGCCGGCCTGTGGACCCGCATCCACATCGAGACCGGCTGGGAAAACGCACTCGAAGCGGTGCTGCGCGAGCGCCTGGCCGCGCTGGAAGTCGGCCGTATCGACACCGTGCGGGCTTTTGCCGGCGATGCACCGCCGGCGCGGCTGGCCTTCTACACACCGCCGCCGGCCGAAGCGCTGGCCGCGGGTTCAGCCGCAAGCGGGTCCACCCGCCCATCCGCAAGCGCGGCCACCCACGCCTCCGGCACGGGTCTGCCCCGGCTGGCGGACTTGCTGCGTTTGGGTCAGCAGCACGGCGAGGACGCGCTCAAGGCACTGCTGGGCGACTGGCTGGCCGGTGTCTACACCGCCACCGATCTGGACAGCGCCCTGGCGCAACGCGGTCAGTTGAGCCACGGCGAGGTCATCATGACGCCCGCCGGCCATGCGGTCAGCGCCTTCGCCGTGGCTTTTTACGCCGCCGACTCCGAGCAATCCGGCCTGCTGGCCCGGGCCCAGGAGATCGAGAGCTTGGAACTGCGCCAACGCGCCCAGACCCTGATCAGCGACGAGGCGCGCGGCGCCCTGGTGCGCATCGAGGCCGCCTGCACTGACGCGGCCCAGCGCCTGGTCAGCGCCAGGCGCGAGACCACCGAGGCCCAGACCCGCGCCCACCAGTTGCAGGTTGAACTGCTGCGCCTGGCCCAGCAGGCCGAAGCCAGCCAGGCGCGCAGCAGCCAGCTCGATGCGGAGCTGGCCGAAATCGACGCCCAGCTCGAAGCGCTGGACGAACGCCGGGCCATCGGCGAGGCGCGCTTCGAGGAGCTCGACCTGCAGCTCGCCTCCACCCAGGAGCGCCACGCCGAGCTGGACGATGCCGTGATCGCCGCCGAACGCCGGCTGGCCGAGGCGCGAGAGCAGGCCCGCGCGCTGGAGCGCCAGTCGCAGGAATCGCAGTTTCAGGCGCGGGCGCTGGCCGCACGGCGGGGCGAGCTGCAGCGCGCGATCGAAACAGCGTCACAGCAAGCCGCCGCCAACGCCCAGGCCGGCGCGCAGTTGGCGCAGGAGATGGCCACGCTCAACGACGCTGCGGCCCAGGCCGGCCTGCAGACCGCGCTGGCCTTGAAGCTGGCGCGCGAGCAGGCCCTGGGCGCGCAGCGCAGCCTGTACGACGGCTTGTCGGCGCAGCTGCGCTCGGCCGATGAGCAGCGTTTGCAGTTCGAGCGCAGCCTGCAGCCGCTGCGCGACGAGATCACCAA
>JBBRZR010000091.1:0-13045 GCA_038236495.1 Burkholderiales bacterium
CATCGTCGACATCGGCCAGGGCGAGCAGTTCGATCCGGCCTTTCTGACGATCAGCCCGAACAACAAGATCCCGGCGATCGTTGACACCGACGGGCCAGGCGGTGCCCCGATCAGCGTGTTCGAGTCGGGTGCGATCCTGGTCTACCTGGCCGAAAAGACGGGTCGCTTCCTGCCCCAGGACGCCAGGGCCCGCGTGGCCGTGTTCGAGTGGCTGATGTTCCAGATGGGCGGCTTCGGCCCGGCGCCTGGGCAGGTGCATCATTTCGTCGCGCTGAAAGACGACGACCAGCGCCGCTATGGCCTGGAGCGCTTCATGGCCGAGACACGCCGCCTGTATGGCGTGATGGACAGGCGGCTGGCCGAGCGGGCGTTTTTTGCCGGCGAATTGTCGATCGCGGACTTCGCCATCGTCGGCTGGGTGTGGCGGCATGTGCGGCACCAGATTGATCTGGCCAACTACCCGCATGTGCAGCGGTGGTACCAAGCGATGATGGCGCGGCCTGCGGTGGCACGCGGCTTCGCGGTGTCGCTGCGAATGGGGTGAAGGCGTGGCGGCCGGGCCGGCTTTGAAAGCTGCGCGGCGGCCGCGCCGGCAGCATCACCACCACCACGTCTACGTCGCCGAACTCGACGACCGGGTGTGGAACGAGGCGCGCTTCCGCAAGGCCAACCCCGACCACAACCTGGGCATGCCGTTTGTCTATGTGGGCATGACGGGGCTCGACCCCGACCTGCGGTTCGACAAGCACAAGGCGGGCATCCAGGCGAACCGGTTTGTCCTCGACTACGGCCTGCGCTTGCTGCCGGCGCTGTATGAGGTCTACAACCCGATGCCGTACGAGGCCGCCCGCGACATGGAGGTGGAACTGGCCATTGCCTTGCGAGAGGCGGGCTATGGCGTCTGGCAGGCCTGAAAGCTGATGATGGCTCGCCGCCCGAACACCGCTGCAGCAGGCAGCAAGGGTCAGCGACCCTTCCGTAAACAAGCAAACCGCTGTCGGGCATCACCCAAAGCGGCCTCCTCGATCATGCGGCGGGGAGGGCAACTGCTGCGAGCCCCGGCCAGCTGTCTGGTGGTGTGAAGTAACTTGATGCTCAACGGGAAGTAGACCTTACCGTGGCGGTGCTGACAGGTCGGGAGGTCCGTCGCTCGTTTAATTCGGACATGTTTTGGCAGTGCTGTTCAACCCGAAAAGCATTGCATGGCACCGCTGACAACTGACGCCAAGTAATGGCACCAAGGGGTCAGGCGTCGGCCGGCGTCGCCGGGCGGTCGGGAAGGCCGGCTTTGCAGCGGTTGCAGTCGGTGGCCACCAGTCTTCGAACTCACAGTCTTGGACACTTTGCGGTTGTAGAGCCGCTCAGCTTGCAGCGGTGCCAACGACCGGTATCCAAGGTGCAGCTGACGTACCCGGTGTCGGCACTCGACCAACTTCATCAACACCCAGGGGTGCAACTCCGGCCAGAAACTCGCTCGCAGTCTTTTCATGACGCACGCACCGCCGTTGACAACTGTTGTCAAACCGATCAAGATTCAGACATGAGCCGCCAAACCATGAGCTTCGCCCTGCCAGAGTCGATGCGCGAGTACATCGACAACCGGGTATCCACGGGCAACTACGGCAATACCAGCGAGTACATCCGTGACCTGGTCCGCCGGGATCAGGAAGAGCAAGCCAAGAAACGACTGCGTGACCTGATCGAGGAAGGAATGTCGTCCGGGCCTGGCCGTCGCCGCACCATGGAAGATGAGAAGGAACTGCTGGCCATCGCTCGCGGCGAGATCGATTGAAGCCAGCAGTTCTTCGACCGCAAGCACTACGGGACCAGCAAGGTGAAGCGCGTTACTACCGCGGCGAAGCCGGGACCCGTGTGGCATTGAGGTTGGTCAAGGCAACCAATGCCGCGCTTGACCAGATCGAACTCGAGCCGGGAATCGGGTCGCCACTGCTGGGGAGTCGCCTGGGCATTCCGGGCCTTCGCATCTGGCAGGTCAGAAAGTTTCCGCTGCTGTGGTTCTACTTTGAACGCGACGACCATCTGGATGTGGTTCGGCTGCTGGGTGAGCGTCAAGATGTCGCGGCGATCCTCGGCGCCGATTTCACTGCGAACTGATCCCTCGCCTCGGGTCAGGCACGACCGCGAATGTCGGGTCTATGCCTGGATGGCCGGCTGGATCCGACCCCTATGCAAATGTCGTGACTATGCACAGGCGCCTATGCGTGGCCGGGGCCGGCCCTTGCCGCGACGAACTGTTGAGGCCGACGAGGTCTTGCATAGTTAAAGCGTCTGGCGGAACCGCAAGAGCTGAACTGCTGGCTTTGGCCCGCAGGCGCGGGGTCGCGGGTGTTCAAGTCTTTGGCTCGAAGAGCCGTGGAGATGATGGCACCGACAGCGACTTCGATCTGCTGGTGACCCTGGCTCCAGGTACCAATGCGCTTGCGTTGGGAGGCCTTTTGCTCGATGCGCAGGAGTTGCTGGGCCGCCGCGTGGATGTCGTCACCGACACGAGCTTGCACCTTGACTTGCGCGAGCGCGTGATGGCAAGCGCCATACCGCTGTGAAACCGGGTCTGGACGCGGACCGGGTGCTGCTGGCGCACATGCGCGACTGTCTGTCGCGCATCCTCGAGTACACAAACGTTCAGCGCTCGCGCTTCGACACTTCGCGCCTCGTGCAAGACGCCGTGATCCGGAATCTGCAGACCCTGGCCGAATCAAGCAAGCGCTTGCCGCACGAGATCAAAGGAACCGAGCCGCAGACACCATGGCGTGAACTCGCCGGGTTTTGCAACGTGATTGTCAATGGCCACCTGGGCGTTGATTTCGGAGCCATGTGGCTGGTCGTCGAACAGGACCTGCCTGCGCTGACAGAAACTGTGAACCTCATGGCGGCGTACCTCGGCCCCCAAGCCTGAACTGGACGGCTGTTTGACCGCTGAATGGCCGGCTACGTGTCTGGCCAGGCTCGGGTTTCCCAGGGCGACGCCCGCTGCGTTTGGTCTGAAAGGCCTTCACGTCGAACGGCAGCTTCTTGGCGCCGACTCGCAATCACACTGTCGGCCAGTTTCGCTGGCCGCCGGCTGCATCCTGCCCAGCAAACCGGTCAAGCCCTTGCCCCGCAACGGAGAGAACCATCCGTTTGGGTGGCGCCCGCAGGCATTGCGCTGCTGGCGATGCGCATCAGGCGGCGCTGCGACCCACAACGCATCCCAGGCAGCGCTGCTCAAGGCGCCGCATTCACAGCGAGTACAAGAACGCGCGCAGCTCCAGCAGCTGTTGGGCCGTCAGGGCGTTGAGCTTTTCGATGGTGCCCAGCTTCTTGATCGCTGGGCCATCGTGCAGGAAAGCCGCCTCGATTGCATCGCAGGCGCGCCCGTCGTGCATCAGGAAGTCGCAGGCCGGGTCGCCCGCCGCTTTGGTGTTGTTCATTGCACCGGTCACGAAGCGGTTCAGCCCCAGCCCCTTGAGTACCGGCGTACGGATCTTCTGCACATGGTTGGCAAACCCCGGCAGCACGACGCCATTGGCATCGCGTATCGGCTGGTTGGCCGGGGCCACCTGCGACAAGTAGCCCATGTCGTGCATCAGCAGGTCGGTACCGATGTAGGACAGGAAGGGGCTGGCCGATGGCGTGACGCGTGTGGCCAGGCGATCCCTGAATCCCCGGGTTAGCATCGTGTCTTCGGGCACGATGGCGATTTTGCCGATCACATGGCAGGCGTTACAGCCGAGCGCCTTGAAGGTCTTCTCGCCGGCCATCACTTCAGGCAACGCGACCTTGAACTCGGATCGCGTCGGGCTTCCAATCCAGCGCGCGTACGCGGCCATGCGGTTGATATCGCGCTCGCTCAGATCTCCGTTCCCAGGCGATTCGACACAGCTCTTGTTGGCCGGGCCGCAATTGGGGTACGCGTAGCGGATCGGGAACAGCACACTGCTGTCGGCGTACAACGCCTGGTAGCCCTCGCGCGAGGTGATGTTCATCTCGACGAAAGCCGCATTGGCGATCTGGTCTTCGAGGGAAGCGCGATCACCGAGCCAGCCGAAACGGCCGATGAAACAGTCGCTCAGGCTGCGCGTCGTGCAGGTCTTCTTGACCAGGCCGTCGGTGCCGTCCCGGGATCCGGCGTTCCAGACGATCTCGCCGGCGATGTCGTCGCCCAGCAGGCTGACCTGGGTGGCACGGAAGCCGATGATCGCCTGGCTCGGGATCGATTCGATCGCACCCAGGTTGCCCAGCCGCTTGCCGTTGAGCAACAGGGCCCCGATCTGGCCATCGTCGATGGCCGCGCCGATGGCCGCGCCGCTGACATCGCCACAGGATGTTGGCCAGGCACTCGCGCCCGCTGGCTGCGGTGCCAACCGGCAAGACGCAGGGGTCTGGAAGGTGCCCAGGCTGACCTGCATCGGCGGATAGGTCTTGCTCAGCTCGGCGTTGGTTCGCGCCGTGCCGACCACCAGTCGCGCGGCGTCGGCGGGCTTGAAGCTCCAGCTGAAGCGGTTGCCCGGCGTGGTGCTGTGGAAGCTGTCGCCAAAGTAGTTCATGACCTTGTTGCCGTAGTACAAGGCCGCCAGCGTGGTGGCGGTGGGCAGACTGCTGCGAAGGCGCGCAAGGAACGCCAGCGGCTCCGAGTAGCGCGACGCATCCAGCGTTGACGTATCGCGGCTCAGGTCGAAGAAGACCAGCTTCATCGGCCGAATCTGCCCGGTGAAGGTGTAGTCCTTCACAGGAGCCGGGTTGTACGGTGCGCCGCTCATGAACTCCTGCTGAGTCACGTCCAGGCTGCCCGCGGGGTTGATGGGCACGCCACTGCCGTTGCGCACATGGCAGCCGTCGCAGGTGTTGTTGTGAAACGGCGCCGATGCCTGTTGGGCGTCGAAGGCGGATGCGAAGGTCCGCGTGCCGAACTTGGCCGTCGCGCCGTTCACTGCAGCGCCGTACATTTTCTGCGTGCGGTACTCGTTATGCCACAGGACCTTGCCGCGGATGCCCTCGGCAAACTGCGCGGGGTCGGACTCCATGTGATTGCTCATCAGCAAGGTGTGGAAGAACTCCGTATCGGTGTAGTTGCGGCCGGAAAATGCACGCCTTTCGTCGGCGGGGTTGGCCATCGGCAGGTACAGGCTGAAGATGCTGGCGTTGTAGACCTGCTCGTACAGGCTCAGGTTGGCCTCGCTGCCGGCTGGCTTGAGGAACGATACCGGCAGCTGCATGCCGGGAACGCCTGCAAACAGGAATGAGGTCCTGCCGTACTGGTTGGCGATCATGCCGGCGTTGTTGACGTCCGGCCAGAAGGACTCGGGCCACTGCGACAGATAGCCGTTGTGATGAAACTCGTAGTTCACGCCGCACTGCCGCAGCCGCCCCACGTTGCCAGAGGCCAGGTCGTCCAGCGTGCATTGCCTGGGGTACAGGTAGCTGCTGCCGCGCACGATGGCGGTGTTGTAGCAGTTGGCGCTGGTCGGGCCGGCCACGCCGACATCGCAATCCGGCCCGTTGGCCGGCGCCGCCTGGGTGCTTGCAAACTGCCCCAGGAACGGGTTGGCCACCGCCTGCGGATAAATGAACGACTCCCAGGTCACGGGCGTACCGCTCCAGGGGAAATGGCGTTGCCGCTCGGCCAGGCTGAAGTCGCTGGCAAAGGCCTGCAAGGCGCCGTTGAACCAGGTCACCAAATTGGCGTTGTAGGCGGGGTATTGCAGGTCGGCAGCGCGGAGTGCCACCTCGCTCAGATCGAAGCCCGCCAACACCAGCGTGCAGGTAGTCTCGCCGTTGCCACCCTTGCAATGGTTCGCAGGGCCGTTGTCCGTGGGCGGATAGACCGACCACGGCATCGCTCTCGGCCAGTCGGTCGCACCCAGGCCCATGGGGTTGAAGCCGTTGTTCATCGGCGAGAAGTAGTCGCCGTAGCAGACCGGGTCTTGGACGTCGTTGACGCCGACAGGAAACTGCGAGCTGCAGTAGTGCGCCATGTACCAGGGCATCTGCGGTGCGTAGGTGCTGCCATCGGTGACGGTGTAGCCGCCATAGGCGTTTCTCGAGTCCGGGGGCTCGGTGCCGAAGGGGCGTGCCAGCAGCGCTGGCGCGTCGTTGGCGCTGCGGGCCCAGAAGCTGGAAAGCGTCAAGCGAACCTCGATGCAAGGCAGGTCTGCACCCTGGCACTCCCTGGCTGCCTGGATCTTCGGATCGTTGGCTGCGTAGAGCGTGTCGGAGCGTGGCGTTGCTCAGCTCGACGCGGCGCCACTGGTCGATGAACTCGCAGTTCATCGTCGTCCAGCAGAACCGCGTGCGGCAGGTGGTGCCAGGCGCCAGGTTCGGCGTCGGGCCCAAGATCAGGTTCAGGCCGCTGATGTCGGTGGCCGAGAAGTCGGCGCAGGTCAGCGTGGCGCGGGTCAGGTACACCGGCGCGGCAGTGGCCAGAAAGCGGGCGTTGACGAAGCAGTCGCTGCTCAGGTCGGCCAGCGTGAAGTCGGTCGCCTGGCCGACGCCGGCGCCGCTGCCCTTGCTGTTGGTGAAGGTGGCGCCGCGAAAGCTGGCCCCGGCGAGCTTGGCGCCGACGAAGGACACGCCGTCCAGCGTGGTGCCGCTGAAGTCGGCGTTGCGCAGGTCCAGCCAGGCAAAGCTGCGGCCGACCAGGGTCTGGCCGGCGTAGCTGGGGCCGTTGACCTGGATCGCCGCACCCGTCACCAGCAGCGCGATCGACGCGCCGCCGTGCTGGCCACCGGTGCACGCAGCGCCAGCGCGGCCACCACCGCCACCACCACCACCACCGACGCCCGGGGCGCCAGTCGAGCCAACGTTGCCGGGTTCATCGCTCGGGCAGTTGTCGCACCAGATGCCGTTCGTGCCCTGGATGCCGCCGATGCCGGCCAGGGCCGCGCTGTCCGGGCTGCCGTTGCTCGGGTAGTTCGAGAAAGTGCAACCGTTGTTTCTGACGCCGGCCGCCGCGCCCGTGGTGCCGCCGCCGTCACCCGGCGCCGAGCCGGGCGTGCGGTCGGCACCGGCAGCCCCCGCGCCCCCGGCCCGTTGCGCGCGGTTCACCACCCGCCCGGGCGTGTTCTGCGCCAGCATCGCCGCATTCGCACCACCGGTGTGCGCCAATGCCGCCTCGCCGGCGTCGTACCAGCCCCAGCGCACCTGCACGCCGCAGCCCGGTTGGCTGACGCAAACCGCAATGCCCTGCTGTGGCGTCTTGCAGGCGGCGTCGGTGCTGTTGCCGCAGCCGGCGCTGTCGGCGCCCCGTGGCGCGACGAAGGCGTGCTGGCTCAGGCCCGACACGTCGGCGCTGCCGGGCTGCTGTCGTGACCACCGCAGGCTGGGACCGGCATCGTCAGCGTCATCAGCGTCAGGGTCAGCGCCGGGGCCGCAGTCGGCCGTGGCGCTGGAAGGGTGATCGAACGGATCGCTGTCATGACCCAGCACCTTAGGCGGTGGTCGGTCGACGATCTTGACCTTGCCGTGCGCATGCAACGACGCTGTTGATACCCCGGCCCTGCGGTCAGCTTGTGCCACGCCATGCGGTCGGCCCTGGACCTGCGGATCGGCGTTGCCGGCAGCGTGCCTGCCGTGTGGCAGAAACGCCAACGTCGTGCTTTGATCGCAACAAGCGCAAAAGCTGTGCGAGCGGATTGCCCACACTCGACCGCACAGAGTACAGCGGCGCGCGGGCGCCGCGGGAGCGCGTGAAAAGAGTGCCGTGAAGACCAGGAGTGCAATGCGCGCTGTCCGTGTCGCCAAGTCCAGCGGGCAATTGCCGCGCCCTGACCCCGCTGCCCAGACGATTGCCGGCGTCTGGCGGATGTTGTCGGTAGCGGCCTTCTCGCCGGTACGGTCGGCCTGCGACGCGCGGCTGGTGGGCTTCGAGGTCTGCCTGCCGCAGCCGACCGATGGCCGCACAAGGCCCGCGCCGCTGGGTGGCGCCCGGCCGAGTGCGTTCGCCGCGCTGCGCCAGACCCGGCGCTTGACCGAGTTGTTCGCGCGTCATTGCCTGCTGATCTGGCTGCAGGGTCCGTCGGGGCGGCAGGCCTTCCGCGCGCGGCGGGGTCCGGGCCGATCGTGGCGCTGGCAACGCTGCGACGAGGCCGAGCAGCACTGGCATCTGCCCGAGTTGCATGCCGCACGGGCGCAGGTCGATCCTCGGCTCGATCCCCTGGCCGCCAGCGCGCAGGAGCTGCACCGTTGCGGGGTGCGCATCGTGGCGCACGGCGTCGGGTCGGTTGAGCTGCTGGCCTGGGCGCTGAAGCTGGGCTGCGACCTCGTGCTGGGCGAGCGCGTTGGTGCGTCCTGCAGCGCGGCCGAGTTGCTGCAACGCGCCGCGCCCTACCCCTAGACCGGGCTGAACTCGGGGGTTCCGAATGCGCTATAAATCGTCGCGTGTTGCCTACCTCCGAGCCCCAGCCCGACCAACGATGGGCCTTCGCCGATTGCGAGATCGATGTACCGGCGCGCACCATCGTGCGGGCGGGCCAGGCACAGACGTTCGAGCCCAAGGTCTTCGACCTGATCGTGCACCTCGTCAACCAACGCCACCGCGTGGTGCCGCAGCGGGAGTTGCTCGAGCACGTGTGGGGCCGGCGCGTGGTGGTCAGTGGCGGCGTTGTCGCGCGGACGGTCATGAAGGCGCGCCGCGTGATCGGCGACGACGCCGCCGAGCCCACGCTGATCCGTACCGTGCACCGGGTTGGCTACCGCTTCGCTGTCGATGTGCGGGCGCTGGCCGCGCCTGACGACGATTCGCCGCGCCCAGCCTTCGGCTCCTTGCGCCCGCGCGTGGCGGTGCTGCCCTACCTGAACCCGGGCGACGACGCCGCGCTGGGCTGGATCGCCCTCGGGCTGATGTCGACCACCGGCGCGGTGCTGGCGGGCCACGCCGGCTTCGACCTGATGCCGGCCGGCGAGGTGCTGGCAGCGCTGGGCGCAGGGGCCGCCCCGGCTGCGGCGCCGCCGCGTGACCCGGCGCAACACGCGGGCGACCTGCTGGCCGGGTACCTTGCACGCGCCGCCCGTGCGCTCGCCGCCACCGACGTGCTGGCTGCGCTGGTCGAGCGGCGGCCGGCGGGCGACATGGTCGTCCACTACCGTGCCATCGGGCAGGCGTTGGCGTCGCTGGCCGGCGAGCTGGCCGGCAGCGACCTGCTGCGCTCGGCGCGCCACCTCGGCGAGCTGGCCCACGCCGCGCTGATCTCAGCCGCCCCCGCTTCGGCCGGCGCGGCCGGCACGGCCGCCGCAGGCAGCGACGCCGCCTACATTGCCGAGCTGCGCGCGCGGGCCGATGCCGCGATGCAGGCCGAGCGCTGGGACCGGGCCCGCAAGCACCTGCGGGTGCTGCTCGACATGCAGCCCGGCGACAACGCCGCCGGGCTCGAACTCGGCCGTTGCCTGGTGCGGCTGCGCGACCCGGCGGCCGGGCCGCTGCTCGAGGCGCTGCTGGTGCGCGAAACCATGCCGGCGCGTCGGCTTCGGCTGGCCCACCAGCAGGCGCTGTGCCGGCTGCTGACGGGCGATCCGCGGGCTGCCGAGGCAGCGTTGGCGCCGCTGCTGGAAGAGGCCGAACGCTGCGGCGACCGCGAGGCCGAACTCGAACTGCTCGTCTCGATGGCCGAGACGACGGCCGATCACGGCTCGGAGCATGTCACCGAGTGGCTGCTGCAACGCGCCGAACACCTGGCCCGGGCGCTCGGCGACGCTGGCGTGGTCCTGCGTGTGCAGGCCACGCGCGGGCGCATTGCCGCCGAGTACGGCCGCATCGCAGCGGCCGGGTCGGCATTTGCGGCGTGCTGGCAACTGGCGCACGACGGCGCCCGCCACGGTGCGGCGGCGCTGGTGGCGCTGGCCTGGTCGGACGTCTTGCTCGGCCAAGGCCGGGTCGCCCAGGCCGACGAGCTGCTGGCCCTGGGCTTCGAACACGCGCTGGCCGCCGGGGACCCGATGGCCATCGCCGAGATCGGTTTGCGCCTCACCGGGTTCGGCGGCCTGCCGCGGCCAGCGCCGGTCCGCGCTGCAGAGGTGCTGGGCCGCATGCGCCAGGCAGGCGCTGGTCAGTGCCCGGCGATCGACCGTCACGCCGACCTGGCCGAGGCGATGCTGGCCGCCGCCGATGGCCAGCTGGCGGCGTCACTCGACGCGCTCGAACGGTCCGCTGTTGGCGCCGACCTGGGCAGCACGGGGAACTTTGCCGCGCTGGTCGGCCGCTGTCGTGTGCAAGTGCTGGCGTGTGCCGGGTTCGCCGACGAGGCCGAGGACGCCTGGGACGAACTCGAGCGCAGCGGCGCCATGCCCGGCAGCATCGGCAGCGGCCGGCGTGCTGCGGCGCTGGCGGCCGGCGTGGCGCGCTGCACACGCGCCGGGCTGCAAAGGCTGCGCGGCGACGACGCGCTGGCGCTGGCGTCGCTGCACGACGCGCTCGCCCACCTGCCGAGTTCGCTGCAGCGGATCAACACCGCCATCGACGCCGCCTGGCTGTTGCTCGAGGACGGTCAGGCCGTCCTGCCGCTGGACGCCGACCTGCAGGCCGCGTTCGACCAGTCGCTCGCCGACGCCCACCCGCCCATGCTGCTGGTGGCCGCGCGCGGCGCCGCAGCGCGCGGCGCCTGGGACCAGGCGCTGGCCTGGCAGCAACAGTTCATCGACCGCCTGCCGTCGGAGCGCGGCTCCGATGCGCTGCAGTTGCTGTCCGCCTACCGTCATCACAAGCAGCCCGGCCGCATCCGGGCGCTGCCGAGCCTGTGCGCCGTCATGCCCGGTCTCGGGCTGATGCGGCGCGTTGCGCCTTGAGCCGCCCGCGATGGACTGGCAGCGCGCCCGATTTGCCGATTGCGTGCTCCACCGCGGCCGCCACGAACTGCGGCGCGCCGGCCGCGCCCAGCCGGTGGGTGCGCGGTCGCTGCAGGTGCTGGCGCAGCTGATCGACCAGCGCCACCGCGTGGTGAGCAAGGCCGACCTGCTGGCCGCCTGCTGGGACGGCGAGGCGGGCAGCGAAGGCGCGCTGGCGCGCACCGTGATGAAGCTGCGCCAGGCCATCAGCGACCTCGGCGAGGCGACGCCGATGATCCGCACCACCTACGGTGTCGGCTACCGTTTCGAAGCCCCGGTGCAGCTCGACCCGGCCGAAGGCGACGACCTGGGCGCCACTGGCGTGGCGGCGCTGCCCGAGGCGCAGGCGCCGCGCCTGTCGCTGCTGGTCCTGCCGCTGCACAACGACACCCACGATGGGTTGATGGCGTGGGTCGAGCTGGGGCTGGTGACCATGATCGTCGACGGCCTGGCCGGCCGGTCCGGCATCAGCGTCGTGGCGCTTGATCGCTGCCTGGCTGCCCTGGGCTCGCTGCGCCCGGACACACCGGTGGCGCAACGGCTCGAAGCTGCGCGCCAGCGCTTGCGGCCCGATCTGATCGTCTGCGGCCGTGTCGCCGGCGGTGCGGGCGGGCATGCGCTGCACTTGCAGTTGTGGTCGAACAAGGTGGAGGTGCAACCGCGCTCGCTGGCCGTGCTCGACGTCGGCACGCTGGCCCACCAGGCCGTCGAGCAGATCGGGCAATGGCTCGACCAGATCGACCTGCGCCGCTGTTGCGGCCCCGACTTCGCCGACCCGTTCCTTGAACAGACTTGGCAGCGCGCGCTGCAGTGTTCGAACCGGGCCCGCAAGGAGGAGGCCACACACCTCGTCGAGCTGCTGCTCGATGCCGGTGTCGACCACAACGCCGTGCTGCTGGAAGCCGCCTTGCTGCACACCATGGTCGCCGACCCGCGCGCCCACGCTGAACTCGAGGCCTTGGCAGAACGGGCGCTGGCCGAGCAGCGTCTGGCGGATTGGTCCCACGTGCAGTGGTTGCGCGCGCGCTGGTTGCGCCGACAAGGCGCCAGCGATGCGGCAGCCGTGCTGGCGGCGCAGGCCGCCGACGCCGCCGAGCGGGCCGGCGACGAAGCATTGGCAGTGCGTGCGCTGCTGATGCGGGCCGATTGCCTGGGCCGGCAGCTCGACCCCGCGGCGGCCAGTGTGCAGTCGAACACGGTGGTGCGGGCCGAACGCCTGGGCCACCAGGGCTTGTTACGCAACTGCCATGTGGTGTCGTCGCGGCTGTGCGGCTACCAGCAGCAGTGGACCGCCGCCGTCGTGCACGCCCGCGACGCGCTGGAGACGGCGCAGCTGATCGACGAGGCCGTTCACTGCGAGCCGCTGTCGACCTTGTCCCGGGCGCAACGGCAGCTGGGGCTGCTCGACGACGCCGCCGCCAACGGGCTGCAGTCGATGCGCTGCGCGCGCCTGTCGATGGACGTCACCGACGCCGGCAACGCCGCCATGTCGGCCATGGGCGCCTTGCTCAGTGCCTATCGAATCGATGAAGCGATGGCGCTTTACCGCGAGTTGAAGCGCCTGCCCGGGCAGGACGCGCTGACGCTCTACACCGCGGTGGAGGTGCTGTGCAAGGGCAGCTTTCTGTGCGCGACGCGGCGCGAAGCCGCGTGCCGGCGACTCATCGCCCAGGCACGCCAGCGCGCCAGCCGAGAGCCCGTGGTGCGCGGGCATGCCGACGCGCTCGAACTGCGGCTGCTGATGTTGCAGGGGCACTGGGACGAGCTGCTGCAGCGCTGCCACATGTTGACCGACGGGCCGACACCCAGCGCACGGCTGGACGCCTGGGTGGAGCGCTGCCGGGCGCTGCACGTGCACTTCGTCTTGGGCCGTACCGCAGCGGCACTGGCGCGCCTGCACGACCTGTTCTACCGTCTGCCGGCCAGCGAGTTCCGCGGCCGGCTCGGGCTCGAGGTGGCCTGGCTGCACCTGGAGCAAGGTGATGTCGAAGCGGCCAAGCGCATGGCCGCTGGCGTGCCCAGCTGGACCGAACAGTCGCTGCCGGGTCAGTTGGTACAACTGCGCATCGAACACGACACCGGCTGCTTCGCGCCAGCGCTAAAGCGTCAGCAGGCGCTCGAACAGCGGTTCAGCGACATGCTGCTCGAAGGTGTTGCGCCGCTGCTCCGCGCCTGCCGGCAAGCCGTGCACAGCCGCTGCCGGCAGGACATCGCGGCGCTGCCGCTGCCG
>JBBRZR010000092.1:0-13042 GCA_038236495.1 Burkholderiales bacterium
CGGCTCGCTGTTGTTGATCGTGGCGCTGGCATTGGCCCTGTTTTATTGGCGCAAAGGCCCGCTCGGCGGCCACCAGGCCGATACCGGCCGGGTGATCGAACGCTTCACGCCCTTCGAGCGTGCGGCGCACTGGAGCAACGCGATTGCGTTCAGCGTGCTGGCCATCTCGGGGCTGGTGATCGCGTTTGGCAAGTTTGTGCTGCTGCCGGTGTTTGGCGGCACGCTGTTCGGTGGCCTGACCTACGCCCTCAAGACCGCCCACAACTTCGCTGGCCCGCTGTTTGCCGTCTCCCTGGTGATCGTGTTCATCACCTTCGTGCGCGACAACCTGCCGAGCAAGGGCGACCTGGTCTGGCTGCTGCGTGGCGGCGGCCTGTTCGGCACCCATGAGGTGCCGTCGCACCGCTTCAACGCCGGTGAAAAAGTCATTTTCTGGGCGGGGGTGTTCACACTCGGGCTGGTGGTCGTGGCGTCCGGCCTGGTGCTCGACAAGCTGGTGCCTGGCATGGCCTACGGCCGGGGCGACATGCAGGTGGCGCACATGGTCCACGGTGTTGCCACGGTGCTGATGATGGCGCTGTTTGCCGGGCACATCTACCTCGGGACGGTCGGCATGCATGGCGTGTACCAGGGCATGCGCACCGGCTATGTCGATGAAGCCTGGGCCCGGGAGCACCACGCGCTGTGGCATGACGACATCAAGGCCGGCAAGATCCCCGCCCAACGCACGCCCGAGCCCGCACCGGGTGCGCTGGCCGCGCCGGCGCAGACAGCCTGAGTTCACCGGTAAGCGGCGGGACTTTACGCAGCAGCTCAAACCGCCAGCGCGCCCGGCTACCGCCCTCACCACACCCCAACCGACCTGTTGCTGGAGCCCGCATGATGCGCACCTCTGCCTTGCCTTCGTTCCTGTCCGCCGTGCTGGTCTTGACATCGGCCTGCGTCCACGCCAAGTTGCCTGCGCCCAGCGACGAGGCCAAGGCCAAGTCGGCCGAAGCCGCGGCCAAGACCGCCCACAACGGCAAGGCCGACGCCTACAAGCTCTGCCTGGCAATGGACCGAACGGCGGCCGGCTACCAGGCGGCTGTCAAGAAGTCCGGCAAGGCAGCATCGGCTCCGGTCGAGACGCCGGCCTGCGCCGATCCGGGTCCGTTTGCGTACGTGCCCGCGGGTGCTGCGTCCGCGCCGGCGGCCGCGCTGCCAACGCCTGTCGCCGCCGCGGCGCCGCCGGCTGCCGCCAAGAAGTAGCGCGCAGGGCAGGCGCCGCGCCGGCTGGGCCTACTCGACAGCCACAGCGTGACCTGACGCCACAATGCAGCA
This sequence comes from Burkholderiales bacterium, assembly GCA_038236495.1. Taxonomy (GTDB): domain Bacteria; phylum Pseudomonadota; class Gammaproteobacteria; order Burkholderiales; family Burkholderiaceae_C; genus Pseudaquabacterium. The sequence continues at coordinate 1,321 of JBBRZR010000092.1, forward strand.
CCCGATCTTGCGCACACCCTGCACCGCTACCACCATGCTGCCCGAGCCCGCTCCTCCCCTGGCCTTTGACGTGCCCCGCTGCCCGCAGCCGGTGGCGGGTGCGCCGCGCCTGACTGCTGCCTGCGGCGAATTGCTGCGCGAGATCACCGTGTTGGACGAGTACGGCGATCGCCGCAACATCCACATCCCCGCCGAACGGCCGTTGACGGTGTTTGTCGACAAGCGCGAGCTGGTGACGCTGATGACCCTGGGCGCGTCGCCCGAGTTGCTGGTGCTGGGCTACCTGTGCAACCAACGCCTGGTGGGCGCGGTGCACGAGGTCGAGTCGATCACCGTCGATTGGGATGTGGGCGCGGCCGCCGTCAAGACCCGGTCCGGCATCGCCGACCTGGCCAGCAAGACGGCACGCCGGGTGGTGACGACCGGCTGCGGCCAGGGCACCGTGTTTGGCGACCTGATGGCGCAACTCGACACGGTGCATTTGCCTGACGTCAATGCCGCCCGCATCAGCCAAAGCACGCTGCACGCCATGCTGGAGCAGATGCGCCAGCGCAACAGCATCCACCGCAAGGCCGGCTCGGTGCACGGCTGCGCGCTGTTCCAGGGCACCGAGTTGCTGATGTTCGTCGAGGATGTCGGCCGCCACAACGCCATCGACACCATCGCCGGCTGGATGGCGCTGCACGGCGTGACCGGCCATGACAAGGTTTTTTACACCACCGGCCGGCTGACCAGCGAGATGGTCATGAAGTCGGCCCAGATGGGCGTGCCGATCATCGTGTCGCGCAACGGCGTCACCGCGATGGGCCACGGCCTGGCCGAGCAGCTGGGCATGACGCTGTTCGGCCGTGCGGCCAACCGGCATTTCCTTTGCTACACCGGTTTTGACCGCTTCGACTCCGAGCCCGAGCCCCAGCGCACGCCGGTGCGGGTGGTCGCCGGCTGAGCCTGCCGGCCGCAGCGCTGGCCATTGACGGATCGTGCGGCGGGCCTTGAGCTGAGGCATTTGCCGCGTCTGGCGGCAGCAAGAGGCGGGTCTGGACCGACCCCACAATGAAAAGGTCCGGCTTGCCGGGCGAAAATACCGCCGTGCACCTCCTCAACGCCGACCTTCATTCCCATTCCCGCTACTCCGACGGCACGCTCAGCCCCAGCGCATTGGCAGCGCGGGCCGCCGCCAACGCTGTGGACCTCTGGGCTTTGACCGACCACGACGAAACCCGGGGTCTGGCCGAGGCGGCCGATGCCGCGCAGGCACTCGGCCTGGGCTTCGTCAACGGCGTGGAGATCTCGGTCAGCTTTGCCGGTGAAACCGTGCACATCGTCGGCCTGGGCTTCGACGCCAGCGACGCCGCCTTGCAAGCCGGCCTGGCGCGCACCCGCAGCGGCCGCACGGTACGGGCCCAGGCGATGGCGGACGGCCTGGCCGCAGTGGGTTTGCAGGGCGCGTTTGACGGCGCGCTGCGCTATGTCAGCAACCCCGACCTGGTCTCGCGCACCCACTTTGCACGCTGGCTGGTCGAGACTGGCGTCTGCGCCGACACCGGCTCGGTGTTTCGCCGCTACCTGACCGAGGGCAAGCCCGGCTTCGTGTCGCACCGCTGGGCCGGCTTGGGCGAGGCCGTGCAGTGGATCACCGGCGCTGGCGGCGTGGCCGTGATCGCCCACCCCGGGCGCTACAAGTTCTCGGTGAATGAAGAATTTGCGCTGTTCTCGGAGTTCAAGGCGCATGGCGGCCAGGGCGTCGAGGTGCTCACCGGCAGCCATGGCACGGCCGATACCGCCAAGTACAGCGCGATGGCGCTGGAGTTCGGCCTGATGGCGTCGCGTGGCAGTGATTTCCATTCGCCCGCCGAGAGCCGCATCGATCTGGGCAGCCTGCCGGACCTGCCTGGCAGCTTGACGCCGGTCTGGCAGGCGTTGACCCCCCGGGTGCCCGCCAGCACCCTGAGCCCGATCAACGCCTGAGGCTGGCCCAACGCCACGGGCAGACCAACACGGTTAGAGTTCGAGGTTGGCCTGACCTCGGGCCGGCATCCACGGCCCACCCAGCGCATGTCGCAGTATTTTGAAGTCCATCCCGACAACCCGCAGCCCCGGCTGATCCGGCAAGCGGTGCAGTTGTTGCACGGCGGCGGGGTTTGTGCCGTGCCCACCGACTCCAGCTACGCGCTGGTCTGCCACCTCGACGACAAGGTCGCCGCCGAGGCGATGCGCCGCATCCGCCAGGTCGACGACAAGCATCACCTGACCCTGCTCTGCCGGGACCTGTCGGAACTGGCCAGCTACGCCCGGGTGGACAACCGCCAGTACCGGCTGCTCAAGCTGGGCACGCCGGGGCCGTACACCTTCATCCTGGAGGCCACCAAGGAGGTGCCGCGCCGGCTGTCACACCCGTCGCGCCGCACCATCGGCCTGCGGGTGCCCGACCACAAGGTGACCCAGGCACTGCTGGCCGAGCTGGGCCAGCCGCTGCTGGCCACCACCCTGATCGCCCCGGGCGAAACTGATCCGCTGAATGACCCCGAGGAGATCCGCGAGCGCTTCCAGAAGCTGCTGGCGGCGGTGGTGGATGCTGGCGCCTGCCCGATGGCGCCGACCACCGTGATCGACCTGACCGGCGAGCAAGCGACGCTGGTACGCCAGGGCCGGGGCGAGCTGGCGCGCCTGGGTTTGTGACCCGGCGTGCGGTCAACCGCCCTGGACCGGGACCGGCTGAGCCGCAGCGGCGGCGGGTGATCCCGGCGGCACCGCCAGCAGTCGGTCGCGCACCCGTTCGGCACTGAACCCCAGCTGGGTCTGGCCGCGCACCTGCAGCGTGGGGGTACCCTGCGCGCCCGAGGCCCGGTAACGCGCCGCGCAGTCGGCATCGCGCTCGATGAAGCATTCGGTGAACGGCAGTTGCTGCGCGGTCAGCCAACGCCGGGCCCGGTCGCAAAACACGCAGCTCTCCGACGAGATCATCTGGATGTCGCCCGCCTGCACCACGCCCGCCAGCTCAGCGCCCAGCTGCGCTGCCTGGCGCTCACGCCACCAGTCAGCGGCGGCGCTGACCGCCACCACCAGCAGCACCAGACCCGCCAGTGAACGTGCCTGCGCGCCGGTCATGCCAGAGCGGCGGCTACAGCGCCGCGGTGACGACGATCTCGATCCGCCACTCGGGCTTGGCCAGCTTGGCCTGCACGGTGGCACGCGGCGGTGTGTGGTTGAGCACCACCCAGGTGTCCCAGACCGCATTCATGCCGGGGAAATCCGCCATGTCGGCCAGGTAGATCTCGGTGCGCAGGATGCGGCTCTTGTCGGTGCCGGCCCGCGCCAGCAGCGCGTCGATGTTGGCCAGCACCTCACGGGTCTGGCCCGTGATGTCGGGCTCACCCTCGACCGCCACCTGGCCGGACAAATAACAAACACCGTTGTGAACGGCCATCTCGGACATGCGGGCACCGACATCAAAACGCTGGACCATGGTGATCAATTTCCTTTGGACGGGTGGGACGACGGTGTGGGGGGTGTACCGCCGTCATCATGCAGACGCCGAACACGTCGGCGGCGCCTGCGCTGGGGATCGGCGGGCTTCTCGCCGAGTTTGGTTTCCTTGCCCTTGAACAGGCTGCCGATGTTGCGCCAGTGGCGCCAGATCAACATCAGGCTCATCACCGCCACCACCATCGCCACCCAGGGGCGGTCGAAAAACAGCAGCGTGTAAAACGGCGCAAACAGTGCGGCGATGATCGAGGCCAGTGACGAATAGCGGAACAAGGCCGCCACCACGACCCAGGTCAGCAAGGTGGCGCCGCCCAGCAAGGGCTCGAACGCCAGCAGCACCCCCAGCGCGGTAGCCACGCCCTTGCCACCCTTGAACCGGAAGAACACCGGAAACAAATGGCCCAGAAAGGCCGCCAAGCCGACAAAGGCGATGGTGATGTCGTCGAAACCCAACTCGAACGACTGCCACTGCACCAGCGCCACCGGCCCATAGCCCTTCAATGCGTCCAGCAGCAGTGTGAGCACCGCCGCCCACTTGTTGCCCGAGCGCAGCACGTTGGTGGCGCCCGGGTTCTTGGAGCCGTAGCTGCGCGGGTCGGCCAAGCCCATGGCCTTGCTGATGATCACCGCGAACGACAGCGAGCCGATCAGGTAGGCGATGGCAAACGCGGAATAGCTGTAGACCAGGTCCATGAAAGGGTGCCGCGGGCCCGGCGGCCCGACCGGCGGACCCCCAGGCGCCGGCAGAGATGCGGGCAACAGGGCAACCAGTGTAAGGCGGCGCCCAGACCGGACGACCGGGGGTAGCCCCTAAAATGCACCGCAGGATCGGCCTAGCCGACCCCCCGAAATCAGCCAGGCGCGACCCGCGCTGCCGCCGGCCACGGGCATTGACCTCCGTGCCCCACGTGCCAACCGACCACACCACCCAGGATTGCCGCCATGAGCACCCACCGACCGATCGCCTGTGCCACCCTGGCGCTGCTCACCTTGCTGGCGCTGCCCGCGCAAGCGCAGACCCGGGTCACCGACCCCTGGGTGCGCGGCACCGTGGCCGAGCAAAAGGCCACCGGCGCCTTCATGCAACTGACGTCCGCTGCCGGCGGCAAGCTGGTGTCGGTCAGCTCACCCGCCGCCGGCGTGGTGGAGATCCACGAGATGAAGATGGACGGCAGCACCATGCACATGCGCGCCATCCCCGGGCTGGACCTGCCGGCCGGCAAGGCGGTCGAGCTCAAGCCCGGCGGCTACCACGTGATGCTGCTGGACCTGAAGGCGCCACTGGCGGCTGGCAGCAGCGTTGACCTGAACCTGGTGGTCGAGGGCAAGGACGGCAAGCGCGAGACCATCGTGGTCAAGGCGCCGGTGCGGGCGCTGGGCGCGGCAATGCCTGAGCACAAGCACTGAGCGGCGACGCACTGCGGTCAAACTGCAGAACGCCGAAACGGCGAACCGGCAGCGCCGAGTTTCGGCCGCAGGGCGCGGCCGATCTGTTCATCATCTAGGGCACCAATGCGGTGATCGCCGTGCGCGAGCAGCCCGGCCAGACCCGCATGCTGCTGCCCGGTGCCATCAACGTCAGTGCCAGCTGCGGCGTGACGGTGATGAACAAAGCGCCCGAAGCGGCGCGCCGGTATGTCGATTTCCTGCTGGCGCCGGCCGGCCAGGCGATCCTGGCACGGCATGGCTTCGCGCCGCGATAGGCGCCGCGAATCAGGCTCGGCTCAGAAAAAGCCCAGTGCGTTGGGCGAGTAGCTGACCAGCAGATTTTTGGTCTGCTGGTAGTGGTCGAGCATGGCCTTGTGGGTCTCGCGACCGATGCCCGACTCCTTGTAGCCGCCAAACGCCGCGCCGGCCGGGTAGGCGTGGTAGCAGTTGGTCCAGACCCGGCCCGCCTGGATCGCGCGGCCCATGCGGTAGGCACGGCTGCCGTCGCGGCTCCACACCCCCGCGCCCAGGCCGTAAGGCGTGTCGTTGGCAATCTGCAGCGCCTCGGCCTCGTCCTTGAAGGTGGTCACCGCCAGCACCGGGCCAAAGATCTCCTCGCGGAATACCCGCATGTTGTTGTGGCCCTTGAACAGCGTGGGCTGGATGTAGTAGCCGCCCGCCAGGTCACCCCCCAGCTCGGCCCGGTTGCCGCCGCACAGCACTTGCGCGCCCTCTTGCTTGCCCACCTCCAGGTAGGACAGGATCTTGTCCATCTGCATCGCCGAGGCCTGGGCGCCCATCATCGAGTCGGTGTCCAGCGGGCTGCCCTGCTTGATCGCGGCCACACGCTGCAGCGCCCGCGCCATGAACTTGTCGTAGATCGACTCCTGAATCAGCGCGCGACTGGGGCAGGTGCAGACCTCACCCTGGTTGAAGGCAAACAGCACCAGGCCTTCGATGGCCTTGTCGAGAAAGGCATCGTCCTGCGCCGCCACGTCCTCGAAGAAGATGTTGGGGCTTTTGCCACCCAGCTCCAGCGTGGCCGGGATCAGGTTGGCGGCCGCGGCCTGGGCGATGACCCGGCCGGTGGCGGTGCTGCCGGTGAAGGCGATCTTCTGGATGCGCTTGGAGGTGGCCAGCGGCATGCCGGCTTCACGGCCGTAGCCGTTGACGATGTTGAGCACACCGGCGGGCAGCAGGTCTGCGATCAGCTCCATCAGCACCAGGATGCTGACGGGGGTGGATTCGGCCGGCTTGAGCACCACGCAGTTGCCCGCGCCCAGCGCCGGCGCCAGCTTCCAGGCGGCCATCAGGATCGGGAAGTTCCAGGGGATGATCTGGCCGACCACGCCCAACGGCTCATGGAAGTGGTAGGCGATGGTGTTGCCGTCGACCTCGGTCAGCGAGCCCTCCTGCGCCCGCAGGCAGCCGGCAAAGTAGCGGAAGTGGTCGGCCGCCAGCGGGATGTCGGCGTTCAGCGTCTCGCGGATCGCCTTGCCGTTGTCCACCGTCTCGGCGTAGGCCAGCAGTTCCAGGTTGGTCTCGATGCGGTCGGCAATCTTCAGCAGGACGTTGGCACGCTCCGCGGCCGGGGTGGCGGCCCAGCCTTTGGTGGCAGCGTGCGCAGCGTCCAGCGCCAGCTCGATGTCGGCGGCGGTAGAGCGCGCGGCCTGGGTGTAGGGCTTGCCGGTGATCGGGGTGATCACGTCGAAGTACTGGCCCTCGACCGGCGCGACAAACCGGCCACCGATGAAGTTGTCGTAACGGGCCTTGAAGGTGATTTTGGCGCCGGGGGTGCCGGGGGCTGCGTAGAGTGTCATGGGTGTCTCCAGAAGGGTGGAACCAGGGATTGGCAACACAGCCTTCATTGCAGCTGTCGTGCCAGGCCGGATCCCGCACAGAACACCGGGTAATCCCGCGTTAATCCGGTCCGTCTCCGGCGCCGGATGGATCAATACCCACGGTCTCGCCGATCACCTGCTCCGATGCAGCACAAGCAGCACCACCCCAACACGCGCAAACGCAAGCCGCTCTGGTACACACCCCCATGAAAGGCCATGCATAGCTGCGCGAGGCAGGTGAGCCCCCATCGCGACTGACAAGGCGCCCGTGGCCCGTGGCGTTGCCAGCTGGCTTGCCGGCTGGTTTGCCGCCTGATGTGCAGCCTGGGCGACGGTCCGCGATACCGCCTTACTTGCGGCCGCGCTTGGCGCCAGTCTTTGCCGCTGGCTCGGCGGCGGGATGGCCGCCCGGCGGGGCCGAGAACAGCTTGGCGGCACGGCCCTTCAGCTCCAGCAATTCGCTGGGCGTGATCGAGTACTTCCGACCCACCACATCGACCTCGATGCGGAACTCGACATCCTTGCTGCCGTTGCTCAGCGTGCCGCAGGTGAAGTCGTAGTCAACGCTTTCGGCAGGGAAACCGCCGGTTTCGGTGTCGAAATCAACATATTTGACGTCGCGGATCTCACCGCTGGCGAGGTCGAGCACGCCGGTGGATTCGATCACCTCGTCGTTCAGTTCATCGTGAATCGTGATCGGCAGTTTCAGGTCCATCGTGTGTCACTCATGCGGCCGGGCTGGCCATCGGTTCGGGGCGCCGGATGATGCCACAAGGCCTGCGGCGCCTGGCGGGATGAAGGCTGGAGGGTGGCGGGATGAGGTCGGGCACGATGCCGGATCAGGCTTGCGCCGAGACGAACACGCCCGTGGCCTGCATCAGCAGCGCCGTCAACAGCCGGGCATGCACGGTAAAGACCCGGCCCTGGGCGCGGCAACCCACCACCTCGACCACGCCCTCCAGCGCGCTGTCGATCAGCCGCAGCCGCTGCCCAACCGGCAGAGGCTGCGGCGCATAAAAACTCAGGCCCGTCAGCGACAGGTCGCGCCAGCGCACCGGCAGCGCGGGTGACGGCCAGCCCACATGCACCAGCGCGACGTGGCTCTGGTCGCGCCGCACCGCACCGCGCCGGGCCGGCAGATGGTGGGTGGGCAATTCGTGGGCCGGCAGTTCCTGGCCCTGCAACCCCGGCCCGGGCAACGAAGCCAGCGGGCTGTGGCATTGGGTGCAACGGCTGTCGGGCCGCAGCGCCCCGGCAAACGGCTGCGCGCACAGCGGACAGTGAAATGCGGGCCGCGTGGCCTGCTGCACCTCGGCACCCGCCTGCCCGCGTGGCGACAGTGCGGTGCGCCCACCGTCGCCAGCCAGCAGGGCCGTGGTGATCTGGCGCCGCTGCAGGTCATAGGCCGCACGCCGGTCAGGGTCGCCCAGCACCGCCCAGGCCTCGTTGACCATCACCGCCTGGGCGTGGCTGCCGCCCAGGTCGGGGTGCTGGCGCAGCCGGCTCAGCAGGGTGCGCCAGCTGGCCTTGATCACCTCCACCGGGGCGTCGGCCTGCACATGCAGCACGCGGTAGTGGTTGCGGCGGTTGTCGGTCATGGCGGCGGGTGGGCGACGGTGATGGGGGCTGCGAGGTGACGGGAAGGCGAGGTGGATCGGCCTGCGACGCACCTGGGCCTGATCGCGGTATCGGCCCCTTTCTACCGCACTTGAGGCGCGGCGTACACCGCCTGCACTGCCGACACCCGCCAACCAGGTTTGCCGCGCCGGTGACAAGACGATGACAAAACCCCAGCAACATCCTCGAAACCCCCGCGACCCGGGGGTTTGTGACACTCATATGAATATGAGGTGACAGTGCAAACAATATATTGAGCTCGATGTCATGGATTGAAGGTTGAAATTCCGGATAACTCGGTCCTAGACTGCCGCAGTCCCCGGGGTTCAGGCATGCGCTTGACCTCTCCCATCACTCTGGAGTCTGACCATGAAACCCTGCCGAACCCTGCTGGCACTGACCCTACTGGCCGCCGCGGCGCCGTCGTTTGCCAACAGCCCACTGACCATCGACTTTGAAGCCGCAACCAGTTTCGTCTCGGTGCTGAACACCTACGCCGCCATTGGCGCCAGCTTCAGCGACAGCGCCCTGGCGCTGCGCAACGACGCCGCCGGCCCGTATTTCAGCAACGTGCCGACCCCGGGCACGTCCGACCCCTTCGCCGGCACGGTGATGTTTGTCGACCCCGCCTCGGTCAGCGCCGTGTTGAACATTGCCGGCGGCAACGGCGCCAGCCCGCTGACGGGTTTTGTGGGCGCGGTGTCGCTGGATTACGCCTCGATGGTCGACGCGTTCAGCGTGGTGCAGATTTTTGCCGGCCTCAACGGCACCGGCCAGCGTCTGGGCAAGATCGGCCTGGGTGAAAACCAGCTTGATTCCAACTGCAGCAGCAGCGCTTTCTGCAACTGGCAGAACATTACCCTGACTTTCAAGGGCACGGCCCAGTCGATGGTATTTTCCAGCAACGGCGGCAATATTGCTTTCGATAATATCCGCATCACCGCGGTGCCCGAGCCGGAAACCTATGCGATGTTGTTGGCGGGTTTGGCTGCGGTCGGCTTCATGGCCCGCCGCCGCCGCGACTGACAGCCCCCCCTTCCGCCGACTTTGCACCCGAGCCGAGACATGAAACCGCACTTGATCCGGCGTGATGTGCTGCGTGGCAGCCTGGCCCTGGGCGTGGCGCTGCTGACCCCGGGCGCGCGGGCGTGCGAGTTTTTCTCGCCCACGATGCGCATCCTCCACCCCTGGACTCGCGCCAGCGAGCCCAACGCCACCACGGCCGTGGTGTGCATGCGCTTCGACGAGGTCAGCCGCGATGACCGGCTGGTCCAGGTGCAGACGCCGGTGGCGGCCGCTGCCGAGATGGGCGGTGTTGTGCTGACGGGCGGCGCCACCAGGCCCGGCAGCGGCACCGGCACCGGCAGCGGCACCGGCAGCGGCAGCGGAAGCGGCGTCGGCCCCGGTCTGAATTTCTTGATCCCGGCCGGGCAGGAGTCTGCCCTTTCTGAAGGCGGGCGTTTTGTCCGCCTGCTCGACCTGCGGCACCCGCTGGAGGTCGGCCGCAGCTACCCCCTGACGCTGGTCTTCGAGCAGGGCGGCACTGTCAACGCCACCCTGACCGTCGATTTTGCGAGCTTTCGATTTGCCTGAGCGCAGCACCACGGCGGCGCCCATCCACCCCACAGGAGTTCTCGACATGATCCACCGCTTCACCCACCACCCCATCGCCCTTGCGGCGCTTGCCACCATTGGCACCTTGACACTGGTCGCTGCGCCCAGCCCCGCCACCGCCGCCGGCAAGACGCCGGGCCAGTACGTGGCGGGTGACTTCCACAACCACACCACCTGCTCGGACGGCTCGATCTCGATGCAGAAACTGGTCAAGAAGGCCACCGACAAGTCGGACGGCAACTTTGGCCTGGACTGGTTTGTACAGGCCGGACACGGTGGCAACGGCAACCGCAACTGCTCGTTGGTCGAAGACACCAGCCTGAGCACGCCGGACTACCCGTTTGTCGCCGGCAAGGGCCCGACCACCACCTGGACCAACAGCATCGGCGCAGCCAAGCTCAAGGGTGACGGCGGCGGCGTGGGTGGCAGCGGCAACATGTGGCGCTGGCAGTCCCTGCAAGAAGTGCAGTACCCCCTGCTCGAAAGCCAGGCCGTCGCCAAGAACGTGCCGCTGTTCCTCGGCCTGGAATCGGTGGTGGCCGGCCATGAGCATGCCTCGATGAGCGTGATCACCGGCCAGATGCCCGAGACCGCCGCCAGCGCCACGCCGCTGACGGTTGCCGGCTACGTCCCGCTGGGCGGCTACGTCGGCCAGGGCAACGCCAGCGCGCTGGCCAAATGGTCGTACTGCTTCGACCGCGGCGACACCGACACCAGCCGCGGCAACATCACCGGCTCAGCCACCGGCAACAACTGGAACTGCGCCGTCACCGGCAGCCAAAACGCCACCGACGTCAGCTGGAACGCCACCGGCCAGAAACTGATCCAGAGCGGCAGCGCCGCCGGTATCGGTGAGCGCGGCCACCTCAAAACGATCGAAGCGCTGAAGTGGATGGCCGAGAACCACCCGAACGGCAGCTACTACGTGCCCGCCCACCTGGAGCGCGCCGGCCCGTTCAATGCCAACGGCAACAACGGCTACAACATCGAGCACCTGCGCAACTTCAACAACGCCGCACCCAAGGTGGCGTTTGGCTTCGAAACCCAGCCGGGTCACGGCGCGTCGTCGGACCGCGGTGAATACAAGCCGCTGCGCCAGACCATCAATGGCGTATCGACCGACTCGGTCGGCGGCACCACCTACGGCGGCACCGGCGTCTACGGCGCCGTGGTGGGCGGCGTGTGGGACGCGCTGCTGGGCGAGGGCCGCAACTTCTGGTTTTTTGCCAGCTCCGACTGGCACAACCGCGGCTCGTTCGGCCCGGACGACCGCCGCACGACCCAAGACTTCTTGCCGGGCGAGTACCAACGCAACTACACGATGGTGCGCAGCGCCAAGGTGAGCCCGCAAGCCATCGTCGATGGCCTGCGCACCGGCAACAACTTTGCCGCCAGCGGCCAGCTGATCGACCGCCTGTCGTTCATCGCCTGCGCGTCCTACCCGGGCATCGCCAAGCGGACAAACGCTGCGGTGGAAGCCCTGGCCGTGGCCGCCGCCACGCACAACACCGACATCGACACCGCCGGTTGCGCCACCATGGGTGAAAAACTGGTGGTGCGGGCTGGTGCCGAGATCGTCGTGGCGATCGTGGCGAGGGATCCGGCGGGCAGCAACTTCTCGCCCTACACCTTTGCCAACCCGTCGCTGCTGCAGATCGGCGTGCAGCAACCGCTGAACCAGCCGGTGCTGGACCACATCGACGTCATCCGCGGCATGGTCACCGGCTACAAGGCCC
>JBBRZR010000093.1:0-13002 GCA_038236495.1 Burkholderiales bacterium
GTCGAAAGACCAGGTGGCCGCGCTGATCGACGACCCGCGCGTGCGCGGTGTGGCCTTGACCGGCAGTGAAGCGGCCGGTGACGTGGTGGCCGCACGGGCTGGCCAGAACCTGAAGAAGTCGACGATGGAGCTGGGCGGTAGCGACGCCTTCATCGTGCTGGAAGATGCCGACATGGCCCGCGCTGTGAAGCAGGCCGTCAGCGGCCGCATGGGCAATGCGGGGCAGGCTTGCACCGCGTCCAAGCGCTTCATCGTGCTGGACGCCGTGGCGGATGCCTTTCTGGACCAGTTCAAGGCGATGATGGCCGAGTTCAAGCCGGGCGACCCCATGGACGAGCGCAGCACGCTGGCGCCGCTCAGCTCGGCCGAGGCGCTGGACAAGCTGGAGCAGCAAGTGCAAACCGCCGTGCAGCACGGCGCCAGGCTGGTGCTGGGTGGCGAGCGGGTGGCGGGCATGCCGGGCAACTTCATGCAGCCCACGATCCTGGCCGACATCACGGAGGACAACCCGGTGTTCAACGAAGAATTCTTTGGCCCGGTGGCGCTGTTTTTTCGCGTGCCCGATGAAGCCGCCGCGGTGGCGCTGGCCAACAACTCGCCCTTCGGCCTGGGTGGCTCGGTGTTCACTCAAGACGTCGAGCGCGGCCGTCGGCTGGCGCGCCGGATCGACACCGGCATGGTGTTTGTCAACTCGGCCGCCGTGTCGCTGCCCGACCTGCCGTTTGGCGGCGTCAAGCACTCGGGCTATGGCCGTGAGCTCTCGGCCGCGGGCATCCAGGAGTTTGTCAACAAGAAGCTGATCCGCGTGGCGTGAGGCGGGGTGCGACGCGCGCCGATCGCGGCCTTCGCGCCGGCGCGTTGTCAGCTTGGTGTTGCCGTGATCGCGGCCGACCCTGGTGACCCGGCGCCGGTTCACCCCGCTGGTCAGGCAATACCCGACATCGGTCAGCCCATGGAACGCCTGCACCAAGCGGGGGCTTCGGTACCACCGAGGGCTGGCGCGAAACCCTGATCCTGGACCGGCGGGGATCACCGGACGGGTACGCGGGCCGGGCCTGCAGCGGTCGAATAGCGCTGTAACAGCGGCGCTTTACGCGGCACCGAAGCCGTGCCGGACGCGTCGGGCATCAAGATCAGGCGGCAGCTGCCGATGTCATGTGGAACCCGCGCACCGCCGAACCCCTGCGCGCCGACTCATTTCTGGAGCTCCCATGTCTGCCGATCAAGCCACCGCCATCGCCATCGCCTTCACCGACACCGACCTGCCCCGCTGGCTGGCCCAGGCCAGCGACGCCGATCTCGATACGCTCGACTTCGGCACCATCGGCATCGATGCTGCCGGCGTCGTGTGCCGCTACAACCGCTTCGAGTCGGTCGCCGCCGGTCTGTCGCCTTCGCGGGTGCTGGGCCACCCGCTGTTCACCGTGGTGGCGCCGTGCATGAACAATTTTCTCGTGGCCCAGCGATTCGAGGACGCGGCGACCCACGGCAGCACGCTGGACGCGACGATCGACTATGTGCTGACCTTGCGCATGCGGCCGGTGAAGGTGAAGTTGCGTTTGCTGGCCATCCCCGGCGCGGGCACCCGCTGGGTGCTGGTGCACCGCCCCGTCTGAGCGGCAACCCGCCGTGCTTTCGACCCCTGACGAAGAATACGAGGCGCTGCTCCAGTTCCTCTACATGGCCCCGATCGGTATCGTGCAAACGCGACTGGACGGTGAGATCCTGATGGCCAACCCCTTGTGCGCGCAGCTGCTGATGCCGCTCTCACGCGATGGCAACCTCGACAACCTGTTCACGGCACTGCGCCCGGTTGCACCCGATCTGCTTTGCCGTGCGCAAACTTTCAATGCCAGCCACGGCATGGTGTGCGAAGGCTTGCAGATGCAGGTGGACGCGGGTCAACCAGGCAAAAAGGACCCGCAAGTGCTGAGTCTAAGTTTGCTCAAGCTCGACGAGACCCGTCTGATGGCCGTGCTCAGCGATGTGTCGTTGGCGGTGAAGCGCGAACGCGAACTGCGGCTCAGCCAGGCCTGGATCAGCACCATCGTGGCCGGCATCAGCGACTACGCCCTGATGACGCTGGACGCCGCCGGCCGCGCCACCGACTGGAACCACGGCGTCGCCCGCCTCACCGGGTTCGCTGCCGACGCGGTGGTCGGTAAACCCTATGCCCTGTTTTACCCCGCCGAGGGCCTGGCCGGGCAACGCATGCTCGACCGTCTGCAGGAAGCCGACCGCAGCGGCTGGAGCCTGGACGAAGGCTGGCTGTGCCGCGCCGACGGCTCGCGTTTCTGGGGCAGCTGCCTGATCGCGCCGCTGCTGGCCGACGAAGAAGCGCCCGCCGAAGAGCGCGCCTACAGCCTGATCGTGCGAGACATCAGCGACCGCCGTGAAGCCAATGAAACGCTGCGCAGCGTCATCAGCTGCGACCATCTCACCGGGTTGGTGAACCGCCGCGCGTTCTTCGAAGCGGCTGACCTCGAAGTGCAACGCTGGCACCGGCAACCCCGGCCGCTGTCGATCGTGATGGTCGATGCCGACCACTTCAAGCGCGTCAACGATGCGCATGGCCATGCCGCGGGCGACGCCGTCTTGCGTCACCTGGCCGCCGGCTTGAGCGCCACGTTCCGGACCATGGACGTGGTGGCAAGGATTGGCGGCGAGGAGTTCGTGGTGCTGCTGCCCGACACCACGCTGGACGGTGCCTGTGCGGTCGCGTCGCGCTTGTGCCAGCGCATCGCCGAACATGCGGTGGAGGTCGACGGCAGGCCGATCCGCTACACCGTCAGCGCCGGTGTGGCCACGATGGATGACACGGTGGCCGGCGTCGCAGACCTGCTCAAACGCGCCGACACCGCGATGTATGCCGCCAAGGCGCAAGGCCGCAACCGCGTGGAACGCTGGCGTGCCGAGCTGGCTTTGCCCGCACAAGCTGCTGCCGTCTGAAACGCTGTGAAGGCTGACACGCGATGAAATCGGATTCCGTAGCCTCCCACGAGGCGCTGATGCAGTTCCTGTACCAGGCGCCGATCGGCCTGATGCAGGTGGCGCCTGACGGCGAGATCACGATGATCAACCCGATGTCGGCGCAACTGCTGATGCCGCTGGCGCCTGACGGCAACCTGCTCAACCTGTTCGACGTGTTGGCGTCCGCAGCGCCGTCATTGCGCGCCATGGCGTCCGCTTACGCAGCGCCCAGCGGCGTGGTCTGCGAATCGCTGCGCATCGCACTGCCGGCTGCAGCGGCACACGGCGTCGGGGCCCGGACCCTAGAGCTGAGCCTGCTCAAGCTGGACGACGGGTCACTGATGGCCAGCCTCAGCGATGCCACGCTGGTGGTGGCCCAGGAACAACAGCGCCTGGACTCGCAGCTGCGCGACACCAGCCGCACCGACCACCTGACAGCGCTGCCGAACCGCACCGTGGTGCTGGAACACATCGAGCGCGCACTGGCCGCGGCGCGCCGCGACACGGGCTATGAATTTGCGGTCATGTTCATCAACTGTGACCGCTTCAACAGCGTCAATGTCACGCTGGGCCAGGATGCCGGTGACGAACTGCTGCGGCTGCTGGCCGGACGCTTGAACGGCACCGTACGGGCCGGCGACGCGGTGGGCCGGCCAGCAGAACCGCAGCGAACCGCGGCGCGCCTGGGTGGAGACGAGTTCGTCGTCGTGCTCGAAGGGCTGCGCCACGCCGACGATGCGCACAACATCGCCCAGCGCCTGCTCGACGCGCTGTGCAAGCCCTACAGCATCGGCGGACAGTGGGTGCATGCCAGCGCCAGCATGGGCGTGGTGCTGCGCGCTCAGGCTGGCGCCGACGCCGATTGCCTGCTGCAGGATGCGGGCATCGCGATGCGCGAAGCCAAACGCGACGGCGGCGCCCGCTACAGCGTCTTCGAAACGTCGATGAAGGAGCGCGCGGAGCGGCGGGGCAATGTCGAGAGCGGGCTGCGCCGGGCGCTGCTCGAAGGCGAGCTGTTTGTCGTCTACCAACCCATCGTCGACCTGGCCAGCGGCGACTGCATCGCAGCCGAGGCGTTGGTGCGCTGGCGCCACCCGGTCCGGGGCATCGTGCCGCCGGTGGAGTTCATCGAGGTGGCCGAAGAGACGGGCCTGATCGGCCCGCTCGGCGAATTTGTGCTGGGCGAGGCTTGCCGTGAGTTCGTTCGCTGGCAGCGCGTCTTGGGCGACCGCGCACCGCGCACCCTGTCGGTCAACCTGTCGCGCGCTCAGCTCGCCGACCCGGCGCTGGTCAACCAGGTAGCCCAGGCGCTGCGCGCCAGTGGCATGCCGGCCGTGAATCTTCAGCTGGAGGTGACCGAGTCGCTGGCGGCACAAGACGCCAACGTGCAGGGTCGGCTGCACGAGCTGAAGTCGCTCGGACTGACGCTGGCGCTCGACGATTTCGGCACCGGCTATTCGTCACTGGCCAGCTTGCACCTGTTGCCGGTGGATGTGGTGAAGATCGACCGCTCGTTTGTCAGCCAGGCCGAAACCAGCCCGCACCACCGGGTGCTGATCGCCGCCACGGTACGCGTCGCACGCAGCCTGGGCATGGGCACGGTGGCCGAAGGCATCGAGACGGCAGGCCAGGCCGACGTGCTGGCGCGGCTGCAATGCGACAAGGGCCAGGGCTACCTCTTTGCCCGGCCGCTGGTGGGGGACGAGACCCTGCGCTGGATGGCCGCGCGGCCGCATGCTGGCGTGGCTGCGCAGGGTGCCGTGCAACCCGCCAACGAGGCCGCGGTGGAGCAGCTGCTCGAAGGCCTGCAGCGCTCCAGCCTGGCGATCGGGCTGTTCGACCCCCAGGAGCGGCTGGTCTTTGCCAACCGCAGCTTCGTCGACCTGCACTGCGGCGGCGCCGGCGACGCGCCGACCTGGGAGGCCATCCTGCGCGCCGCCCACCAGCACCGGCATGGCTTGCGCATCGACACCGACGACATCGATGGCTGGCTTGCCGCAGCGCGCTGGCGCCAGCGCCAGACGCCGCGGCGCGTCTCGGATGCAGCGCTGTGCGATGGCCGCAGCCTGCGCATCGCCGAGGAGACGCAACCCGATGGGTGGCAGCTCGTGGTGTCGACCGACGTCACCTCGCTCGCTGACCAGCACCTGGCCAGTTTCGCCGCCGCTGCGGCACCGCCGCGGCGCGAATCGACGGGTCTGGACCCCCGTTTCAGCGACTGAGCACGGCTGACCACCGGCCACGACGTCGCGCGCTGAGTTGGTCGGCTGGCGTGGGCCACGGTCTCCAGGTCGAGACCGCTTCGGGCGGCACGCCGGCAGGGGCGGCATACTGCCAAAAACCACGGAGCTAATCGCATGGATCTCGGCATATCGGGCAAATGGGCGCTGGTCTGCGCCGCCAGCAGGGGCTTGGGCAAGGGCTGCGCCGCGGCGCTGGTGCGCGAGGGCGTCAACGTCGTGATCACCGCGCGTGGTGACGTCGCGCTGCAAGCCACCGCCGCCGAGTTGCGTGCGCTCAACCCCACTGTCCAGGTGCGGGCGGTGGCCGGCGACATCACCACGCCCGAGGGCCGGGCCGCTGCACTGGCGGCCTGCCCGCAGGTCGACATCCTGGTCAACAACGCCGGTGGCCCGCCGCCGGGTGACTTCCGCACCTGGGACCGCGAGGCCTGGCTGAAGGCGCTGGACGCCAACATGCTCACCCCCATCGAGCTGATCAAGGCCACGGTGGATGCGATGGCCGAGCGCGGCTTCGGCCGGGTGATCAACATCACCTCGGCCGCCGTCAAGGCGCCGATCGACATCCTGGGCCTGAGCAACGGTGCGCGGTCCGGTTTGACCGGCTTTGTGGCAGGCGTGGCGCGCCAGACCCAGCTGGCCTCGCGCAATGTCACGGTCAACGCGCTGCTGCCAGGGCCGTTCGACACCGACCGACTGCGCGGCACGCTGGCCGGCGCTGCACAGAAGTCGGGCCAGACTGTCGAGGCCTTGCTGGACGCCCGCCGCAAGCTCAACCCGACCCAGCGCTTTGGCACGGCCGACGAGTTTGGCGCGACCTGTGCGTTCTTGTGCAGCGCACACGCCGGCTACATCACCGGCCAGAACATCCTGATGGACGGCGGCGCCTACCCCGGCACCTTCTGACACAGCGGCCACCGCGTTGCAGCGCGGGCGGCGGCTTGATCAGGCCCGCAGCTGCTCCAGCACCGCGCGGAAGATCTCGCCCGAGGCCCGGCCGTTGTTGGGTTGGTTGTAGCGCCCGGCGGTGACCACCACCACCAGGTCCAGCGCCGGCACGGCAAACAGGCGCTGGCCGCCGTTGCCCAGACAACCCACCCAACTGAAACCCGCGCCAGCACCCCGTGTGAAGCCGCCATGCCACCACTGGCGGCTGTAGCGCAGCCCGTCGGCCGCGGCCACACCCGGGGTCATCGTCGCCGCCACCCAGGGCTCGGGCAGCAGCGCGTCGCCCTGCCAGCGCCCGCCGGCCAGCATCAATCGGCCCAGTTGCGCCAGCTGGCGCGGCGTCAGGCGCAGGCCCGAGTAGGCCAGCGCCTTGTCGCGCCAGCCGGTGCGCCAGGCCACGTCCTTGAAGCCCAGCGGACCGAACAAGGTGTCCTGTGCCAGGGCCTGCAGCGGCTGGCCGGCGCTGCGCTCGACGATCTCGCCCAGCAGCGCGGTGGCGCCGCCGCTGTAGTCCCAGTGGGTACCGGGTGTGTGCAGCTGCGGCAGGCTCAGCAGGTAGCGGTCGCGGTCGGCTGCCCTGCCCATGCTTGTCTCGCTGTTGGCCGGGTTGGTGTAGGGCAGGTCCCATTCGCGCCACTGCCAGCCGGGTGTCATGTCCAGCAGGTGCTGCACCGTGATCTGGCGGCGCTCGGGCGTGGCCAGGTCGGCGTGTTCGGGAAAGTAGTCGAACACCGGCGTGTGCAATGGCCCCAGCTGGCCGCGCCCGTGCACGATGCCGGCCAGCAGGCCGACCACGCTCTTGGTGATCGAGCGCAGGTCGTGCGGGCTCTCGGGCGTGAAGTCGACCGTCTGCTCGAACCAGCGGCCCGACGGTTTGTCCTGCCCGCGGAAGTAGGCCTCGGCCCGGATGCGGCCGGCCTGCTCGACCAGCACGGCGTGGGTGTTGCTGTGGTCCTGACCCGCCGGGCTGACAAGGCGGCACAGCGCTTCGTCGCCGGTGCACGCCGGGCTGGCCTGGGCCCAGGCTGCGCGCAACGGTGCCAAGGTGGCGGCGGTGGTTGCGGTAGTGGCGGTAGTGGCGGTGATGCTGGCCGTGCGGACCAGCCAGTCGCGCCGTCGAATGCCGGTAGGTGTTGCCATGGCGGGCAATCCTATACTGCCAGCCCTGGTTCCCTGACCGCCTGCGCCGCCTGCGCCATCCCCATGCAACCCGTGCTGCACAGCCTGCTGGAGACCGATCTCTACAAGTTCACGATGTGGCAGGCGATGCTGCACCGGCATCCGCAGACGCAGGCCGAGTACATCTTCATCTGCCGCAATGCGCGCGACTACCCGCTGACGCACCTGATCCCCGAGATCAACGAGCAGCTCGATCACCTCTGCAGCCTGCGCTTCCAGCCCGACGAGCTGGCCTATTTGCGCTCCTTGCGCTTCATCAAGAGCGACTTCGTCGACTTCCTGCGCATCTTCCAGTTCCAGCGCGATTTCATCGAGGTGCGCGACAACCAGGGCACGCTGGAGATCGTGGCGCGCGGCCCGCAGGTGCATGTGATGGCCTTCGAGATCCATGTGCTGGCGATCGTCAACGAGCTGTACTTCCGCCGTTTCGACCAGGCCGATGCGCTGGCCGAGGGCCGGCGCCGGCTGGCCGAGAAGGTGGCGATGCTGCGCGCCTTTGGCCAGGAGGCCCCGCGCCGCAACCCGTTCGAGTTTTTCGATTTCGGTGTGCGCCGGCGCTTCTCGGGCGCGTGGCACCGCGAGGTGGTGGCCACGCTGGCGGCTGAGGTGCCCGAGTACTTCAAGGGCACGTCCTGCGTGCTGCTGGCGCGTGACCTGGGGCTGGTGCCGATCGGCACGATGGCGCACGAGTTCTTGCAGACCTACCAGGCGCTGGGCGTGCGACTGCGCGACTTCCAGACGGCCGCGCTGGAGGCCTGGGTGCAGGAGTACCGCGGCGACCTGGGCGTGGCGTTGACCGACGTGGTCGGCATGGACGCGTTTCTGGCCGACTTCGACCTCTACTTCACCAAGCTGTTCGACGGCCTGCGGCACGACTCGGGTGATCCGGTGGTCTGGGGCGAAAAGGCACTGGCGCACTATGCCCGGTTGCGCATCGACACCCACACCAAGCGGCTGGTGTTTTCGGACGGCCTCAACCTGCCGCGGTCCTTCGAGCTGTACCGCCACTTTGCCGACCGCACCCAGCTGGGTTTTGGCATCGGCACCAACCTGACCAACGATGTCGGCCTGCACACCTTGCATATCGTGATGAAGCTTGCCCACTGCAACGGCCAGCCGGTGGCCAAACTGTCGGACAGCCCGGGCAAGATCCTGTGCGACGACCAGACCTTTCTGGCCTACCTGCGGCAGGTCTTCAACGTGCCGGCGATCGGCTGATCCCAGTGCTGAACCCAGGCTGGCAGTGGGCGGGCTTCAGGCGCTAAGGCGCCACGCTGCCAGCAGCGACTGCGCCACCTGCAAATCGCGGGTCTGCAGGCCTTCAGTGAAATGGGCCTGGTGCCGGCTCAGCAGGTCGCACGCCCGCACCGTCTGGCCCTGGCTTTGCCAGTTTTGCGCCAGCGCGATCGCGCCCTTGAGCGCCATGCCGTGCAGCTGCAGGTCCACGGCGCAGTCCAGCCCGGCCTGCAGCCAGTGCTCGGCTTCGGCCGCCGGGCGGCCGGCCTGGCGCAGCAGCAGGCCCCGCAGGCGGTGCACCTCAGGGGCATGGCAGCGCTCGCCGTGGCGCTCGACCAGCGCATGGGCCTGCTCGATCAGGGCCAGGGCCTCGTCCGGCCGGCCGGCCAGTGAAAGGCCTTCGGCGCGCAGCACCAGGTAGAGCGGCTGCGTCACCACCGCGCCCGTGGCCGCCCACAGCGCATGGCCCTCGTCCATCGCTGCCAGACCGACCGCCAGCGCGCCTTGCTCGGCTTGCAGCCGGCCGTGCATCACCTTGGCGTGCGCCAGCCAGACGGCGAAGCCGCCGGCCTCGCTGACCTCCAGCGCCCGCTGGATGGCCAGCAGGCCGGCCGCGGTTTCACCGCGCAGGTAGTGCACCACGCCGAGGAACCCATACCCCTGACCGATGCTGAAGCGGTGCGCCAGCGCCTCGGCCAGCGCCACCGCCTGCGCTGCACTGGCCAGCGCCTGGTCGGGCAGGCCCAGCGCCCACAGCGCCCAGGACGCGTAGCACAGGCACATCACGGCCGGGTCCTGCACCGCGGCGGGCCGGTGGCCCAGCACGCTGTGCTCGGCCTTGCAGCGGTCCATCATCACCATGGCCTGGCGCAACTGGCCCCGGCTGAACAGCACGTTGGCCTGGGCCCAGGTGGACTGGACCCGGGCGCGCGGCGCAGGCTGGTCGCCCAGGCTGGCCTCGACCTCCTGCGCCAGCGCCATCGCGCGGGTCAGATCGCCGCGCATGTAGTGGTAGCCGCCCAGCCCCAGCCGGGCCTTGGTCAGCGAGACGGGGTCGCCCAGCGTCTGGCCCAGGGCCAGCGCGCGGCCGTACACGGCCTGGACGGCTTCGGCGCCATACCCGGCCGTGGCGATCAGCCGGCTGGCCAGCGGCAGCAGCAGGCGCAGCTCGGTGCGGTCGCGGTCAGTACCCGGCGGCTGCAGCACCACCAGGCGCAGCGCGCGCCGCAGGTGGGCGATGGCCTCGTCCAGTGACGACCGCTGGGTGGCGTGGCGCGCGGCGCGCTCCCAGCCGGCCAGCGCGGCGTCGGTCATGCCGGCCAACTCCTGGTGCAGCGCCAGTTGCTCGGGCTGGCTGTCGCAGAGCGCGGCAAACTGGTGTTGCAGCACGTCGGCGATTGCCGCGTGCAGGCGCCGGCGGTCGCGCTCCAGCAGCGACTGGTGGGCCGCGTCGCGCACCAGCGAGTGCTTGAAGACGTACTGCCGGCCTGCGCCTTCGCCCTGCACGCCCAGCAGCCCGGCGCGGGCCAGTGCGGTCAGCTCCTGGTCCAGCGCCGGCAGGTGGATCGGTGAATCGACGTGCGCATTGACGGCCTCGATCAGCGCATGGCTGAAGGTCCGGCCCAGCGCGCCGCCCATCTGCGCCGCGCGCTTGGCCAGCGGCAACTGGTCCAGCCGGGCCATCAACAGGTCTTGCAAGGTGTCGGGCACGGAGTCGCGCAGCGACGAGGCGACGTCGGCGGTGGGCTGGCTGGCGGCCAGCACGGCGGCCATGCGGGCGGATTCTTCGATAAACAGCGGCACACCGTCGGACCGGGCGGCCAGCCAGCGCACCAGGTCGGTGGCCAGCAGCGCGCTGCCGATGGCGCCTTGCACCAGCGCCCGCGCCGCGTCAGCGCCCAGCCCGGCCAGCGCCAGCGTGGGCACGGCAAAGCCGGCGTCGGCGGTGACCGGCCCGCTGCGCTGGGTCAGCAGCAGCAGCAGGGGTTGCTGGCGCGGGCCGTCGATCATGCGCTGGACCAGCTCCCGGGTGGACGGGTCGATCCAGTGCACGTCCTCGAAGATCAGGCAGACCGGGCCGGTCAGGCCTTGCGAGACCCGCATCAGCAAGGCCTTGGTGCGCTGGCGCTGGCGCTCGGCCGATGCCGCAACGGCCGGGTCGGCCAGCGGCGGCAGGCGGTCGGCCGGCACCGACATCAGGTTGCCCAGCAGCGTCAGGGCTTCGTCGCCGCCAGGACCGGTGGTGACCTCCAGCATGCGCAGCCGCTGGAGCTGCTGGTCCGGGTCGTCACCGACCTGGATTTGCAAGCGGCGCCGCAGCACGTCGATCAGCGGCTGGAACGCGCTGCCGGTGTGCTCGGGCGCGCAGCGGCACTCCAGCGTGCGCACGCCGGCCGCATCCAGGCTCTGGCGGAACTCGCGCACCAGCCGGGACTTGCCGATGCCGGCCTCGCCCACCAGCAGCAGGGTTTGCCGGTCACCGCCGGCTGCCAGCGCCCAGCGCTGCCGCAGTTGCTGCATCTCGGCATCGCGGCCGATGAAGGACGTCAGGTCAGCCCGGTTGTCGAAGCGCTCGGTGCCCTGCAACGGCCGCTCGCGGTGCACCCGGTAGACCGCGCCGCCCTCGGCAAAGCCCTTGAGCTGCGACACCGCAGCCTCCAGGCTGAACTCGAAGCGCTCGCCGGCGATCAGCCGGGTGGACGCGCTGAGCAGCACCCCGCCGGCGCCGGCACGCGACTGCAGCCGGGCGGCATGGTGCACCGCCGCGCCCACCGGCTGGCCGTTGCGGATCACCACCCGGCCGGTAGAGATGCCGATGCGCACCGCCAGGCCCAGGTCGTCGA
Source organism: Burkholderiales bacterium (assembly GCA_038236495.1). Lineage (GTDB taxonomy): Bacteria > Pseudomonadota > Gammaproteobacteria > Burkholderiales > Burkholderiaceae_C > Pseudaquabacterium. The sequence goes on from JBBRZR010000093.1 coordinate 11,417, forward strand.
GCGCGCCGCTGAGCGCCAGCCCGGCGCGCAGCGCGGCAGCCGCCGCGTCCTCACTGGCCACCGGGTAGCCGAAGTAGCACATGAAGCCGTCATCGCCTTGCGGGTCGTCGGCCAGGCCGTCGTGCTGTTGCGCAATCTGGGCGACGCGCCGGTGGTAATGGGTCAGGCGCTCGCTGTATTCCTCGTCGCCCAGGCGGTGCATCAGACCGGTGGAGTCGACCAGGTCACAGGCCAGGATCGTGATCTGGCGCACATCGTCGTCGGGTGCCGCGGGCAGCCCGGACGGCTTGGGCCCGTGGGGCAGCTGGGCCGCCAGGCCCGCGGCCTGGCGCAGCGGTGCCAGCCCGCCGTCGCCGTAGAACCAGGCGGTGGCCCCGGGCACCTTGGACCCACCGGGGGCGGGAGCGCGGCGTGCGGCCGCCCGCGCACGTTGTGCGGCACGGCCAAAGGTTTCGCCGTCCGCCAGCGCGGCGTAGAAGGCGGCCAGCGCCAGCGGCGCCGGCGCGTCGGTCGCCAGCACGCTGAGCCCGACCCGACCGGCCGCGTTGGCCAGCGCCGCACCGGCCGCCACCGGCAGGCCTTCGGCGATCAGCAGGCGTGGCGCCAGCGGCAGGCCCGCCAGCAGCAGGGCCTGGCACAAGGCTGTTGCGGCCGCGGCGACGGCCGATCCGGCCGCGGCAGGCTCGCCGTGCAGGTGCACGATGTCGGCCTCGGCGACGGCGCGCAGCCAGGGCTCGGGTGTGGCGCCGTGCAGGGTATGCACCTGCAGGACCAGGGGGCCGAAGCGCCCGGGCCGGGGTGTCTCGGTCGCCGCAGCGGGGCCGGTCAGGCCGTGCAGCACCTGCAGCAGCGCGCCGGGCTCACGGTGGCGCAGCCCGGCGGGCGGCAAGCCGGTGGCCATGATGCGCCGCACCACGGTGAAGTGATCGTCCAGGTGACGCACCGGCAGTGCATCGGTGGGCCCGGCGGCTTGCGGCGGCACAAATGGCAGCGCCATCAGCTCCCAGGGCAAGGCGGCCAGCGCCTCGCCGAGCTGCAGCTGCAGCAGGCTGCCAGCGGGCTGACCCGCCAGCACAGCGCGCAGGGGCGCCGGCAGCAGCAAATCCGCCAGGCCCAGGCCGAACACCCGCAAGTCGTCGTCGCTGGCCGCAGACGACCGAGCATCGCCGGCCCAGGCCGACAGGCCGCCATCCGGCAGCGACAGACGTTCGTGCTGTACCAGGCTGCGCCCATCGGTCAGCAGCAGGATCAGCCCACCACCGCCATCATCGAGAACGGCCAGGTTCAAGGCTGCGGCAGGGCTCACGTCAGACCCGGCCGGCTTGCCACGCCCCTGCTGCGTGCAGGGTGGCACGGCGGGACTGGCGGAGGCTGGGGGATGTCGGCATGGCGGCTCCGGGGGGTGTCTGTCGGGTGGCCCGCACGCTCGCAACCCGGTGCGAGCCGCTGGGCCAACCCGACGTTGCCGCATTCTGCCTTTTGCCAGACGGACCGGTCCGCCCATCCCCGTGTCTTGAGGAATACCGGACCTCGATCGGGTGGGGTCAGTTCGATCGGCCGTCCTGCGCCTCAGGGCGGCAACCGAC
>JBBRZR010000094.1:0-12986 GCA_038236495.1 Burkholderiales bacterium
CCCGAGCTGTGTTGTGCCGGGTGGTCGGGCCTCAGGTCGAGCAGCATGACCCCGGCCCTGGCGTAGTTGACGCCGTGGCGAAACTCGCGCTTCACGGCGCCTGCCGCCGCTGCAGCCAGCACCCGGGTGTCGGATGTCGGGCGCACCAGCGGCACCGTGACCGACACGCTGTTGGCCGTCATGGGCCCGGTGGGGGCTGGTCAGAAAAAAGGGCGCCACCGCGCCAGCCACGCTGCCCTGGGCACGCAGCTTTTCGGCCGCGCGTGAGGTGATTTCGGTGACGGCCTCGACCATGCCGGGCAGATCGGTGATGGCATGGCCGAATGAGCGTGAGACCAGGATTTGCTGGCGCGCTGCAGGGACATCGTCGGTGTCCAGGCAAGGCGTGCCGCGCAGCTCAAGCAGCGTTTTCTCCAGCGTTACCGAGAAGCGCTTGCGCAGCGTGGCCGAACCGGTGCGCACCAGGGCCAGGACGGTGGTGATGCCGGCCTCGGCCAACCGGGCGGCGATCTTGCGCCCGCTGCCCCACACCGCGCCAACCTCGGTGGCGGCCAGCACCGCGTCCAGCTCGGTCTTGTGCAACTGGCTGAAGTTGCAGACCTTCGCCAGGTGCGCCGGGTAGCTGCCCGGCGTGCGGTCAGCGGTTTTGGCCACATGGTTGGCCAGCTTGGCCAGCGTCTTGGTGCGGGCAACGCCCACGCTGGTGGGCAGACCGGTCTCGCGCAGGATGGCCGCGCGCAGATCTCTGCCCGTCGCCACCAAGTCAGCATGCACGCCATGCAGGCCGAGAAAGGCTTCGTCGATCGAATACACCTCAACCTCGGGCGCATAGCGCGCCGCGATGGTCATCATCTGGGCCGACATGTCGCCATACAGCTCGAAATTGGCCGACAGCGCTACCAGGCCGTGGCTCTTCTCCAGGTGCCGAACCTGAAACCACGGTTGGGCCATCTTCACGCCCAAGTCCTTGGCCTCGTTGCTGCGTGCAATGCAGGCGCCGTCGTTGGACGACAGCACCACCAGCGGCCGGCCCTGCAGGCGCGGCTGAAACACCCGCTCGCAGCTGCAGTACATGGTGTTGGCGTCGACCAGTGCGTACACCGCTCACTCCGGTGCTGGTCAGGCCAGTAGTGACTTGATGACCGCGGTCACCACGCCCCAGACCTCCAACGCATCGCCGCTGGCCGTGGTGCTGCAGACGCCGCCAGCTGCCACCGCCTCCAGCCGCGGCTTGCCATTGGTGAGCGTCAGTCGGCGGCAGGCCAGCTCGCCGTCGACCACGGCAATCACGGTGCTGCCGCTGCGGGCCGTCAGCGCCCGGTCGACGATCAGCACGTCGCCGTGCCCGCTGCCAACGCCTTGCATCGCGCTGCCGCCGGCGCGCGCCATGTAGGTGGCTTGCGGGTGCTGGATCAGCGCCTCATTCAGATCAAGCTTGCGCACGGTGGAATCGGTGACGGGCAAGCCAAAGCCGGTGGACGCGGTCGGCGCCTTGGGGCTTGCGGGCGACAGGCTGTCCCGGCCGACCGGGGCTATGTCGGGGGGGTTATCGAAGCTGGACATTTATACAGTTTGTGGGTGGGGCCGGCTGTTGTGAACCAGGCTGTTGTGAACCAGAAGTCCAAGGGCAAGGGCCACGGCAAGGCTTTGGCCGATGGCGTGCAGAGGGACGGGTTTGCCTGGTGTTCCCACGCTACCCCGTCGTTCTCGCCGTCAAGGTCTGCGCGCTCAAAGGCGAGCGCTTGCGGCCGGTGGCCGCCTTCGAACCCTGACTGCTGCGCTGCGTCGGGGTGCTTCGGTCTCGGGCAATCCCGCCCGGTTAAGACCGAAAGTTCACCATGTCCGATCAGTGAGGGGCAGCTGCCTGACAGGGGTGAGACGGCGGCCAAGCGCCGCTGGCTCGCCGCGCAGCGCAACAGCGCGGCCGTGCAACGCAAGGACACGCCCGAACTCTTCTCACCTCGCAGTACTACTCCCATGTGCCCATGTGCCCATGTGCCCATGTGCTCGCGTTCGCGTCCCGGGGCCAGTCTCATCCCCACGATGGCACCGCCAAAAACGCATCCCTGGCTTCATCAACACCTTGACAAGCCCGCCTTGGATCCAGGGCCAGGCCGGAGCCAAAGCTTCGAGGCGCTGACCCTCAACGTGTTGACCAACCGTTGATGAAAGCAAGGCACGCAGGCCGTGCACCCGTCAAAGAAGGCTACGCTCCACAAACGAACATACATCGGTGTCAGACACCACCAGGTGATTAAGCACCCGCACATCCACCAGCCCAGCGCTGTCTTCAGAGTCTGCGTCACGAACTCGTCCGCCCGGGTCGGCTCCACCGACCCCGACGGGTGTTTGTGCGCCAGCACCATAGGTGCCGCGTTGTAGGCCAGCGCCTCCTTGACCACCTCACGCGGGCACACCTATGTCTGCGACACCGTGCTCCGAAACATCTGCTTGAGTGCGATCACCCGGTGCTGCGCGTTGAGATACAGCATGCAGAACACCTCGTGCGCCAACCCACCGATCAGCAGCCGCAGAAGGTCTTTCACATCCTGCGGCGACGACATCACTGCCCCGCGCCGCACCCGCTCTGACAGCACCCGCCGCGCCTGCTGCAGCACCTCATCTGGATGGGCCGCACGGTATTGGCCATGGTCTCACGCACCAAGAGTGCAACAGCTACAGAGGAAACAACGATGGAAGAAGTGGATTGGTGTTTGAGGCCGTGCTGGGTGCGTCGAACTACACCTATGCCTAGGCTACATGGCAGCAGACGGTCGCCGACTGGGTGGGCGCCATCATCGCCACGCTGGATGTGCGTGGACGGCGTGGCGCCCACAGTCTCGAACAAGGCAACACCCTTGCGCACGACCGGCAGCTTGTGCTGGGCGCCAGCCAACGACAGCCGACCCAGGTATGCTTGCGATGTCGTGTGCGAGGTTCTAGAACCTCGTCATCAACTGTGAAAAAGCATGCAAGGCGCAAAAGTTTCTGCGAGATTCGAGGCTCAATGTTTTGGGCGTGAGACCGGAAATGCGGTGGTAGTGGGCGGCGCTTGCAACAGCACGGTCAAAGGATATCGGCCGGGGCCATCATCAGCCGCCTGTGGCGCGCCAGGGCCGCTGCATTGCGCAGGCCCATCCATTGCGCAACCTGCTCGGGCGAACTGCCGTGCTGCAGTTGCCGTAGCGCAAAGGTGTGGCGCAGTCGAAAGCTGCCGCCGTCGGCCCCACGCAACCCGGCTGCCGCCAGAACGCCCTTGGCAGCGGTGTACTGCGCCACCTTGCCCCAGGGCCGCCCGCTGACGGCGGCCGGAAACAAGCGGTCACCACCGATGCGCAGTGACTGGCGAGTTTGCAGCCAGGCTTGCAGCAGGCTGCCGGCCCAGGGCGCGACAGGCGCCTGCCGGGCTGGTGCGCTGCCATGGGCGGGCAGGGCGATCTTCCAGGGCAGCAGGGACGGCAGGCCGGGTGCGACGTCGCTGCTGAACACGCCGGTGGTGGTGGCCAGTCGGATGTCGCCGGGCGCGAGCCCCGCACCCAATTGCAAGCCGACGGCAGCGCGGTCGCGCAGCGACTGCCAGGCGCAGGGCGGCGCGCCCGCAGCGGTGGCTTGCCTGGCGGGGTCTAGCAACCATGCCACCAACCGGCGCGCCTCGTCTGCGGTCAAGTGTTCGGGCAAGGGTGTTTTCTCGGCCGCATTGGCATACCGCCAATCGGGCCGGGCCATCAGCAGATCATGCGCGGCGGTGTTGCGGGGCAGGGCGTTGGCATCGGCGTGGTGGGCCGACACGGCGTCCACCAGTGTCAGCAAACGCCAGGCATGGCGGGGCGTGAGGTCTTCGGCGCCGCCGCGGGCATGCAAATAGGCCTCCAGGTGTGATGCGCCGAGACCTTGCAGCGCGAGACCGCGGCCCACGCACCAGGCAGTGAGTGCGCCCCACATGCTGCGGTAGACGTCGACCGAAGATTGCGCCCGCAACTCACCGCAGCCGGCACGGCTGGCGGCCCAGGCATCAAACGCTGTCAGAAAAACTTCGGGGCCAGCGCCTGGGCCTGCGAGCGACAAGTCTGTGAAGAGATCGCGGGTGAATGCCTGCATGCTGGAGTGGATGGCGCAATTGGCGGTGGGCCAAACTGTATAGCTGTCCAGCCTGCTTGTGCTGTCGCTGGCATGGCGAGTTTGCCTACGCTGCTGTGCGTTGACTTGGCGATCGCCATTGGTCGCGGTCATGCCGCGGCCGCGTTGCGAAGCCACCGAACTAACAGCGGGTGCGACGTTCGTTCGATGCCTGCCTTTGCTGTTGTGCACCATCAACTTTGCTGTTAGTTCATGGGCTTGGTCGGGGCAACTACGTGGCCAGCCTCCGCAGGTGCTTAGGTTTGGAATCAGAAAGCGCAACCTCTTGGAGAACCCGCTCGCGGTGAGCGGGGCGTCATTCTTCAGGAGCAACGATGAACAGTTTCAGGAGCTACACACTGTTGGCAGCAGCAACCCTCGCCTTGGGCGGCTGTGCAGCCATCACGCCCACACGAGAGATCAGCAGCGGCTACGCCATCTTTGACATCCAGGCCGGCCCCGAGGTGGGCCACGCGCGCATTGCCGACGCCGTCAAGCGCGCCCTGCAGGCCAACACCACGCAGGTGCAGATCGCCAACGGCCTGCCGCCATCGCCGCTGCCAGTGGTGGCGCCACGCTTTCAACTGCTGTCTCCGCTGAGAGGCAGCAACCTGGCCGCGCTGGCGGCGGCAGCGGGCCCCGCCATGCAGATCCCCACCTGTGAAGGAGCCACCATGACGGCAACAGCACGCGACAGCGCGCAGGGCAGACACGGCGAGGGCACGACCTTTTTTGCCTGCGTCATGCCCTACAAAGGCGGGTGGGCGCTGAATGTGCACACCACCTTCGTCAAGGCATCGGGCGCCTTCAGCGCCGCAACGCTGGGTGCGACACTGGCCCGCACCGTGGTGGGTGATTCGTCGCAGTTCATTCCGCGTACGTTGGCGGCGATGGTCGACAACCTCAAGGCAGCGGGCGCGACCGCCACTTTGGTTGAGGCCTACCCTTGAGCATCGCTCGGCGTCTCCGAATCAGACCAGCCAACACCACCAGCCAACAAGACCCGACATGAGATTCATCCACACTGCCGACATCCACCTGGACAGCCCCTTGGTGGGGCTGGCTGCTTACCCTGACGCACCGGCACACCTGTTGCGCACGGCCACCAGAGATGTCTTCGACAACCTGATCACCGAGACCTGAGTGTGATCAATCAATTCGATGGTCTGCTGATCGGGTTTGATGATGGTCAAGCAGGCCATCACGGCGATGAACAGAGGACGCTGCGGGCGTGATTGGCCGTTAAGCTTCAATGCTGGGTGGCGATGGCCATCGATGACCTGACCAAGAACGCCGCCGGGTTGGAAGCCGGCGGCGTTCTTGGTGCGGGCACCGAGTTCAGAACGGTGGCTCGTCGGTGATGGTAGGCGGTTCGGTACGATGCATGTTGTGTTCGGCGCGGTCGTCGTAGTAGCGATGGATCTGATCGCCGTATCGGGCCTCGAACAGGTCCAAGATGTGGTTGATGAAGTCGTGGATCTGCACGGCGGCATCGTCGCGCTGAGCCGCGGGAGCGAGATGTCGGCGGTGGCCGGTGGGATGTGGTCGGTGTTCATGGTGATGGGCACGTCAGCACAGCGCGCTCAGGAAACGTGCCGAGCGCGCTGCCTCTGCCGCCCGCTGCCGCAGAGTCTGTGGCCTCACATCCCCGAATGACATAGGCAATACTGTCCTGCCTTTGATCCACCGACGTCGTGTGATCAGGCTTTTACCTCTGAAGCTGCACACTCCCTGGGCCCCGGAGAGCGCCTGGAAAGTGTCTGCAAATCGCAAGGGATTTTTCCATCACGCCCTTCAGGGTGGCGAGTGGTACGAAGGCCGCCCGGTGATCGTGACCCGGAACGACGCGGCACTAGGCGTGTTCAACGGCGATGTCGGAGTCGTGCTGCGCGCTTCAACGTCCGATGCCGCGTTGCGCTGCTACTTCCTCGACGGGGATGAGCTGCGGTCCGTATCCGTCGGCCGCCTGGCAGATGTGGAAACGGCCTTTGCGATGACCGTGCACAAAAGCCAGGGGTCGGAGTTCGAGCACGTGCTGCTCGTGCTGCCCGATGAGGATGTGCCGGTACTGACACGCGAGTTGGTCTACACCGGGATCACCAGAGCCAGCCGCGCTTTCACGCTGCTGTGCAAGCAGCCGGCTCAGCTGGTTGTGGCCACTGGCCGACTGACGCAAAGGGTGAGTGGTTTGCGCGCCATGCTCGCGTGACGTATCGGCATCACTTGTCCGCGGGTTTGGGTCGGCGCCGGCTTGCAGTTGCTTTGGCAGGACGCTGGCCCGCCTTTAGGAGTTCGGCCTCGCGGCGCAGGCTGGAAGCGACGAAGGTAGCGAAGGGCACGATGTTCTCGCGAGAGCTCGCTTCGTCCAGCGTCGCCATGTATTCGTTGCGGCGCTCCAGCTCGATGACGGTCCACGGATACCCGCCCGAGGCCATCATCGCGTTCATCAGGAACCTGCCCATCCGGCCGTTGCCGTCCGGGTATGGGTGCGTGAACACGAACACGAAGTGCCCAAGGACGGCCCTGACACAGGCCTGCGGTTCAGACTCCAGTAGATCGAACAGCGCAGGCATCATGTCGCGCACGGCTTCTACCGGCGGTGGCACGTGCGCCGCGTTTCGTATGTAGACCTGATGCGCGCGGTATCCGGCCAGATCCTGAGCCTTCAGGATCCCGGCGGTCACACTGGGGGCGAAGAGCTCGCGATACCAGGTTCTGTGATCGTGCGACGCGACGGACCCGGCGTTCGCGCCGGCCAGAATCCTGCCGATGGAGGCTTCGACCTCGATGCGCGCAAGGTAGTAGCCGCGTGCAGCCATGGCGTCCCGCGACTGCTCGTCGGCTTCGTTCTTTTCTGGATTCCAGCCGCCTTTGGCGACGCGCTCGATGAGTTCATTCGTGACGCGGTAGCCCTCGATGGACAGCGAGTTATAGGCGTCGCGAGCGTACGATTCCTTGACCGCTGCCAGGTAGGCCGCTGGGGCAGCAGGCAAGCCCGGCGCCGGCGGGAAGGCTTTGATGACATCTCCACGCATGGCCGCCCACATCAATCGGATGCGGGTCACGTAGGGCGACTCGCCGCGAAGTATCTTCAACGTCGGTGGTGGGTCTGCGAAGGGGTTCGTCTCGGACACCGTGTAGCCCACGCTCCTCATGGTGGACAGCACGTCATTGGCAATCGCGTCCTGCCCGCAGGCTCGCAATGCACCGGCCAATCGTCCAGCGATCACGCTGTGGCTGCCGTCGAGGAGTTGTCGCACCAAGACGCTGCCGTCCTTCAGACCCAGCAGCGCGATCTGGGCGTCACGCGCATACGTCCGGAAGAAGGACTCCGACACCCGAACGAGCGCGTGTTCAATCGTCATCGCTCGCAATCCGCCAACGGTGGTTTGGCTGCCAGCCTCCGGGAAGTCCTTCGCCCTGTAGTCGAGGATGGTGTGCCCGGCCGGCAATTTTACGACGGAGTTCCCGCCTGCCGGCGCGTTCACGACCACCTGCGTCGGTAACGATGTGTTCCCTGCGTGGCTGCGGATCGAGTGGTCGGCCCCGACACACCACGCGGCGCCGAATCTTTCCTCGCAGTAGCGAGCGATGAAGTCGTTCGCGCTGGCGTACCAAGCCGTCGTCTCGCTCTCGCTCTCGCCGGGCCGAGAGGGCATGTACCAGCCTTTGATGACTGGTTTCAGGAAGCCCGCGTCAACCAAGGCCTCGCGGTCATCCCGGCTCAGTTCGCTCGCACGCAGGACGGTCAATCCGTTGTCCTGCAGGCTTTTCAACGAAATCAATGCGTTGGCTAGCCGCCGCTGGGAGGGTGTCTCGGCGGCCATGTGGTTTCTGTCGCTAGGGAATTGTGTTTGATGCTAGCTAGGAAATTGTGCAATGTCAACGCTAGGAAATTCTGTGCTGCTTGTTGAGCATGCATGACGCATACGGCTGTTCAAACAGAAGGCACGCTTTCCAGCGGCCGCAGCCCCACCCCCATGTCCCGCCAGCTACCCGGGTGACAGGTAAACAGCAGCACCTGGTGCCGTTGTGCCGCATCGAACAACACCCGCTTCATCTGCGCCAGTCGCTGCTCGTCGCTGTGCACCAGCGCATCGTCCAGGATGATCAGCGTTGGCCGGCCTGCCTCCTTCAGCAGGTCCGCATAGGCGAGGCGGCTGATCACGCCCATCTGCTCGCGGGCACCGAAGCTCAATGTCTCGAAGTCGCCAGCCTCCGGTCCGCGCGGGCCTTGGCGGGTGAGGGCGCCGGGTACCAGGTTCTCGTCCACCTCCAGGCGGCCCGACGGAAACAGCAGCTGCAGGTAGCGATCCAGGTGCTTCTGAAGCGGCGCTTGCAGTCGGCGGGTCAACGCCTGGCGACGCTGCTCCAGCTTCTGCAGCAGATGGTCCAGCGCCTCGGCACGGCGGCGCAACTCTGCAACACGCCGCTGTACTTGGTGGTTCGCGCTCAGTGCCCGTTCAAGCTCTTCCTCAAGTCCTTGCGCACCGGCGGCGGCCAGCGCCGTTTCCACCTGGACGATCTGGCGGTCCCTCGCACGGTGCTGGTTCTCGGTTTCGTCGGCGCTGCGTTTGAACCGCTGCACGTCTTGCTTCAGGATGTCGGGGCGCGCAGCGGCGATGCGCTCCGCGATGGCGGCGACTTCGGCCTTGACGGTTGACTCTCTGGCGCCGGCCTCCAGGAGTTCCAGCCTCTTGGCGGCCAGCTCGGCTTGCAGCTGCGGGTTGTCGAGCACCGCCTTCAACGTGTCGCGCTCTTGCCTGGCCGCATCGTGCTGGCTGGCCGCTGTGGCCAGGGCTTGACGGGAGGTCTGCAACTGCTGGCCAGCGTCTTCGGCAGCTACTCGCGCTGTGTCGTGTTGTCGTTCGGCGGTGTCCAAGGGCACGACCGGCTCGGTAGTCTTGGGCGGCAGCTGGGCAAGCGCTGATGTCGCTTCGGTCTCGCGGGCCTGAGCGGTGCCCAGATCAGTGCGCAGCACATCCAGCCCCTTGGGCGCGAGCAACTTGCGCGCCTTGTCGGCTGCCTCAGCATCGGCCAGGCGCTGCACATGTGCCTTTTCGCGCGCTTCGGCATCGGCCAAGCTCGCCAAGCCCAGGCGCTGCAGCAAGGCGCTGTGCTCATCGCGCAGCTGGGCCTGGGCCTGTGCTATCTCAGTCAAGTCGCTGCCGCCGGGCGCAATGTGCATGCGGCCGACTCCGGGCACTGAGACGACGGTCGGTGCCACGAGCAAGCGATCGGCTTGACCAATGACTGCTTCACCACCGAGGTCGACCGTCACACCTGCGTCCAGGTCGAAACGCAGGCGTGTTGCCACCGTGGCCTGCCGAATCTGCAGCTCGTTCAACCGGGCGTGCTGCTCGCGCAGCGACGCCAACTCGGCGGGTTCGATGCGAAGGCGCGCAGAGTCACTTTTCAGGGTGATGGCGCGATCACTTTCTGTGGTCGCTCGCTCCAGCAACGAAGCCAGCTCAACCGACCGTGTCCGCGCATCGGCCACCTGCCGGCTCAGCGTGCGACGGTTGTCTTCCTGGCGTGCCAAGGCCAGCGTCTCGCGCGCGGTGCGCCAGCGCTCTGCCGCTGCTGTCTCAGCCAACACCGCCTGGGCTTCCAGGGCAGTGGCCTGCTCGTGTTTTGAGGCAGCTGCAGTCAGCGATGCCTCTCGCGCCACCAGGCTTTGCTCCTGTTGCTCGGCGGCCGTGAGCCGCTGACCCAGCAAGTCGCGCAGCCCAGCAATCTGGCGCAGCTTTTCCTGCGCATGATCGCGTTCACCGGCCAGGGCCTCCGCAGCCTGAAGTGCCTGTTGGGCCTCTGCCTGTTGCGCACGCATCGCCACCCAGGGTTGCGTAGAGGTGTCCGACGCATGGGCGTCGCGCAGCAACTTCAGCTGATCGACCTGACCGCGATACGTAGCCACGGACTGCTGCAACTCCGCTACGCGTTCTTCGAGCGCCGTCGCTTCGTCGATGGCTTTCTGAAAGCTCGCTTTGGGCTTGCCCGTCCCGGTCAATAACTCGTCGCGCCACTTGCGTACCTGGTTCACGACCTCGTCGCCGCCACTGGCCGACACCTCTCCAAGCGACTCGTCCAGCGCCTTGCGCAGGTGATCGGCAGCGTTGACCACCGCGTCGCGCACGGCATGGGCCGAGCCTTGCTCGATCCAAAGCAGACCCGGAATGCCCCAATGCTCTTCGCGGCTGGCCCCCTTCAGCGCGAACTGGAACCCCAGCCGCTCTGCCAAGGCATCTTCGGCCTCCACGCCCTCCAGCCTGCGCGTACCGACCACCAGATCGCAGCGCATCTTCTTCAGGAAGCGCTTGGCCAATCGGTACGGCGTGCCTGCAATCTCGAAGTCGACTTCCACCTCGGGTGCTGCGGCCGAGTCGTCATAGGGCCGCAGGTCGTCCACGCTGCTGGACTTGTGGCGCTCGAAGAATGCTGCCCGGATCGCGCGCACCAGCGTGCTCTTGCCCGCCTCGTTGGCCGCGGTGAAGATGTTAAGCCCGGGCTGGATCTCGGCCAGCTCGAACGGTGCTCGAAACCGCCGCAACTCGGCGACGCGCAGGCGTGAGAGTCTCATGCGGTGACCTCGCGCGCACTGCGCTCGGCCAGCAAGGCGGTCAGGATCGCCAGCGCGTCTTGCGATCGACGCGCGTTGTCGCCCGCAGCGTCACGCAGTTCGTTGATCACCTCGCCCAAGTAGCCGTCGGCATGCAAGGCCGCGATGTCCTCGGCGGTCGGCGCCAGTTGCAGCGCGCTCACGTCAAGCCGCACGCAACGCACTCGCGCCTCGGCAGCCCCCAGTGCCTGCTGCAGCCGGTTGTGGTCCGCCAGATCGATCTGCCCTATGACGGTGAGGTCGAGCACGTCACGGGCCTCCACATGGGCCAAGCTGTCGATCAATGCGTCCAGGTCGCTCGCTACGTTGAGTGTGTGAGCGCGCTGCTGCCAGCGGAACTGAGCGGTGCTCACCGGCAGTACCAGCGGCGCGGCGCCCGCCTCGCCGAAAGTCACCAGCAGCGCCTGTCCGGCATCGTTGCCCTTGAAGCGGTCGGGCTCCGGCGTGCCGCTGTACCAAGTGCGCTCGTTCATGCGCCGTGTCCCGTGCCAGTCACCCAAGGCCAGGTAGTCCAGGCGCGCGCGCTCGGCGCGGTCGGTCGCAATCGGGTTGGCTGAGTCGATGTCCTCGGCCAGCACACCCTGCACCGCGCCGTGGGCCACGCCGATGCGCAGCCAGCTTGGCGGCGTCGCGGCGGCATCGAACCACTCGGTCAGGTCGCCGTAGGTGTGGCGCTGCGTCAGCGGCGCGCACAACAAGGCGATTCGAGGATCGGGCAGTTCGATGACACGTGGCTCCAGCGCCAGGTGTAGGTTGGAGGGCAGGGCGCCCAGGCGCGCAGCGTGGGTCCACACACTCTCGGCCAAGGCGGCATCGTGGTTGCCCGGAATCATGACCCAGGGTCCGCTGTAGCCCTCCATTGCGTTGAACAGCTTGCGGATGCTGCGAGCTGAGACGGTCTGCGCGTCGAAAACGTCGCCGGCCACCACCACGGCGTCTACTTTCTCGCTGGTGGCCAGCGCTGCCAGCCGCTCGACCGCAGCAAAGCGCGCTTCAGCCAGGGGCACGGCGTCGTCCGGGTCGAACGAACCGTAGAGCCGGCCGATTTGCCAATCGGCCGTGTGCAGGATCTTCGTCATGCGTCTCCCTGAGTTCTGACTTTGTCTGCCGGCATTGTCGGGTGGCTGCACCGTTGCGAAGCTGCGGGGCGTGGCCGGAGCCCGGGCTACACGCCACCCTGGTCGTCGCCCTTGCCTTGTGCGGGCTTGCGGCGCAGGTACGCTGGCACCGAAGTCGCGTCGGCCACACAGAAGCTGAGGCTCTCGTCTTTGGCGGCCAAGCGGCTGCGCAGCTTGCCTGACGAGTACATCATCTCCTTCATCGCCCGCTCACGTTCGCGGCCCGCAGCGATGGAGCGCATCGCTTCAAGCACAGCGGCCACCCACTCGTTGCCAACGAACTGCCGGCTCGCAGCCTCCAACAAGGCGTCGACACGTGGCCAGTCGTTCGCCGCGGCCGCGCTGCGCATTCCCATCAAGGCATCGGCGGCGGCCAACTCCACCAGGCGGCGCGTGACCAGTTCGTCGTCAGTCAGACCCTCGAAAGCGCCAGTGTTCAGCACGGGCAAGGACAGGCCGGTACGTTCCAACGACACGGCTGCGCCCTCCAGGCTCTGCCCGGTGACGGCTACGCGCAGCACCGTGCAAAGCTGCCCCGCCGGCAGTAGGGCGCCGGCCGGCACCGTCACCCGCAGCACGGCCCAGGCCTCAGCGCCCCAGGCCAGGTCGGGCAAGCGCCACCTGCCTTCGGTTTTTGGCAGCTGGTTCACCATCTCGACGCCAAAGCCGTCCGGCACGGTCACAGCCAGGCGCAGGTCGCGAAGACACAGGTTGCCCAGCAGCTCCAGTTCCTGCTGGAACGGCTCTATCAAATCTTCGGCCGTGTCACCGTAGTAGTGGTTGCCGCCTCCTGAGCGCGCCATGGCCACCATCAGGTCTTCATTGAAGCTGTTGCCCAGGCCGTAGGTGCTGGTGGTGATGCCCTTGGCCGCCCAGGCGGCGCACTGGGCCGCGATTTCGGCGGCATCGGTCAGGCCTTCATTCGCCTGGCCGTCCGACAGCAGGATCACCCGCTTCAGTCCCCGTGAAGAGTAGTAAAGATGCCACTCCAGCCGTTTCGCTTTTCACCTCTGAAGAAGCGCCTCAGCCGCGGCTTTTGTAGCCACGATTACTACTCTTTTTCGAGTAGTAAATTTGCCCCCATCGGCAATTTGGTAGTAATGTTGCCCCAATCGCAACTTGCGACCTCCAAG
>JBBRZR010000095.1:0-12891 GCA_038236495.1 Burkholderiales bacterium
ATTCGACGGCCTGCGTATGCTCCAGGGATGACCGCTTACCGCACCGTATCACCCCACCGCCTGGCCGCCAGCCTGCTGGCCCTGCTCGGCCTCGCGACTGCTGCACCGGCCGGCGCCCATGACAGCTGGCTGCAGCCCGTGCCCCGACAGGGCGCGGGCGGCCTGCTGTTGCTGGGCACGGGCAACCGATTTCCGGTCTTTGACGTGGGCATCGACGCCCATTACCTGGTCAATCCCGGCTGCACCGACGCAGCGGGCAGTCGGCAGCCGCTGGACGCCTTGCGCAACCTGCCGACCAGCCTGCTGCTGCGCACTGCCGCGGCGGCCGAGAGTTGCTGGTTGCAGCTCACGCCTTTCGACGTGACGGTGCCGCCTGACAAAGTGCCGGTGTACCTGGACGAGGTGCGGCCGCCGCCGGCACTGCTGGCGGCCTGGGCCGGCATGCAGGCCCGTGGCCGGCCGTGGCAGGAGCGCTACACCAAACATGCCCGCATAGCGCTGCCCGGCCCGGCCGGCGACATCGGCCCGGCGGCGGCCCAGCCCGCGCCGCTGGGCATGGACATGCTGCTGGCCGAGACCGTGGCCACCGATGGTCTGCAACGGCAGCTGCAGTTGCAGGTGCTGCGCGACGGCCAAGCGCTGCCGGCGCTGGCCGTGGAGCTGGTCAACGCCGACCAGCCGTTGCCCGGCACCTGGCTGCAGACCGATGCCGATGGCCGCATCACCTGGCCGCGGCCGGCGGCCGGTCGCTGGTTGCTGCGCGCGGTTGACCTGCGCCTGGCAGCCGACAAGCCCGACACCTGGGACAGCCGCTTTGTGACGCTCAGCTTCAGCCTGCGCTGAGCGCTTGAGATTTTTCTCCTGCGCAGCCGCCCTTCAGTTCAGAACGGCATCAGCTTCAGGTCCAGCGCCCGCTCGGCCAGCCACACACCCGCCAGCACGGCGATCAGCAGCGAGCCGCCCACCAGCACCGCGCGACGGTAAAACCAGCTGCGCCGCAGCAGATAGGCCAGCGGCAGAAAGGCGGCGACGATGGCCAGCTGGCCCAGTTCAACCCCCACGTTGAAGCCGGCCAAGGCCACCGCCAGCGCGCCCTGCGGCAGGCCCAGGTCCACCAGCACGCTGGCAAAGCCGAAGCCGTGCAGCAGGCCGAAGGCAAAGGCCACCATCCAGCGCCGGCCGTGGAACACCGGCCACACGTTGTTCAGCGCGGCCAGTACCACGCTGGCCGCGATCGACGACTCGACCACCCGTGACGGCAACGACACCAGGCCCAGCACCGCCAGCGACAGGGTGATCGAATGCGCCAGCGTGAAGGCGGTGACCACCCGCAATACCTCGATCACGGCCTGGCCGATGCGGTCCACCGGCTGCCAGCGCCGCCCGGTCCACAAACCCACCGCCGGCAGCAACAGGGAGAGCAGGAACAGGATGTGGTCGAAGCCGATCCAGATGTGCCACACACCCTCTTTGGCAAAGTCGGCAAAGGCCTGCCAGCGGCTGATGCTGGCCAGGGTAAAGCTTTGCAGCGGCGCCTGCGGCCCCAGGATGGCGCTGCGGCTGGCGCCGTCCACTGTCAGGTTGAGCAGGCCGCGGTGCTGCGGGTCCAGGTCGGCCAGCAGGGTGTAGCGCAGGCTTAGGCTCTTGGGCGCCGTTACCGCACAGCTCAGTTGCAGTGGCAGCACGCTGTAGGCGCCATCGGTGTGCTCGTCCACCTGCTGCGGGCCCACCGCCAGCGTGCAGGGCTGGCCGTCGGCCTGTACCTGCAGCCGCGCCGTGGCGTAGGCGGCTATTGGCCCATGCTGGGCACGCACCTCGCCCCAGGTGATGCGGCCATCGCCGTCGGCGTCCAGGCCCACGGCCAGGTCCAGGTCGCGCAGCGCGATGTCCCATTGCCCGCGCAGCCGGCCGTCCTGCACGGTGATCGCCAGGTAGCTGTCGGAGGGCTTGTGGGCCTGCGCTGCGCCGGCCAGCAAGGCCAGCGCGAGACAACACGCAATCCACCGGGCAAGGCGGCTCATGGCAGCGCCTTCAGCTTGGCCGCCAGGCTGTGCAGCACCACGCTCTCGACTTGGTTGGTGGCCATCCAGTCCAGCACCGGCCGGGCGGCAGCGGGCTGGCGTGCGGCCAGCGCGGCCTCCAGCAGGATGCGGGCGTCGGCCGGCTCACGCTGCTCGGCGAAGTTCTGCTGCGCCAGTTGCAGCGCGCGGGTGGTGTCGCCCGTGTCTTTCTTGAACGCCAGCACGAAGCGCGACTCCTCTTTGCGGTGCGACGTATCGCCGCGCTGGCGGGCAGCGCCGAAGCGCGCGGCCAGGGCGTCGCGCCAGCGGGCGGCGTCGGGGGTGCCTGCCGCCTGTGCCGCCAGGGCCAGGCGCAGCAGCAGCACATCGGCGCGGGCGCCGTCGGCCAGCAGGGTCAGCACCTCGGCCGGTCGGCCGCGGTCAAGCAGAAAGTCGGCATAGGCCGCCTGCAGGTACACGTCGGACAGGCCCAGGGCCAGCGCGGCGCGGAAGGCCGCCTCGGCCTGGGGGTAGGCGCCGCGGCGCTCTTCGTTTTCAGCCAGGCGGGTCAGGCTCCACAGCCGCTCGGCGGCGCCGGCCTGGGGGTTGGCGTCCAGCGCGGCACGCAGGTGGTCGGCGGCCTCGGCGGCATGGCCGGTCACCGCGTCCACCTGCGCCAGGCAGGCCACGCCGATCAGCGGTGTGGCCAGTGGCGCCAGGCGCTCGCAACTCTGCCGCGCCCGGGCGTAGTCGGCCTGCACCATCAGGATCGCGGTGCGCCACGACCAGGCGGTGCCGTTGTCGGGCTCGGCGGCCAGCGCCGCGTCGAGATCCACCAGCGCGGCATCGAACCGGTGATCGAACTGCAGCAGCTGCGCCCGCAACACCCGCACCGCCACGGGTGGTGCGGGCAGTGTCCACCAGGGCTGCAGCACCGCCTGGGCCTGGCCGATATAGCGCGGGTCGCCCTCGGCACCGACTTGTTCGAAGCTGCGCTCGGCCAGACGCAGGGCGGTGGCCAGGTCACCGGGCTGCAGGCGCCAGGCCTGGCGCAGGGCGGCCAGTTCACGCGCGACCGGGTCGCTGGCACGCGCCGGCACAGTGGCCAGCACCTGGCCATCGCTGGCGGGGGTGAAGGGCGCAGCCGAGGCCAGCGCGCCAAGGCCCATCAGCAGCAGCGGGCACAGGCGTGGCAAGAGGGAAGTACGCAGAGAACGGTGCAAGGAAGTCACCGGCCACATTGTCGCCCGCCCCGGCCGGAGAGTTTCGCCGGGCCTTGCCGCACCGTGCGTTGCCGAACCGACATTGCCTGCAAATCGTGTCAACCGATGGCGGCGCAGGGCGTTGAACCTGCACGGCGGCGCTTTCAACAGGAGGCGCCGCCGGCACAGTGGGGCGTTGTTCTCGGGTGTTGTCCTGAAGCTGCGTGCCCGCTGCATTTGAATCTCCACACCACTGCAAAGACCGACACCATGAACAAGCTGATCACTGCCCTCGCCCTCGCCGCCTTCGCCCTGGGCGCCCAGGCTGCCTCCCACGCCGGTGGTGCCCCGATGAAGGCCGATGCTGCCAAGCCGGCCGCCAGCGCCGCCAGCGGTGCCAAGCACGACGCCAAGATGGACGCCAAGCACGACGCCAAGAAAGACGCCAAGAAGGAAGAAGCCAAGAAGTAATTCCAGGCTTCAGGCTTTGATCTGGGCGGGCGCCGCGAGGTGCCCGCCCTTTTTTTTGTGGGCAGCGCCCGGTCATCGCCGCCCAACTTGCTGCGCAGCCCACTCACCTCACCACGCGGCACCTGGCCCACCACCCGCTGGCGTCGTGGGCCATCGGTGGGCTTGGTAGCGCGGCGGACCTTGAATCCAGCGGCGGTTTCGATCAGCCCGCTCAGCCGGGCCATCGCGTCCTGCGGTTGCGCTGCCCTCCCTCGCGCCATCCGGGCGGGCTCGCGACGATCGAAGGACAGCGGGCGCCTCAGGCCAGGACCTCGCGCGACAGGCGGGCCACCACTGCCAACAGATCCTGGTTGATCTGGCGCGCAAGTCGGGCTGACTCAGCCCCATCGGCTACCGGCACCAGTTGGCGCTCGAAGGCGTCCAACGATTGCTGGAGTTGCACCAGCCCGAGCGTCGCGCAGGCGCCGCGCAGCGAATGCGACAGCACAAGCCACTGCCCGGCGGCACCGACATCCAGCAAGGCCGGAATACCAAGCCGGTATTCCTCGATGAAGCGTGCCAGCATGCGTTCGAGCACCGGCATCTGCCCGCCGACACGGCGCAAAGCGGCAGCCATGTCGAAACCGGGCACGGCCGCCAGTCGCTCGGTGAGCGGTGCCAGCGTGCCGGCGTCGGGGGCCGGCCGCGCCTGGCCCGGGACCGGGACCGGGACCGGGACCGGGACCGGGCCTGGGCCTGGACCCGCAAGCGGGCCGGCCCCCGGCGACAGCCACCGCGCCAACGTCGCGTAGAGCAACTCGGGGTCGAAAGGCTTGGCGATATGGTCGTTCATGCCCGCGGCCAGGCAGGCCGCCCTGTCCTCCTGGAAGGCATTGGCCGTCATCGCCAGGATGGGCGTGTCCGGTCCGGCGCGCTGGCGGATCGTGCGCGTGGCCTCCAGCCCGTCCATCTCGGGCATCTGGACGTCCATCAGGATCAGGTCGTAATGCCGGCTCAGTGCCATCTCGACCGCCTCGCGTCCGTTGCTGGCCGTTTCGACAAACAGGCCGGCGATGCGCAACAGTTCCACCGCCACTTCCTGGTTGACGGGGTTGTCCTCGACCAACAGCACGCGCTGGCCGGCATGGCGTTGGCGCAGCAAGAACAGCGCCTGGCCGGACTCGTGCGGCGCGTCTCGGTAAACGCTCTGACCGTGCAACACCTGCTCCAGCGTCAACTGCAAGGCCGATGCAGTGATGGGCTTGACCAGCACGGCGTCGAAGCGCGCCTGGTGCGCCTGCCGCCACATCGCGGGATCGTCGTGGGCCGTGACCAGGATGCTGGGCGGCAGGCCGGCGCCCAGCATCTCGCGCAGCCGCTCCAGCGTCCGGATGCCGTCCAGGGGCTCCATTTGCCCATCGATCAGCAGCACGTCGTTGGCCAGCCCGGCCGCCATCGCCTGCTCGACCGTCTCGAATGCCTGTTCAGCCCCCGCCTGAGCGTCCACGACCATGCCGAAGGACCGCAGGCGTTGGCCCAGCGCTTCGCGCGACTCGGGCAAGTCGTCGACCAGCAGTGCACGCAGACCCTGCAGCGAAATGGGCGCGGCGAGGCGGCCGGTTTCGGCTGGCCGGCCCAGCCAGGCGGTGAACCAGAAGCTGCTGCCCTCACCGGGCGCACTGCGCAGGCCGACCTCACCCCCCATCAGCTGCGCCAGGTGGCGCGTCAGGGCCAGGCCCAGCCCGGTACCGCCGTGGCGCCGCGTGGTCGAGGCGTCGGCCTGCTCGAAGGCATTGAACAACCCGGCCTGCTGCGACAGCGCGATGCCCTCGCCGGTGTCGGTGACCTCGAAGCGCAGCAGCAGGCCGCGCGCCTCCTCGCGCAGCAGTTCGCCGCGCAAGCGCACCCAGCCCTGCCGGGTGAACTTCACGGCGTTGCTGAGCAGGTTTAGCAGCATTTGCGACAGCCGGGTGGGGTCGCCGCGCAGCCGGCTGGGCAGGTCGGCGGTGTCGAGCACCAGTTCCAGCCCCTTCTCCCGCGCAGCCGCACCGACCAGGTCGAAGACGCGCTGCAGCGTCTCGTCGATCGAGAACTCGATCGCCTCCAGCGTCATGTGGCCGGCCTCGATCTTGGACAGGTCCAGCACATCGTTGATGATCTGCAGCAGGTGTTGGCCGGCAGCCCCCATCTTGGCCAGTCGATCACGTTGCGGGTCGTCACGGGCATCGCGCGCCAGCAGGTGGGTCAGGCCGATGATGGCGTTCATGGGCGTGCGGATCTCATGGCTCATGTTGGCCAGGAAGGCGCGTTTGGCCCGGTTGGCACCCTCGGCGGTGTCGCGTTGCGCGTGCGCACGCAGGGCCGCGATGCCGAAGCTCAGGTTGCGCGCCAACTCCTCCAGCATCGTCACCTCGGCCGCAACGAAGGCATCCTGCTCCCCCGAATAAACCGCCAGGCAGCCCAGGGGCTGCTGCAGTTCACCCAGCGGCAGACCGATGCACGCTTGAAAGCCATAGCGCTGGGCCGCCTCGCGCCAGGGCGCCATGGCCGGGTTGCTGAGCACGTTCTGGCTGATTTGCGTGCTGCCGGTGCGGATCGCCGTGCCCGTGGTGCCACGCCCCAGTTCGCTGTCGCCGCCCCATGAAATGCGGATCTGCTGCAGGTAGCCGCCGCTGTCACCGCATTGCGCGACCGGCCGCACGGTCTTGGCGGCGTCGTGTTCGGCAAGCCCGATCCAGGCCATGCTGTAGCCCCCCGCGTTGACGATGGCGCTGCAGATCGACGTCAGCAGCGACTGCTCGTCTTTGGCCTGGGCCAGCACCAGATTGCCGCTGCTGAGCACGCGCAGCGCCCGGTTGGCACGCCCCAACGCGTCCTCGGTCAACTTGCGCGCCGAGATGTCGCGCTGGATGGAGACGACGTGCCGCGCCCGCCCCTGGGGGTCGGTCAGCGGCACCATGGCCAGGTCCACCCAGTACTCGGCGCCGGTCTTGGTGTAGTTGATCAGCTCGGCCTGCACCGGCTCAGCACGCCGGAGTGCGGCCGAGATGCGCGCCAGCTCGGCCCGGTCGGTCTTGGGGCCTTGCAGCATGCGTGGCGTGCGGCCGATGGCCTCGTCACGGCGCCAGCCTGTCATGCGTTCAAACGCGTCGTTGACGAACACGATGCGCGGCCCCGGCGCCTGCAGCGGCTCGGCCTCGGTGATCAGCACCACGTCGTTCAGATGCGCCACCGCCGCCGCCAGCAGGCGCAGCCCCTCGGTGGCATCGCGGCGCTCGGTGATGTCGGCAAAGGTGACGACGATCTGCGCGATGTCGCCTGCCGGGTCGCGCAGCGCAAAGGCGTTGCACAGTACCCACACCGGGCGCTCGCGGTCAGTCCGGCGCATGCCCACCAGCCTGTCGCGCAGCGGCGCGCCACTGGCCAGCGTCAGGTTCACCGGAAAGCGGTCCTGCGCCAGAGCCGTGCCGTCGTCATCGATGAAGCGCCAGCACGGGTCGATCGCCGCCTTGCCGAGCATCTGGTCGGCCGGCACGCCGAGGATGCGACAGGCCGCCGGGTTGGCTTCCACCACCCGGGTGTCCAGGCCGTGCACGACCACGCCGACAGCCAGGTTGGCCAGCAGGGTGCGCAGGCGCTCCTCGTTGCTGCGCAGCGCCGCCTGCACGCGGTAGCGGTCGGTGACGTCTTGCACGGTGCCCTGCAAACCGTAGATGTTTGAGGCAGCATCGCGCAGCACGTCGCCGCAGGCTTCCAGCGTGCCGGTCGTGCCATCCGCACGCACAAAATCGAGATCGAGCTGGTAGGGCTGGGCCCCACCCAACGCCGTTTGAACGGCGGCCTGCAAGCGGGCCCAGCTGGCCGGCGTGTAGAGCTGTTCCTGCTCCTGGTACGACGGTGCCGGCCCAGTGGGATCGCGCCCGAACAAAATCTGGAGCTGCTCGGACCAGGTGACTTCTCCGCGCGCCGCATGCCACTCCCAACTGCCGATGCGGCCGATGCGCTGCGCTTCGCGCATCGCGCCCTCGGTCCGTTTGAGCGCGCTGATGTCCGTGACGTAAGTGATGAAGCCCTGGACCTGGCCGTCAACGATGTCGGGCAGGTAGTGGGTCAGGGTGTGCCGTGCCTGGCCGCCAGGGCCGGGCACCAGGCGCTCGAACGTCTGGGCATGCCCGAGCAGGGCCTCACGAACAAAGGGCTCGTTGAGCGCGAACAGCGCCGGGCCGAGCAGGTCTTGCAGGGACCGACCGATCAGGCCGTTGGGGTCGACCCCGAACCACACCTGGTAGGCCTTGTTGGCGAACTGGCAGCGCAAATCGCTGTCCCAGTAGGCCATCATCGACGGCGCGTGGTCCAGCACCCGGCGGCTCAGTTGCCCCAGGTTGTTGGCGTAGACATCGGTCTTCTGGGGCATGGTGTCGGTGACCGGTAGCGACTGGGTGGTTGGCAAGGGTGGCGACACAGCGCGCGCTTCAACTGAATGACCATCCTACTGCCATGTGCGCTGGGTCAGCGCCCACGGGGCCGGTGGTCGGCAAACGGTGACGCTGCCTCTCAGCGGCGCATTTGCAAAGCCACTACCTGTCAAGCCGGCGGTGCATGCGTCGCGCCCAGCAGGCCATCGATGCCGGCCAGGAACTGCCGCAACTCGATCGGCTTGGTCCAGTAGTCGGTGAAACCGGCCGCGCGCGCGGCCTCGACATCGTCGGGCGTGGCGCTGGCCGACAGCGCGACGCAGCGGATACCGGCAGTCAGCGGGTCGGCGCGCAATGCGCGCAGCACGGCGTGGCCATCGATGTCGGGCAATTGCATGTCCACCAGCATCAGGTCGGGCACGCATTCGCGGGCACGGCGGATGCCGCTGCTGCCGTCCTCGGTCACCATCAGGGTGATGGCCGGGCGCAGCCTCAGCATCTCCTGCACCAGCAGCGCGTTGACCGGGTTGTCCTCGATGTAGAGCACCTGCGCCGCCCGCAGCGGGCCGGCTGCCGGGGTCGTCACGCCCACTGCCGACAACGGGTGGTCTGCCGCCAACGCCGCCGAAGGCAGGGTGACGATGAACTCGCTGCCCTCGCCCAGGCGGCTGTGCGCCTCGACATGGCCGCCCATGTGCTCGACCAGCCCCTTGACGATGGCCAGGCCGAGCCCGCTGCCCTCGACCCCGGTGGCCTCGGCTCCCAGGCGGTTGAAGGGCTCGAAGGCATTGCGCAGGCGTTCCGGCGCAATGCCGCGGCCAGTGTCGGCCACATGCAGCGCCACGTTCTGGCCCGACACACGGCTCCATATCCGCACCTCGCCACCCGGACGGTTGTACTTGATGGCGTTGGACAGCAGGTTGGTCAGCACCTGCCGCAGCCGCACCGGATCGGCCAGCACCACGCCCTCGTCCGCCAGCCGGCGCACCGCGATGCCATGCTGTTGCGCCAGGCCCGCCACCAGCGGCAGGGCGGCGTCCAGCACCTCGGCGCAAGGCAATGCCACGGTGGCCAGGCGCAGTTCACCAACCTCGGCGCTGGACAGCTCCAGCACGTCGTCGATCAGCGCCAGCAGGTGGCGGCCGGCGTCTTCGACATGGGCCAGCCACAGCGCTTGCCGCTCCGGGTCGAGTTGGCCGGCGCGCAGCAGCTGGGTAAAGCCGAGCACGGCGTTCAGCGGCGTGCGCAGCTCGTGACTGATGCGCGACATGGCCTGCGACTTGGCGTGGCTCTCGGCCACCGCGACCTCGCGGTCGCGCAAGGCCTCGGCCGCGCGCTGTGCCTCGGTGCTGTCCCAGTTGACGCCGATACGGCCATCGGGCCTGCCGTGCTCATCGGTCAGCGGTACCGAGTGCGAGGTGATCCAGCGCACTTGCCCATCGGGCCACTGCACCCGGAAGACGTTGTGCCAGGTCTTGCCGTCCAGCACATGGCCGATCTGCGCGGCGAGCACGGCCTCGCGGTCCCCGGGGTGGATGTAGGTGGGAATCTCCGAGGCCGGGATGACGCGGCCGGGCGAGTCGACGCCGCGCAGGCGGAACATCTGCGCGTCCCAGCGCACCTCGCTGTGGCCGTGCGCGGCGCTCCAGGTGCCCAGGCCCAGCGCCTGCGTGGTCAAGGTCATGCGCTCTACCGTCTCGCGCAGCTGGCGCAAGGTGCGCTGCTGCTCGGTGACGTCGAGGGCCACACCCTCGGCGCGCATCGAGCCGTCCTCGCCGACGGCGTCGATCTGCCCGCGCACCACCAGCCAGCGCACCGTGCCGTCCGACGGACGCACGACCCGAAACTCGATCTCGGCGTCGCCAGACCCGCGATGCCACCAAGCCACGACGTCGAGGCGCAGGCGCGCGCGGTCGTCCGGGTACACGCAACGTGCCAGCCAGTCGTCCAGCGGCAGCGGTCCGTCCTTCGGGTCGAGGCCGAAGAGCTGGTACATGCGGCCGTTCCAGATCGGCAGCGGCGTACCCAGCTGGGTCGACCACAGGCCGATGCGCGCCGCCTCGGCAGAGGCTTCCAGCCGGCGTGCCGATTCGAGCGCACGGTGGCTTTGCTCGACACGTTCGGTGACGTCCATCAACACGCCCACAAAACCCAGCGCCTTGCCCTCGGGGTCGCGTTGCAGCGCGCGGCGCAGCAGCACATGGCGCCAGCCGCCGCCGGGGCGCGGGTAGCGCAGCTCCATATCGCTGGGCTCGCCGGTGCGCAGGGTCAGCTCGACCGAGGCCTGCACCTGCGGCAGGTCGTCGGGATGGATGCGGGCGCGGGCCAGCGCCATCGGCACACCGTCATCGTCGAAGGGCACGCCGATGACCTCGGCGCCGCGCTCGTCCAGGTAGAGGCGGCCGCTGGCCAAGTCGAGCCGCCACAGCGCGATGTGGCCGAGCTTGAGCGCCACTTCCAGCTCGGTGCGCAGCCGCTCGGCGCGGTTGGCGAGCTCGTAGACCTCGGTGTCGTCGGTGTTGATGCCGAGCACACGGCCCGGGCCGCTGCGCCCGTCCCTCAGCACCGTCCACTGTGTGTACAGGTGGCGCACCCGGCCGTCGGGCCGCCGCATGCGCAGGCGTTGTGTGTGCACGCCGCCCTGCCCCACGGTCGCCTCGAAGGCGCCGTCGCGGCGGTCTTCCGGGAAGATCATCTGCGCCACCTCGGCATAAGCCGGTGCCGCCGACCCCGGGGGCCGCTCGGGCAGGCCCCAGATGCGGTACATGTGGCGGTCCCAGGTGCCGTCCATGGTGCTGACATCGCGCTCGAAGACGCCGGTGTCGCTGAAGTCCTGCACCAGGTCCAGCCGCTGCTGCAGCCGCTGCACCTGGCCCTGCACGGCGCGCAGCGCTGACACGTCCTCCGCGCGCAGCAACTGGCAGCCGGCACTGCCCGGCCCAGCACTGATGCGCCAGCTGCTGCCGTCGGCGGCGTCGGTATGCGCCGCGCCCTGTGTTTGCAAGGCGGTGCAGGTGGGACCACCCAGCAACCCGTGCAGCGACATGCCGGCAGCCGCGCCTGGCCACAAGGCCTGCCAGGCGGCCGAGAACCAGCCCAGGCAGCCGTCGGCATCGACCAGGGCCAGCGGCGGGCCTTGTGCTTGCAGCGTCTGCAACGCTGTGATCGAAGGGTCGGGCGTGTATTTCACCGGCGTACAACAAAGGGGATTCGGCAGTTTAGACGGCGAGGACAGCAGCGACTCAGCTGCAGCCTGGGCCGAGGCATCTGGCCGGTAGCCGAGAAGCGCATGTCGGCTGTGCGTGAAAGGCGATGCCGCCAGTGTGCCGCAGCGCCGGCCGCCAGTCGGGCGCGAGGGTGAATCCCGGGCCGGTGGTCGTCCACCGCAGGTCCGAACCAGGCGCCGGTGGCCACCCGCGACCAGGGCTGCGCCCACCCCATCCGCAGCCGCCATCCTCGTCCGCGCTTCAGGGCCGCCTGCGCAGCGCAAACACCGCCGGCACGATGAACAGCGACAGCAGCGGCGCCGTCACCATGCCGCCCAGCATGGGTGCTGCGATGCGGCTCATCAGCTCGGCCCCCGTGCCGCTGGCCCAGACGATGGGCACCAGGCCGGCCAGGATCACCGCCACCGTCATCGCCTTGGGCCGCACCCGCAGCACTGCGCCCTCGCGAATGGCATCGTCCACCGCTTTGGCGCTGAGCGCGACGCCTGTGGCCAGCCGGTCGGCCAGCGCGTGTTTGAGGTAGAGCAGCATCACCACGCCAAACTCGGCCGCCACGCCGGCCAGCGCGATGAAGCCGACACCCGTGGCCACCGACATCGGGTAGCCCAGCGCGTATAAAAACCAAACCCCGCCGGTCAGCGCAAATGGCAAGGTGGCCATGATCAACAGCGCCTCGTCGAGCCGGCCGAAGGTCAGGTACAGCAGCACGAAGATGATCATCAGCGTGCCCGGCACCACCAGAGTCAGGCGGGCGTTGGCGCGCTCCAGAAACTCGAACTGGCCCGAGTAGGCCACGCTCATGCCCGGCTCCAGCTTGACCTCGGCCGCCACCCGGCTGCGCAAGTCCCGGGCGACGGACGCCAGGTCGCGGCCGTGCACATCGACGTAGACCCAGCCGGACGGCCGGGCGTTTTCGCTTTTGAGCATCGGCGGGCCGTCGCTGATGGCCACCTGGGCCACGCTGCCCAGCGTGATCTGCTGGCCCATGGGCGTCAGGATGGGCAACTCGGTCAGGCGCTGCGGCGTGTCGCGCCATTCACGCGGGTAGCGCAGGTTGACCGGGTAGCGGGCCAGGCCCTCGACCGTCTCGGTGACATTTTCGCCGCCCACCGCACCGGCGATCAGAGCCTGCACATCGGCGATGTTCAGGCCGTATCGCGCGGCAGCGGCGCGGTCGATCTTCACATCCACGTAGCGCCCGCCGGTCAGGCGCTCGGCCAACGCGGACGACACACCCGGCACGCCCTTGGCCACTTGCTCGATGCGGGCGGCCACCCGCTCGATCGCGGCCAGGTCGCTGCCGCTGACCTTGACGCCGATGGGGCTCTTGATGCCGGTGGCCAGCATGTCGATGCGGTTGCGGATCGGCGGCACCCACAGGTTGGACAGGCCCGGCACCTGCACCGCCTGGTTCAGCGCCTCCACCAGCTTGTCGGGCGTCATGCCGGGGCGCCACTGGTCGCGGGGTTTGAGCTGCACCGTGGTCTCGAACATCTCCATCGGCGCCGGGTCGGTGGCGGTCTCGGCCCGGCCGGCCTTGCCAAACACCCGCGCCACCTCGGGCACGGTCTTGATCATGCGGTTGGTCAGTTGCAGC
>JBBRZR010000096.1:0-12874 GCA_038236495.1 Burkholderiales bacterium
GTCGGCGCGGCCGCGCCGTGATCACCGGTTGATCACCACGCGGTCAGGCTCACCACTTCAGCGTACCGCTGCCAATGTCCATCACCATGCGGGTAGACAACACCAGGCGCGGCGCGATCGACGGGATCACGATGTACTCGTCGTCGTTGGAATGGGCGCCAAAGCCGCGCAGACCAAAGCTTTCCAGCACGCCGCCCTTGGGCCGCAGGCCGGCAAAAGCGGCATCGGTGCCGCCGCCGGTGGCCCGGTCGCGCACCAGCAGCGGCAGGCCCATCTGCTGGAACACCGCCTGCGCATGCTGGGCCAGCACCCCCGACACGGCGTTGGCCTTGAAGGCCGGCCGGCTGCGGTAGAAATCCAGCTCGATGCGGGTGTCCGGGATCAGCTTGTCCTGGATCGCGGCGCGCAGCGCGGCCTCCATCTTGTCCAGGTCGTCGTTGGTCAATGAGCGCACGTCGGCGATGGCGCTGGCCGACGCCGGGATCACGTTGCGCGAGCCGCCGGCGTTGGCCACCGTCCAGTTGATCTTCAGGCCCTGTTCGGCGTTGCCGAGGTTGCGGGTTTTGAGGATCTGGTGCGCCAGCTCGTACAGCGCGTTGCGCCCGGCCTCGGGGCTGGCGCCGGCGTGCGAGGCCTTGCCGGTGACCCGCATCTCGGCGATGGCGATGCTGCTGGTGGCCAGCCGCACCATGTCCTGGGTGGTGCCGCCGCCCTCGAACGACAGCACCGCGTCGTACTCGCTGCCCAGCTGCGTCAAAAACGCGGCCGACCCGGGCGAGCCGATCTCCTCGTCGGCGTTGATCAGCACCCCGAGCTGCGCGTAGTCGACAAAGCCGATCTGCTGCAGCAAATCCACCGTGTGCAGGATCAGCGCGACGCCGCTCTTGTCGTCGGCAATGCCCAGGCCGTAGGCCTTGTCGCCGTCGATGCGGAACGGCTGCCTGGCGCCCATGCCGCGCGGGTACACCGTGTCCATGTGCGCGATCAGCAGCACCTTGCGCTGGCCGGTGCCGCTGCGGGTGGCGTAGACCATCTCGCCCAGCGGCGCGCCCTTCAACTGGGGGTGGAAGTCCGGCGCCTGCGTTGGCAGCCGCTGCACCGCCATGCCGCTGGCCTGCAGGCGCGCAGCCACCAGCGTGGCCAGCCGGCCCAGGCCTTCCAGGTCTCGGCTGCCGGATTCGATCGCCACCAGCGCCTTCAGGCTGTCGAGCAGCGGGCCCACCTGTTCGGTGGCGCGGGCCTGCAAGGCGGCGGTGGTGGGTGCGGGCGCGGGCGCAGGCTGGGCCGGGCTGGTCAGCGGTACGGCACAGGCGGTGGCCAGCAGCAGGCCTTGCAGCAGGCGGGTGGTGGACAGCGGCGACAGCGTCGAGACATGGGGCATGGGGCGGGTCCAGTGGCGAGGGTGCGGGCACTCTAAGCGCTACGCTTGCCGGCCATGACACCCCCTGCCCTTGCCACGGCCCCCGCGATAGGTCCGGCCCACCGGCGCCGCCTGCGCGCGATGTGGCGGTCGGCGGGCTGGCCGTTCCAGGACGGGATCGAGATCGACCTGCTGGCCGCCGGCCTGCTGGCCCGGGATCGGGACCCGGCCGGGCGTGACACGCTGCGGGTGACCGATGCCGGTATCGGGCTGCTGGCCGAGACGCTGCAGGGCAACCGCGCCGCCCGGGACAACCACGAGGCACTGGTGGGCCGGGTGGCGCGTGAGATGCACCGCGCCGGACGGCTGGTGTGGCGCGGGCTGAGCCTGCGCGGCTGGGTGGCCGAGCCGGCTGCCGGCCCCGCGCCAACCCGCGTGGCCGGCAGTGTCGAGGGCAGCCCGACCGCCCCCGCCCCCGCAGCGGCAGGCCGCTGGACGATCGCGATGCCCGACGTTTACTCGATCCGCCACACCAGCCGGCCCGACCGGGTCGAGCCGGTGGCGCACGAGATCAAGGTGCAGCGTGCCGACCTGCTGGCCGACCTGCGCCGGCCTGCCAAGGGCGAGGCCTACCGCTGGCTGAGCAGCGAGTGCTGGTACGTGATCCGGGCGGGCATCGCCCAGCCGCAGGAGATCCCCGAGGCCTACGGCGTGATGTTGGCGCAGCCGGACGGCGCCCTGGCGGTGGCCAGGCCGGCGCCGCGCCGCGCCTTCGAGCTGCCGTTTGCGGTGTGGATGGCGCTGGCCCGGGCCACGCCCGAGCGGCTGGACGACGATGCGCAGCAGGCGCTGGGGCAGGGTGACGGCGGGCCAGGTTGATCCGTCCCGGCACATGCGCACACCCGACGCGACAATGCAGGGTCCAACCGAAGGAGCCTCCGCCATGCGCCGCCTGACCCTGGTTGCCCGATCCGCCCTGCTGGTTGGCCTGAGCGCAGCAGCGCTGCTGGCCTTGTCGCCCGTCGCCCGCGCGGCAACCCCCACCGCCGGCGCCAACGTGGCCTGGCAACCCGCCGCCACCGATGCCGATATGGAGCGCGCCTTTGCCCAGGCCCGTGCCGAGAAAAAGCCGCTGCTGCTGTACTGGGGTGCGGCCTGGTGCCCGCCCTGCAACCAGCTCAAGGCCACGCTGTTCAACCGGGCCGATTTCATCGAGCGCGCCAAGAGTTTTATTGCGGTCAACATCGACGGCGACCTGCCCGGTGCGCAAAAGCTGGGCACCCGCTTCAAGGTGCGCGGCTACCCGACCATGATCCTGATGGCGGCCGACGGCAGCGAGATCACCCGCCTGCCCGGCGAGGTGGACGCGCCGCAGGTGATGGCGGTGCTGCAGCTTGGCCTGGCCGGCGGCCGGCCGGTCAAGGCGGTGTTGGCCGATGCCCGCGCCGGCAAGCCGGTCAGCGGGCCGGAGTGGCGATCGCTTGCCTTTTATGCCTGGGACACCGACGAGGCGCAGCTGGTGCCGGCGGCCGAACGTGCCGGGCTGCTGGCCCAGCTGTCGCTGGCTTGCCCGCCCGCTGAGAGCGCTGCCGCCACCCGCTTGCTGCTCAAGGCGCTGGCCGAGAGCGACGACGGCAAGGGCATCAAGCCCGACGCGGCGCTGCGCACGCGGGTGCAGGCGCTGCTGGCCGATCCGGCGGTCAGCCGGGCGCAGATGGACGTGGTGGTGAACTACGCCGCCGAGATCACCAAGGCGCTGGCGCCCGAGCCCGGTGCCGACCGGCGCGCGGTCGCCACGGCGTTTGAGGCCGCGCTGCAGCGGCTGGAGTCCGATGCCAGCCTGTCGCGTGCCGACCGGTTGAACGCCTTGGCCTCCCGCGTGGCGCTGGCCCGCGTCGACCAGCCCAAGGACGCGCTGCAGCCCAAGCTGCCGCCCGCGCTGGTGCAGCGGGTGCGCGACCATGTGGCGCGCGACGACCGTGAGATCAGCGATGGCTACGAGCGCCAGGCGGTGGTCACCGCCGGTGCCGGCCTGCTGGCCGATGCCGGGCTGTGGGCCGAGAGTGATGCGCTGCTCAAGGCCAACCTGGCCAAGAGCCATTCGCCCTACTACCTGATGAGCCAGCTGGGCGGCAACGCCCGCAAGCTCGGCCGCAGCGACGACGCGCTGCGCTGGTATGAGTCGGCGTACAAGCAGAGCGAGGGCCCGGCCACCCGGCTGCAGTGGGGCGCGTCCTACCTGGCGGCGCTGGTCGATCTGGCACCGCAGGACGCGGCCCGCATCGAGCGGGTGGCGCGCCAGCTGTTTGCCGAGGCGGGCAAGGACCCGGCCGCGTTCCACGAGCGCAGCGCGCGCTCGCTGCAGCGGGTGGGCAGCAAGCTGGCCGCCTGGAACAAGACCGGCCAGCACGACGCTGCGCTGCGCCGATTGAACGATGGCCAGGACGGCCAGCCCGGCCTGGCGGCAGTGTGTGGCCGGCTGGACGCGGCCGACGCCCAGCGCGCCACCTGCGACGGCATCCTGAAGGCCGCGATCCGGAAGGCTTGAACGGCTGACCCGGCCAAGGGCGTGCGGGCCGGCGCACAGTATGCTTTGGGCCCGTTACTTCTTGCAGGATTCCGCCATGCCCCGTGCCGTTCTCGACGAATCCGCCATCCATCCGGCCGTGCGCGCCCAGGTGGCCAGCCACCAGGCCGAGATCGTGCGCGAGGTGCAGGCTGCCGTTTCCCGCTACCCGGTGGTGGTGATCGGCATGCACAGCAACCCCTGGCCCAAGAAGGCGCGCCGTGCACTGAACGCCGCCGGCGTGGCCCACCACGACCTGGACTACGGCGGCTATCTCAGCGACTGGCGCCGCCGCAACGCGTTGAAGATGTGGAGCGGCTGGCCCACCTTTCCGATGGTCTTCGTCAAGGGCCAGCTGGTGGGCGGCGCGACCGATCTCGACCGGCTGATCGCCAGTGGCGAGCTGAAGCGGCTGCTGGCGTGAGCCTGGCGGCGGCCGGTGGGCTGGCCGGGGGTCGGTGCGCTGCGCGCGGACAGCCCGGGCTGCGGACAGGGCCGCAGGTTGCGCTGCGGGGCACGCTGCGGGCTGCGCTGCTGGCCGCGCTGCTGGCTACAACCGCTGCGCCGGCGCAGGCCGCCTCGCAGGTCGCCTCGCAGGTCGCGGCGCCGCCGGCATCGGCCGGCGCCGTATCGACAACACCGGTAGCAGCGGCATCACCCGCCGACGCCGCGCCCCTGCCCTGTCGGCTGCACGACCTGCCAAACGCCGCGCTGTGCGGCACGGTGCGCCGCCCGCTGGACCCGGCGCGGCCCATGGGTGTGCAGATCGACGTGCACTACGCCGTCTTGCCCGCGCTGGCGCGCCACAAGGCCGCTGACGCGGTGGTGTTTTTTGCCGGCGGTCCGGGCCAGAGTGCGATCGACCTGGCCGGCGCGCTGGCGGCACGCTACGCCCGGCTGGGCCAGCGCCGCGATCTGCTGTTTGTCGATCTGCGCGGCACCGGACGCAGCGCGCCGTTGCGCTGTGCCGACGACGATGACCGCGCAGTGCTTCAGCCGCTGGCCGATGCCTTGGATGATGCGCGGCGCAAGCAGCGACTGGCGGCCTGCCGGGTCGCCTTGCAAGCCCTGCCCTACGGCGACCTGCGTTTTTTCACCACCTCGCTGGCGGTGGCCGACGTCGACGCGGTGCGGCGCACGTTGGGCCTGACGCAGGCCAATGCCGTCGGCGGGTCGTATGGCACGCGGGCGGTGCTGGACTACCTGCGGCTGTACCCGGGTGTGCTCCGGCGCGCGGTGCTGGACGGCGTGGCGCCGCCCGACATGCGCCTGCCCGATGCCGCCGCGCGCGACAACCAGGCGGCGCTGGACGCGGTGCTGCAAGCCTGCGCCGCCTCGCCTGCCTGCCAGCGTGATCACCCCGACTTGCGCGGCCAATGGCAGGCCGTGCTGAACAGCCTGCCGCAGGACGTGCTGCTGCCGCACCCGCTGACCGGCCGACCGCAGGCGGTGCGCCTGCAGCGCGACACCGTGTTGGCGATGGTGCGCGCGCCGCTCTATGCGCCGTCACTGGCCGCCGCACTGCCGGCGGTGGTCGGCGAGGCTGCCGCCGGCCGCTGGGCACCGTTGGCCGCCTTGGCCGGTGCGGTGGGCGGTGGCGCGGGCGGCCTGGCCACCGGCCTGCACTTTTCCGTGATCTGCGCCGAAGACCTGGGCGTCAACGCGCCAGCCGGTGAGCCAGCGGCGCTGGCCGCCGCCACCGCCACCGCTGCCACTGCTGCTGCTGCTGCTGCCACCGTCGCCACACGGCCCATCCGGCCCGCAGGCGGTTCGCCTGGCGCCACGCCGGGCAACGACTTTGGCGACAGCTTTGCCACGCTGTACCGCCAGGCCTGCGCCGACTGGCCCCGCGGGCGGGTCGATGCGGCCTTCTACACCGTGCCGCCCAGCAGCACACCGGCCTGGCTGCTGTCCGGTGGCCTGGACCCGGTGACGCCCCCGCGCCACGGTCAGCGGGTGGCCCAGGCGCTGGGGCCCATGGCCCGCCACGGTGTGGTGGCCAACGCCGGCCACGGCGTCACCGGCCTGGGCTGCGTGCGCGATGCGGTGGTGCGCTTCATCACCGCCGACGACGACGCAGCCGCGTTGGCGGTCGCCGACACCGGCGTGGCCTGCGCCGCGGCCGTGCCGCGCCCGCTGGCGTTTGTGCCACCGGGTGCGTCGCCCGGCCGGCCGCAAAACCTGTCATTTGTTCCCACTCTCGCTCCCGCCCCCGCCCCCGCTCCCGCGGCTTCGGCACCGCCTCAAGGCGCGGCTCGGTGATCGAAGTCCAGGGTCTGGCCAAGCGCTTCAGCACCGGCTGGGGCCGGCGCGCTCGGGTGCTGGATGCCGTGCAGTCGGTCAGCTTCCTGGCGGCCGATGCCTGCATCACCGGCCTTTTGGGCGCCAACGGCGCGGGCAAGACGACGACCTTGCGCATGGTGGCCGGGCTGCTGGTGCCGGATGCTGGGCGCATCCGGGTTGACGGCATCGACGTGCTGGCCCGTCCGCAGGTGGCCCAGGCCCGCCTGGGTGTGTTGTCGGACGCCCGCGGCCTGTACCCGCGGCTGACCGCGCGCGAGAACATTGTTTACTACGGCCGGCTGCAGGGCTTGGGCGCAGCCGCCGCCGATGCGCGGGCTGTGCTGCTGGCCGATCTGCTGGACCTGGCGCCGTTGCTGGACCGCCGCACCGAGGGCTTCAGCCAGGGCGAGCGCATGAAGACCGCGTTGGCCCGAGCGCTGGTGCACGACCCGTCGCACATCATCCTGGACGAGCCCACCAACGGCCTGGACGTGCTGGCCACCCGCAGCCTGCGCGAGTGCCTGCGCCGCCTGCGTGACGAGCAGGGCAAGTGCATCGTTTTTTCCACCCACATCATGCAGGAGGTGGAGCGCTTGTGTGACCAGGTGGTGGTGGTGGCCGGCGGCCGTACGGTGGCAGTGGGCAGCGTGCCCGAGTTGCTGGCGCGCACCGGCCAAACTGACTTTGAGGCCGCGTTTGTGCAGCTCGCTTTCCCGGCGGCGTTGGCGTGTTCGTCGGCGCAGGTGTCCGCGGCGGTGCAGGGTTTGCCGGCGGCGGCATCGTGATGGGCGCCGCCTGGCAGGTTTTCCGCAAGGAGCTGCTGGACGCGTTGCGCGACCGCCGCACGCTGCTGATGGTGCTGTTGTCGTCGGTGGCGATCGGCCCGCTGCTGCTGGTGGCGCTGTCGGCACTGGTGGCCGATTTCGAGGCCCGGGCCGAGTCCCGCGAGATCTTTGCCGTGGGCATCGAGTCTGCGCCCACGCTGCACAACTACCTGCTGCGCCAGGCCTGGACGCTGCAGCCCGCGCCCGCGGACTATGCCGCGGCGATGGTCAAGCGCAGCTTCGGCCATGCGGTGCTGGTGGTGCCCGCCGGCTTCGAGCAGGACCTGGCCGATGGCGTCGCGCCGCGGCTGACGCTGGTCAGTGCCAGTGCCAACAACCGCGCCCAGGGCGAGGCCGGCAACCTGTCGCACCTGTTGCAAGGCTTCAACCAGGAGCAGGCGGCCCTCAGGTTGGTGATGCACGGCGTCACGCCCGGCCTGTTGCAGGCGGTGCAGGTGGACCAGCAGGACCTGGCCGCACCCAGCGTGCGGGCCGCGCAGTTCACCCGCATGCTGCCGTTTTTTGTGCTGATGGCCGTGCTGTACGGTGCGCTGCACGCGGCGCTGGACACCACTGCGGGCGAGCGTGAGCGCGGCTCGCTGGAGCCGCTGCTGATGACGCCCGCGCCACGCTGGGCCCTGGTGCTGGGCAAATGGGGTGCGGTGGCCAGCGTCGGCATGGGCGTGGCGGTGCTGTCGTGTTTCAGCTTTTTGCCGGGGCAGTGGCTGTTGCGCAGCGAGACGCTCTCCGCCATGTTTTTGTTCGGTCCGCGCGAGGCGCTGCTGTTCATCGCCTTGCTGTTGCCGCTGGCGGCGCTGCTGTCGGCACTGCTGATGGCGGTGGCCATCCGCTGCAAGAGCTTCAAGGAGGCGCAAGCCAACAACACCGTGGTGGTGTTGGCGGTGTCGCTGCTGCCGATGGTTACCCTCTTCAACCAGGGCGGTGATCAGCCCTGGCACCTGTGGGTGCCGGCGCTGGCCCAGCTCACGCTGATGCAGCGGGTGCTGGAAGGCGAGACCCTGGGCGCCGCCGACCTGCTGCTGCCGCTGGCGGTGGCAGCAGCACTGAGTGCGCTGTGCGTGGTGTTCGTGGCCCGGCAGCTGCGCGCTGCCGCGCTGCGCTGACGGGCGCCGGGCGTGGCTACTGCGTCAGCGTCTCAGCCTGCACCATCAGCGCCAGCTTGGCCGGTGCCAACGCGATGCCGGGCACGCTCAAGGCCCGCTCCACTTCATGCTGCCAGGGCAGTGAATGCACGATGACGTTGAAGTGGCGGGCGGCCTCGATGGCCGTCAGCACCTCGCCTTCCTCGCCGACCAGGCGCAGGTTGGTCACCACCGCCATCGGATCGGCCATCGCCACCACGCCGCGGGTCAGTTGCACCCAGTCCCAGGCAATGCCCACGTCGCCATCGTCGCCGTGCCAGGCCCACAGCGTCTGGCCCACGGTGCGAAACACGGCATCGCCGGGGTTGGTGATTTGTGTACCCAGGTGCTGCAGGTGTATCGGAATGCATCTACCGACCTGCCACAATAAAGGCGGCCAGGCGCGCAAGGTCCAGGGAGGGCATTGTTCAAGCGTGGAGTTCATCATCGTCACCATGACAGTTATGTTTATGGCGGGTAGTTTTCGACAACCGTCATCAAATGAAAACATGTAAACCCTTGCAGGGGGTGACCCCGATCCGCGGCCGCCCCTGACCTGCAGGCATGTTGCAAGCCGGTTTTTCTTCCGTCCTTCAAGCGGTCAGTCGCGACGACTTCCGTGATGAGGTGGTGCGTTTCTCCCGCAAGCTCGGCTTCAACACCGTGTCGGCCATGGCGGTGGTGGACCTGGCGGTAGGACGGTCGGAGTTTGTCCAGATCGACAACGCCCCCGAGGGCTACGCCGCGGTGATGAACGACGTGCCCGCGATGCGGCGCGATCCGGTGATGCAGCATTGCCGGCGCCACACCTGGCCCATCGTCTGGGACCAGCAGACCTACACCAGCCAGGGCCTGGGTGAGCTTTGGGAGCAACAGGCCAGCTTTGGCTACCGCACCGGCATCGCGATGGCGCTGCACCTGCCCGAGGGCCGGCACTTTGCGCTGGGTGTCGAGCGTGACCAGCCCCTGCCCACCGACGGCGCTGAGCTGACCCGGCTGGTGGCCGACCTGCAGCTGTTTGCGGTGCATGCGCAGGACGCGGCGTTGCGGGTGATGTCGCCGGCGCCGCCCGACGTGGATCGACCCTCGCTGACACCGCGCGAGCTGGAGGCCTTGCGGTGGACCATGGCCGGCAAGACGGCCTGGGAGGTGGGTGCCATCCTGGGCATCAGTGAGCGCACTGCCGTGCTGCACGTCACCAACGCGATGAAAAAGCTGGGCTGCAGCAGCAAGCACCAGGCGGTGCTCAGGGCCTTGCGGCTGGGCCTGATCAGCTGACGGCGCAGCCGCACGCTCGCAGGCTGTGGCGGGTGGCGAATCACGCCCCTTCAGACCCTGCCGGTGTTGCACCGGACCACCCCTGTAAGACTTGACAGTACCGCATGGTGGGATGCGCTGGTGAAATAGTGCACAAGCGCTGAGACAGGCGCCACATCCATAAAACCACTGGAGTAGCCCTCATGCAAGCCACCAACATCCAAGTCCAAACTGTCACCCAACTGCCGCGCGCCGGCTGGTAAACCCACAACGATTTGCTCCCGGTCGCGTTTCGGCGCAGCCGGTTTCAACGGCCCGGATCGCTCCGGGCCGTTTTCTTTGGGTCTGCCGTGTCCGCACGCCGCGCGCCGGGGTGTCGGCGCAGCCCGGGCGGCCAGGCGCGCAGGTCTGCCGCCTGCCGTGCCGCCGCCGCCGGCGGCGGTCAAGGGGCGGTCAAGGCCTCCAGCCGTTGCAGCCAGGCCAAAGCGTGGCCGCGGCTGTCGCCGCACATTTCAGCCGATGCCCGCAGTGAGCCGCAGACGGCCGGCCGCTCGGGCCGACCGAACAACTTGCAGCGCCATTGCGGGTCCAATTGCACACAAGCGACCCCGGCAGGCTTGCCGTGTGGCATGCCCGGTATGGCCGTGCTGATGGAGGGTGCGATGCAGCAGGCCGCGCAAGCGGACCGGCAGGTGATCGAGCCACCCGGTGCGGGGTGGTTCAGGGGCAAGAGGTTGGCAAGCACGGTGGCAGGATTCGGGCGGCGGCACTGATCGGCATTGTCGCGGGTCGGCCCGCCGCGGCCGCTCTGGCCCCACGGCCCGGGGCCTGCAAGGGCTTCACGCCAAATTTGTTCGCCTGCGCTGGTCAGGTTTTTACAATGCAGCCCTGTTCTCCTTCGATCTGGCGCCCCGCCGCGCCGATGCCTACCGTGCAGCACCCTCAAATATTTGATGTCATCGTCGTCGGCGGTGGCCATGCCGGCACCGAGGCGGCGTTGGCGGCCGCCCGCATGGGTTGTTCCACGCTGCTGCTGACGCACAACATCGAGACCCTGGGGCAGATGAGTTGCAACCCCTCGATCGGTGGCATTGGCAAAGGCCACTTGGTCAAGGAGGTGGATGCGCTGGGCGGTGCGATGGCCGCAGCCACCGACGAGGCCGGCATCCAGTTCCGCATCTTGAACAGCAGCAAGGGCCCGGCCGTGCGCGCCACACGGGCCCAGGCTGACCGCATCCTGTACAAGGCGGCGATCCGCCAACGGCTGGAGAACCAGCCCAAGCTGTGGCTGTTCCAGCAGGCGGTGGACGACCTGCTGGTCGAGTCTGGCGGCGGGGCCGACCGGGTGGTCGGTGCGGTGACCCAGATGGGCATCAGGTTCCGCGCCAAGACGGTGGTGCTGACCGCAGGCACTTTTCTCGACGGGCGGGTGCATGTGGGCTTGCGCAACCATGCTGCGGGCCGGGCGGGTGATCCGCCGTCGGTCACGCTGTCGGCCCGGCTGAAAGAGCTGAAGCTGCCGCAGGGGCGGTTGAAGACCGGCACGCCGCCCCGCATCGACGGCCGCAGCATCGATTTTTCTCGCCTCACAGCACAGCCGGGTGATCTGGACCCGGTGCCGGTGTTCAGCTTTCTGGGCCAGGCCAGCCAGCATCCGCGGCAGGTGCCGTGCTGGATCACCCATACCAATGCCCGCACCCACGAGATCATCCGCTCGGGCTTTGACCGCAGCCCGATGTTCACCGGCGTGATCGAGGGCGTGGGCCCGCGTTATTGCCCCAGCATCGAGGACAAGGTGAACCGCTTTGCCGACAAGGACTCGCACCAGATCTTTCTGGAGCCCGAAGGCCTGAGCACGCATGAGTACTACCCCAACGGCATTTCGACCTCGCTGCCGTTCGACATCCAGCTGGCGGCGCTGCAATCGATGGCTGGCCTGGAGAACGCCCACATCCTGCGGCCGGGCTATGCGATCGAGTACGACTTCTTTGACCCGCGTGCGCTGAAAAACAGCTTCGAGACCAAGGCGATCGACGGCCTGTTCTTCGCAGGGCAGATCAACGGCACCACCGGCTATGAAGAGGCGGCAGCCCAGGGCCTGTTTGCCGGCGCCAACGCAGCGCTGCAGGCGCAGGGCCGGGGGCCGCTGTCGCTGCGCCGCGACCAGGCCTACCTGGGCGTGCTGGTGGATGACCTGACCACCCAGGGCGTGACCGAGCCCTACCGCATGTTCACCAGCCGAGCTGAGTTTCGGCTGCAGCTGCGCGAGGACAACGCCGATGCACGCCTCACGGACATCGGCCGGCAACTGGGGCTGGTGGACGACCTGCGCTGGGCCGCATTCAACCGCAAACGGGATGCGGTGGCACGCGTGGCTGAGCAACTCAAGGCCAGCTGGGTGCGGCCGGACACCTTGCCGGCTGCTGATGGCGAGCGTCTGCTGGGCAAGGCCATCGAGCATGAATACAACCTGGCCGACCTGCTGCGCCGGCCGGGCATCGGCTTCGACCGGGTGGCTGAAGTGGCGGCGGTGGCCGACGCCACCCGGCGCCAGCAGGGCGGTGCGACTATCGCCACCGTTGTTTCACGTGAAACACTGGCCGCCGATCTGGGCCCAGTACTGGCGGATTCGGTGCTGGAGCAGGTGGAAATTGCGATCAAGTACGCGGGCTACATCGGCAAGCAGGTTGAGGATGTGGAGCGCGCCGCGCACTTTGAGCACCTCAAGCTACCCGCCGCACTGGACTACAGCCAGGTGCCGGCGCTGGGTTTTGAGGTCCGTCAGAAGCTTGACCGGCACCGGCCGGAGACTTTGGGCCAGGCATCACGCATTTCTGGCGTGACGCCGGCGGCTATTTCCTTGCTGTTGGTGCATTTGAAAAAGGGTCGTTCCAGCGGATTTGAGGCGGTGCGTGCTGGTGCGAAAGTGGCGGCGAGTGAGGCTGACGCGGACAACAGCGCTGCTGCACCTACCCAGAATGCGGCCTGACATGGCCGGCAACGCGGCCGCAGGCCATCCGGGCCATGAAAGTGAACGACGGCTTGCACACCTGGCCGCGGCGGCGGCGACGCTGGGCCTGGCGCTGTCGGGCGCAACCCTGCAGCGTTTGATGGACTATCTGGCCCTGCTGCAGCGCTGGAACAAGGTCTACAACCTGACGGCGCTGCGCGATCCGGACGAGATGCTCAGCCACCACCTGATCGACTGCCTGGCGACACTGCCCGCATTGCGCCGGCAACTGGCCGGCTTGGCAGATGGGCCGGTGCGCATTCTGGATGTGGGCAGTGGTGGTGGCTTGCCGGGTGTGGTGCTGGCGGTGGTGCAGCCCGACTGGCAGGTGTCCTGCGTCGATACCGTATCCAAGAAGAGCAGCTTCATCCGCCAGGTGGCGGCCGAATTGCGCTTGTCCAACCTGCAGGGCCTGCATGCCCGGGTCGAGAA
>JBBRZR010000097.1:0-12856 GCA_038236495.1 Burkholderiales bacterium
ACTCCTGCACATAGACCTCCATCACCGCCAGGCAGACGTCCAGCCCAATCATGTCGGCCAGCGCCAGCGGGCCTATCGGCTGGTTGCAGCCCAGCTTCATGCCGGCGTCGATGTCCTCGGCCGTGGCCAGGCCCTCGGCCAACACGAAGAAGGCTTCGTTGATCATCGGGATCAGAATGCGGTTGACGACAAAGCCGGGCGCGTTCTTGACCGTGATCGGCGTCTTGCCCAGCCGCAGCGCCATCGCATGCACCGCGTCGTGGGTGGCGTCACTGGTCTGCAGGCCGCGGATGATCTCCACCAGCGCCATCATCGGCACCGGGTTGAAAAAATGCATGCCGATGAACCGATCGGGCCGCTGGGTGGCGGCCGCCAGCTTGGTGATCGAGATCGAGCTGGTGTTGGTGGCCACCAGGGTTTCGGCCGGCAGCATCGCATCGAGCTGGGCCAGGATCTTGCGTTTTAGCGCCTCGTTCTCGGTGGCCGCCTCGATCACCAACTGGGCCGGCACCAGATCGCCGTAGTGGGTGGTGGCGTGGATGCGGGCCAGTGCCGCCGCCTGGTCAACGGCTGAGAGCTTGAGCTTTTTCACCAGCCGGTCCAGGCTGGCGCTGATCTGGCCCAGGCCGCGCTGCACGGCGGCATCGTCGATGTCGACCATCACCACCTGCAGTCCGCTCACGGCGCAAGCCTGTGCAATGCCGTTACCCATGGTGCCGGCGCCGATGATGCCAATGGTCTGGATGTCCATGGGGTGATGTCCTGAAGATGTTGCGGTGCAGCAGCTTAACCCGACCAGGGCTCGCGGCCATTGGGCCGGACTGCATCCGTTGTCCGAGGGACAGCGCGTCACGGCGCCCCGCCAAGCGTCCACCAGGGGGATGACGCTGCCCCTAGAAATCAGGGTAGATCGGTGGCCCGGCTGCCTCCAAGATGGCACCGGTTGGTGCAGCACGTCCGGCGACCGACCGCGCTGCCCCGCCGGGGCAGGCTGCCCAACCGCACTGGAGACCTTGAATGGCCACCCGCAAGTCAACCGCCTACATCTTCAACTGTCTGCCGTCGCCCAAGCCCGAGAAAAACTGGACGATAGAGACCGCCGTCGCCGCCGGGCTGCAGGCAGCCAAGCCACTCAGCGCCAAGGCGGACGCCGCACTCAACGTCGACCTGCGCGCCGCCTGGTGGAAGGTCGGCGACCAGGGCAACTCCGGCTCGTGTGTGGGCTGGGGCTCGGCCGAGGGCGTGTTGCGCTGGCACTTCGTGAAGGCCGGCAAGCTGGCCAACACCGAGATGCTGTCGCCACGCTACCTGTGGATGGCGTCCAAGGAGACCGACGTCTACACCACCCGGCCCACCAGCTTCATCGAGAGCGACGGCACCTGGTTGACGGCCGCACTCAACATCGCGCAAAAGTTCGGCGTGGTCACCAACAAGCTGCTGCCGTTCAAGCTGGGCGGCGTGTCGCAGATGTACACCGGCACCGCCAACGCCTTCTACGCCACCGCCTCGCAGCTGCGCATCGCCAGCTACTTCAACCTCGGGCGTGACCTGGCTGCCTGGCGCAACTGGCTGGCCACCAAGGGCCCGATCCTGACCCGGCTGGATGTGGACAAGAACTTCATGGGCGCCACCGCCACCAAGGGCAACCTGGACAAGTACGACCCCACCAGCATTCAGGGCGGGCATTGTGTGGCCTTGGTGGGCTACATCAACGGCCGCTTCATCGTGCGCAACAGCTGGGGCACGGGTTGGGGTGACAAGGGCTTTGCCTATGCCGTTGATGCCTACGCCCAGCCCGCCTTCACCGAGGCGTTTGGCGTGCTGGTTTAGGCGCTGGTTTCGCTGGACAAAAAAAGGCCGCCCTCGGGCGGCCTTTTTGCATCGCCGGGGCGATCAGCAGCGTTCGAACACGGCAGCAATACCCTGGCCGCCGCCGATGCACATCGTCACCAGGGCGTAGCGCCCGCCGGTGCGTTGCAGCTCGTACAGCGCCTTGGTGGTGATGATGGCGCCGGTGGCACCCACCGGGTGGCCCAGCGAGATGCCCGAGCCGTTGACGTTGACCTTGGCCGGGTCCAGGTCCAACTCCTTGCTGACCGCGCAAGCCTGGGCGGCAAAAGCCTCGTTGGCCTCGATCACGTCCATGTCGGCAACCGTCAGGCCGATGCGCTTGAGCACGGCGCGGGTGGCCGAGACCGGGCCTATGCCCATGAGGGTAGGCTCGACGCCGGTGTGGGCGTAACCCACCAGCCGGGCCATGGGTTTCAGGTTGCCGCTCTTGACCGCATCACCGCTGGCCAGCACCACGGCGCTGGCGCCGTCGTTCACGCCCGAGGCATTGCCGGCGGTGACCAGGCCGTCCTTCTTGAAGGCCGCGCGCATCTTGCCCAGCGTCTCCAGCGTGGTGTCGGCCTTCACATGCTCGTCGGTCGTGAACAGCACCGTGCCCTTGCGGCTGACGATCTCGACCGGCACGATCTGCTCGGTGAAGCGGCCGGCGGCGATGGCCGCAGCGGCACGCTGGTGGCTTTGCACCGCTAGCGCGTCCATCTGGGCCCGGGTGATGCCGAACTGCTCGGCCACGTTCTCGGCCGTGATGCCCATGTGAATCTTGTGGAACGGGTCATGCAGGATGCCGACCATGTAGTCCAGCAACTGGGTATCACCCATGCGGGCGCCCCAGCGGGCGGCGGGCATGAAGTAGATGCCGCGCGACATCGACTCGGCGCCGGCGCCGATGGCCATCTCACAATCGCCCAGCATGATCGCTTGCGAGGCCGAGATGATGGCCTGCAGGCCCGAGCCGCAGAGCCGGTTGACGTTGAAAGCCGGGGTCTCCTTGGGCACGCCGGCCGCCACCGAGGCGACCCGGCCGAGGTAGGCGTCACGCGCTTCGGTCGGGATCACGGTGCCCATCGCCACATGGCCGATCTGTGCCGCGTCGGCGCCGCTGCGGGCAATCGCCGCCTTGATCGCGGTGGTGGCCAGGTCGATCGGCGGGGTGTCCTTCAGCGTGCCGCCGAAGGTGCCGATGGCGGTGCGGGCGGCGCTGACGACGTAGACGTCACGGGTTTGGCTCATGGCGGATGCTCCTCGGGGGTGTGTTGGGTAGGACGGGCGGCAGCCCGGGTTCAGCGCTGCCTGCGGCGCCAGCATAGGCCCAGTGGTTTGCACGGTGCTGACAGCTTGGCACCCGGCCTTGCGCCGGCGCAAGGCCGGGCACGGTGGGCCGTCACCCTGGCGACCTTGGCGCTGCGGCGCCAGTGCTTCAATGTTTTGGATTCGCCGATGGCCAAACCAGGAGACTCCCCATGTTCGCCGAACCCTCTGCCCGCACCCGCGACCTGCTAGACCGGCTCAACGCCTTCTTCGACCAGCACATCTACCCCAACGAGGCGCGCCACCATGCCGAGTTGCA
This sequence comes from Burkholderiales bacterium, assembly GCA_038236495.1. Classification (GTDB taxonomy): domain Bacteria; phylum Pseudomonadota; class Gammaproteobacteria; order Burkholderiales; family Burkholderiaceae_C; genus Pseudaquabacterium. The sequence goes on from JBBRZR010000097.1 coordinate 3,419, forward strand.
TGAACTGCGCAAGACCGGCAGCCAGTGGCAGCCCTCGGCCCTGGTCGAGGAGCTCAAGCCGCTGGCCCGGCAGGGCGGGCTGTGGAACATGTTCCTGCCGCACAGCGAGCGCGCGCCGCAGGGCTTGAACAACCTCGACTACTCGCCGCTGTGCGAGGTGATGGGCCGGGTCAGCTGGTCGGGCGAGGTCTTCAACTGCTCGGCACCCGACACCGGCAACATGGAAACCATCGAGCGCTACGGCACACCCGCGCAAAAAGACCGCTGGCTCGAACCCCTGCTGCGCGGCGAGATCCGCTCGGCATTCTTGATGACCGAGCCGGCGGTGGCCTCGTCGGACGCCACCAACATCCAGACCAGCATCCGCCGCGACGGCGATCACTACGTCATCAACGGCACCAAGTGGTATTCATCCGGCGCCGGCGTGCCGACCTGCGCGATCTTCATCGTGATGGGCAAGACCGACCCGGACGGCCCGCGCCATGCCCAGCAGTCGATGGTGCTGGTGCCGCGTGACACCCCCGGGGTGACGGTGCTGAGGCCCTTGAGCGTGTTCGGCTACGACGACGCACCGCACGGCCACATGGAGGTGGTGCTCAAGGACGTGCGGGTGCCGGTGGCCAACATCCTGCTGGGCGAGGGCCGGGGCTTCGAGATCGCGCAAGGCCGGCTCGGGCCCGGGCGCATCCACCACTGCATGCGCTCGATCGGCGCAGCAGAGCGGGCGCTGGAGCTGATGTGCGACCGGCTGCAGAACCGCATCGCCTTCGGCAAGGCGCTGTCGCAGCAGTCGGTCTGGGCCGAGCGCATCGCCGAGAGCCGCTGCATGATCGACCAGGCCCGGCTGCTGACGCTCAACGCCGCCTACAAGATGGACACCGTGGGCAACAAGGACGCCCGGGCCGAGATCGCGATGATCAAGGTGGTGGCGCCGAACATGAGCTGCAAGATCGTGGATTGGGCGATCCAGGCTTTTGGTGCGGCCGGTGTCAGCCAGGACACCTGGCTGGCCGAGGCCTATGCCCACCAGCGCACCGTGCGCCTGGTGGACGGCCCGGACGAGGTGCACCGCAACGCCATCGCCAAGATCGAGCTGGGCAAGCGGGCCGCAGCCAAGACGGCAGCCTGAGGCCGGGCCGGTTGCGCCAGGCGGCGCAGCCGGCCACCGGCTCAACGCAGTTCGTCGGTCAGCTTGCCGATGATCTGGCGTGCCACCGCGCCGTCGTCGGCCGCACCGGCGCTGTTTTGCACGCTGACCACCGATTTGGTGCCGGCGGCCTTGACCAGCACGCGGTAGCGCAGTGGCCGGGCGCCGTCTTTCTCGCTGGAGAACAGCTTCTGGAAGAAGTTGGGCTCTTCCTTGTTGGCCAGCTTGGGGTCGATATAGCGCACGAAGTACAGGCCGGCGCTGCGGTCGCGGTCTTCGACCGTGAAGCCGCCTCGGTCCAGTGCCAAGCCCACCTGGCGCCAGGCCCGGTCGAAGCTGTCGTCGATCTCCATCGTGGCGGTGGTGGCCACGGTGGCGATGCGGGCCTTGGCCGGTGCGGCGGGTGCGGACGCCACGGCGCTGCGCGCCACCTCGTCCTTGGCGCCCAGGGTCACCATGAACCGGGACAGGAACTCCGCTTCCATCTCGGGATCGGTCGGCCGTGCCTGCCAGACCGTGTCCGTCGTGTCGCGCTGGCCAGGCAAATAGACCTCTGACACGCCGCGGTGGCTGATGTAGACCTCGCTGCCCGTAGGGGTGCGCTCGACCCGGCTGCGGTAACGGTCGCGTTCGCCCGAGCTGTAGAGGTTGTCGAACGCCCGGCCAATCGTGCTGCGGATGATGTCCAACGGGATCTTGGCGCGGTTCTCGGCCCAATTGGTTTCCATCACGCCGATCTCGGCGTTGTCTTCGGTCAATTGAAAGCCCCGGTCCAACCAGAATTTGCGCAGCAGCGGGTAGATCTTCTCGGGCGGCAGCGTGCTCACCAGCCAGCGGCTGTTGCCCTGGCGCTCGATGCGCATCTCGGGGGTGGCCAGCGGCGCCACCGTGGCCGCCACAGCGGCTACCGCCACCGCGCCGGCACCGGTGGTGGCCTGCTTCAGGCCGGACGCGCTGACCACGCCGGACTGGGCCTGGTAGCGCCCATCGCGCGCCAACTGGGTCAGGTCGGGCGGGATGTCCAGCGGGTCGGTCTTGGTGGCCTTGCTGCGGTAGTCGATCTTGTCGCCCGACACATTCACGGCCGTGCAGCCGGCCATCGTCAAGGCCAGCAGCAGCGTGGCTGCGCGCAGCGGGGTGATGGCAAGAACAGGATTCACAGGGGGGTTCTCCAGGGGGTGCTCAGGCAGACTGCCTTTGGCACAGGACGAGGGCTGGGCAAGAAGGTGGCCGGTACGTGGCGGCGACGGGCGGGCGCCGGGATGGTGGCAGAAATCAGGGGCGGTCCGTTGGGGGCGGCAGTCAGGCCCTGTGCATCGGGTGCAGCACGACCCGCATCACGACCCGCATCACAGCAGGCCGGCATCGCGCAGCGCGGCGCCTACCAGCGCCTGGCCGTCGGGCGTCAGCGGCGTGATCGGCAGCCGCACCTCGGGCCGGCAGCGGCCCAGGCGCGACATCGCCCATTTGGTCGGTGCCGGGCTGGGCTCGCAAAACAGTTGCTTGTGCAGCGACAGCAGCCGGAAATGCAGGCTGCGGGCCAGCGCCACGTCGCCGGCCATCGCCGCCACGCACAACCCGTGCATCAAGCGGGGCGCGACGTTGGCGGTGACACTGACGTTGCCGTGGCCGCCCAGCAGCATCAGCGCCACCGCCGTGCCGTCGTCGCCCGAGTAGACGGAAAAGCCGGCCGGTGCGTGCTTGATCAGCTGTGCCGCCCGCTCGATGTTGCCGGTGGCCTCCTTGACGCCGACGATGCCGGGCACGGTGGCCAGGCGAAGGGCGGTTTCGGGCAGCATGTCGGCCACCGTGCGGCTGGGTACGTTGTACAGCACCACCGGCAGGTCCACCGCTTCGGCAATCGCCTTGAAATGCTGGTAGATGCCTTCTTGCGACGGCTTGTTGTAGTACGGCACCACCTGAAGCGTGCAATCGGCGCCGACTTCTTTCGAGAACTTGGTCAGCTCGATCGCTTCGCGGGTGGAATTGGCGCCGGCGCCGGCCATGATCGGCACCCGGCCGGCCGCATGGGCGACTGCCACGCGGATGATGTCGCAGTGCTCATCGACCGAGACCGTGGGCGATTCACCGGTGGTGCCCACCACGCCGATGCAGTCGGTGCCCTCGGCGATGTGCCAGTCGATCAGCTTGCGCAGCGTATCGAAATCGACGCTGCCGTCCTCGAACATCGGCGTGACCAGGGCGACGATGCTGCCAACAATGGGTTTCATTCGGATTCCTTGCGAAGCGGGGATTTTAGCCGGCCTGCAGGGCGGGGCCAAAAGCTGGCGGTGCGGCCGGATTCAGGGCGCTGGCGCGGCCAACAGGGCGTGGCGCGGCGGAGCGGCGGCGCCGGTGACTGGCCTGACTGCCACCACCCGCTGCACAAAGCGCGCCGGGGTGTCGAGAAAGCCGTCCTCGTAGGCCACCACCGTCAGCCCGGCGCAGCGCTGGATCAACTCACCCGGCTGCAGCAGAAAGTCCGGCCGGGACGGCTTGCCCACCGCCGCGTTGCCGGCGGCAAAGGTTTCATAGACCAGCACCGCGCCGGGCGCCAGCGCGGCGATCAAGTCCGGCCACAGCGGCCGCCACAGGTAGTTGAAGACCAGCACCGCGTCGAACAGGCGGCCCGGCAGCGGCCAGGGCCCGGTTTCGATGTCGGCGGTTATCAGCTCGGCCTTGCCGGCGGTCGCCAGGTCGAGTGAGGCGGCCAGCGCGGCGGCGTCGCGGTCGACGCCAGTCACTGCAAAACCCCGCGCCGCTGCCCAGCGCAGGTGGCGGCCGCGCCCGCAGGCCAGGTCCAGCACCCGGCCGCCCGCGGGCAGCAGGTGGGCCCAGCGCTGAAGCCAGTCGGACGGCGCCGCGCCGGTGTGCAGGGGTGTGCTCACGGTACGGCTCAAAAGCAGGCCCAGACCCGGTTGGCCAGATCGACCACCAGGTGCGGGTTCAGGTAGGCGGCAAACACGCCGGCCAGCGCGGCGGCCATGGCCAACATGATGGCCAGCCAACGCAAGCGCGCCGCCAAGCGCGCCGCCAGGTGCGGGGACATCAGGCCGCCGCCGGCACAGCGCCGCCTCGGTGAATCGCGTTTTCACGCACCGGCAGGTTGATCAGCGCGGCAAACACGCCCAGCGCCACCGCGATCCACCACACCCGGTCGTAGTTGCCGGTGGCGTCGTACAGCCGGCCACCCAGCCACACCCCCAGGAACGAGCCCACCTGGTGGCTGAAAAAGATGAAGCCGCCCAGCATCGACAGGTGTTGCACCCCGAAGATCTGCGCCACCACCGCATTGGTGGGCGGCACGGTGGACAGCCAGAGCAGGCCCATCGCGCCTGAAAACAGGTAGACGCTGGTGGGGCTGAGCGGTGCCAGCAAAAAGGTCACGATCACGATCGATCGCAGCGTGTAGATGCCCGACAGGATGTAGCGCTTGGGGATGCGCTGCCCCAGCCAGCCCGCGGTGTAGGTGCCGAATACATTGAACAAACCTATCAGCGCCAGCGCGGTGGTGGCCACGCCAGGCGCCATGCCGTGGTCGCGCAGGTAGCTGGGCATGTGCACCCCGATGAACACCACCTGGAAGCCGCAGACAAAGTAGCCCGCCATCAGCCACTGGAAGCTGCGGTAGCCAAAGGCCTCGCGCAGCGCCGACCCCATGCTCTGGCGAAAGCCCTCGTGCGCTGTCTGCGCTGGCTCACGCAGGCCACGCGCCAGCGGCAGAATCGCCAGCGCGGCGCAGCCCAGCACGAACAGCGCGTTCTGCCAGCCCCAGGCGCTGATCAGCCAGCTTTCCACCGGCACCATCAGGAACTGGCCAAATGAGCCCGCCGCCGCGGCCACACCCATCGCCCAGGACCGCTTGTCCGCTGCCACGTTGCGGCCGATCACGCCGTAGATCACCGCGTAGGTGCAGCCCGATTGCGCCATGCCGATCAACACCCCCGCGCTGCCGGTAAACGCCAGGCCCGAGGTGGACAGCGCCATCAGCACCAGGCCCAGCGCGTACAACGCACCGCCGATCAGCAGCACCCGGTAGGCGCCGAAGCGGTCGGCCAGCATGCCGGCAAACGGCCCTGCGATGCCCCAGGACAGGTTTTGCACCGCCAGCGCAAAGGCAAAGGTCTCGCGCGTCCAGCCCCGGTCCATCGTGATCGGCTGCAGCCACAGGCCAAAACCGTGGCGTATGCCCATCGACAGGGTGACGACCAGCGCGCCGCACAGCAGCACCTGGTTCATCGACAGGCGCGTCGCGCTGGCGCTGGAGGGAAAGCTGCTGGCGACAGTCATGTGGCGAGATGCTAGCCGGCCGCGCTCGATTGGGCGCTCGACAGGGCCGCCGACGGACTTTGCGGCTTTGCCCATGCCGCGGTCGCCGAAAGTAGGGACAGACAAAGCTGACAGCGCCTGCCAAGCTGACGGTTCATTCAATTTTCTCGGAGACGCCGCATGGCCAGGATGCTCAGCCCCAACTTCTCGTACGACGAGTTTGTCGTCAGCGATGCCGCAGTGCGGCTCGGGATCGACAACACCCCGGACGCCGAGGTGCTGAAAAACCTCAAGCACCTGGCCGCGATGCTGGAGTTGGTGCGCAGCGCCCTGGGCAATGTGCCGATGCGTATCAACAGCGGCTTCCGCTGCGACGCGCTCAACACCGCCATCAAGGGGGCCAAGAACAGCCAGCACAAGACCGGTCTGGCGGTTGACTTCACCTCGCCGGCCTTTGGCACCGTGTTGCAGACGGCCAAGGCGGTGGCGGCTTGCGGCATCGCCTACGACCAGGTGATCTACGAATACGGCACCTGGGTGCATCTGGGTGTCAGTGCACCCGGCGCTATCCCCAAGGGCGAGTTGCTGTCGATCGGCGACGCCCGCATCTACCAGCCTGGCCTCAAAAACGTGGCTTGAGGCCCAGTAGTCCGTTCCGCCAAACCGGCCCTCCCTAGAATCCCGGGGATGGCCACCCCCCCCAAACCTGCCTCGACCTACGGCGAAGCCTCGATCCGCGTGCTCAAGGGCCTGGAGCCCGTCAAGCAGCGGCCGGGCATGTACACCCGCACCGACAACCCGCTGCACACCGTGCAGGAGGTGATCGACAACGCCGCCGACGAGGCCCTGGCCGGCTTTGGCAAGCGCATTGCGGTGACGCTGCACACCGACGGCTCGGTCAGCGTGGACGACGACGGCCGCGGCATCCCGTTTGGCCTGCACCCCGAGGAGCAGGTGCCGGTGGTCGAAATCGTCTTCACCCGGCTGCATGCCGGTGGCAAGTTCGACAAAGGTGCGGGCAAGGCCTACAGCTTTTCGGGCGGGCTGCACGGTGTGGGCGTCAGCGTGACCAATGCGCTGGCCAAGCGGCTTCAGGTCAGCGTCTGGCGCGAGGGCCAGATGGCGACGCTGGCGTTTTCAGGCGGTGACGTGATTGAGCCGCTGGTGCTGCGCAAGCTGGGCGCGGCGGAACGGGGTGTGGCGTCCGAGGGGATCCGGGACAGGAAAACCGGCACCAGCGTGCGCGTCTGGCCGGACGCCAAATACTTTGACAGCGTGGACCTGCCACGCGCCGAGCTGACCCATTTGCTGCGCAGCAAGGCTGTGCTGATGCCGGGCGTGACGGTGAGCCTGACGATTGAGAAAGGTGGCGACAGGGCGTCCGAGGTTCAGACCTGGGTCTACCAGGGCGGCCTGCGCGACTACCTGGGCCAGGGCCTGGCGGCCGACCCGATCATCCCGATGTTCGAGGGCGCCGGTTATGCCAGCGCCAGCGAGAGTGAAAACTTTGCCGAAGGCGAGGGCGTGGCCTGGGTGCTGGCCTTCACCGAGGACGGCGGCGTGCTGCGCGAGAGCTATGTCAACCTGATCCCCACAGTGGCTGGCGGCACCCATGAAAGCGGGTTGAAAGACGGTCTGTTCGGGGCGGTAAAGAGCTTCATCGAGCTGCACGCGCTGCTGCCCAAGGGTGTCAAGCTGATGCCCGAAGATGTGTTTTCGCGCGCCAGCTTCGTGTTGTCGGCCAAGGTGCTGGACCCGCAGTTCCAGGGCCAGATCAAGGAGCGGCTGAACAGCCGCGACGCACTGCGCCTGGTCAGCCAGTTCACCCGGCCGCCGCTGGAGCTGTGGCTGAACCAGCATGTAGCGCACGGCAAGCGCTTGGCAGAGTTGGTGATCCGCCAGGCCCAGACCCGCCAGCGCGCTTCTCTGAAGGTGGAAAAGCGCAAAGGCTCGGGTGTGGCGGTGCTGCCCGGCAAGCTGACCGATTGCGAGAGCCGCGACCTGCTGCAGAACGAGGTGTTTCTGGTCGAGGGCGACTCGGCCGGCGGATCGGCCAAGATGGGCCGCGACAAGGAGACCCAAGCCGTGCTGCCGCTGCGTGGCAAGGTGCTCAATGCCTGGGAGGTCGAGCGCGACCGGCTGTTTGCCAACAACGAGATCCACGACATCTCGGTGGCGATCGGCATCGATCCACATGGCCCGGCCGATTCACCCGATTTTTCGGGCCTGCGCTACGGCAAGGTCTGCATCCTCAGCGATGCCGACGTGGACGGCTCGCACATCCAGGTGCTGCTGCTGACGCTGTTCTTCCGTCACTTTCCCAAGCTGATCGAGCGTGGCCATGTCTACATCGCCAAGCCGCCGCTGTTCCGCATCGACGCGCCGGCGCGGGGCAAAAAGCCGGCCGCCAAGTTCTACGCGCTCGATACCGGCGAGCAAGAGGCCACGCTGGACAAGCTGCGCAAGGAGGGCGCCAAGGAGGGCAGCTGGAGCATCAGCCGCTTCAAGGGCCTGGGCGAGATGAGCGCCGAGCAACTGTGGGAGACCACGCTCAATCCTGAAACCCGTCGCCTGCTGCCGGTGGCCTGGGGCGTGTTGAGTTTCGAGGAGACGGTGAGCAGCTTCACCAAGCTGATGGGCAAGGGCGAGGCGGCGTCACGGCGCGAGCTGATGGAGTTGCACGGCGACGCCGTTGAAATCGATGTCTGATCTTGGCCCCCAAGACGCCTCCGGCGTCGCCCCCCCGGGGGGGAGCCGGTCCGCTTGGGAGCGGCCCGGCGCGAACCCTGGCCCCCAAGACGCCTCCGGCGTCGCTCCCCCGGGGGGGAGCCGGTCCGCTTGGGAGCGGCCCGGCACGGACCCTGGCCCCCGAGACGCCCTCGCCGCAGCGCCCCAGCGGGTCCGCCTGCGCCCGACCCTGCTCAGCGACCTGGACTTCGTGATCCAGGTCGAGACCGATGGCCGCAACCTGCCGTTCATCACGCCCTGGGAGCGCACCCAGCACGAGGGGGCGGTGCGGTTTCCGGACTTTCGGCATTTCATCGTCGAGGCCGGGCCGCGTTTCGATCCGGCCGGTTTTGTGATCCTGCAAGGCTGCCGCAACCCGCACCGCAGCGTCGAGATGAAGCGCCTGGTGCTGGCACACGACGGCCAGGGCCAGGGGCTGGGCCGCGCCTGCGTGCGGGCGCTTAAATTGATGGCCTTCCGCGACCTGCATGCCCACCGCTTCTGGCTGGACGTCAAGGCGCTCAACACCCGGGCCCAGTTGCTGTACGGGTCCGAGGGCTTTGTCGAGGAAGGCCGGCTGCGCGAAAGCGTGCGCCTGACTGGCAACAACGCCGACGGCTACGACAGCCTGATCGTGATGAGCCTGCTGGACCGCGAGTACCAGGCGCGGCTGGCGCTGGGGCTGGAGAGCGCTGCGGCAGCCTGATACCTGCGCTGCGCGCAAGCGCGCTGCACGGTTGAATCTCGAACCCAGGCGCCGCACCGGGTGCGATGATCCTGGCCATGAAGCGAAGCCGCCTCACCCGCCAGGCCCCTGACCGCGCCGCTGCCCTGGCGCAGTACCGACGGCGTGCCGGCATTTACGACCTGGAACTGGCGCTGTTCGAGCCGTTGCGGCGCCAGGCCATCGATCGCTTGGCGCTGCAGCCCGGCGCCGTGGTGCTGGACGTGGGCTGCGGCACGGGATTGAGCCTTGGCCTGCTCAGCCAGGCGATCGGTGCAACAGGCCGCATCGTCGGCATCGAGCAATCGCCCGAGATGATCGAGCTGGCCCGCCAGCGGGTGGCCCAGCGACAGTTGCCGGGCGTGACACTGCTGAACAACCCGGTGGAGTCGGCGGCCATCCCGGTCAAGGCTGACGCGGCGCTGTTCCACTTCACCCACGACATCCTGCGACAACCGGCGGCGGTGGCCAAGGTGTTGTGTCATCTCAAACCGGGTGCCCGGGTGGTGGCCTCGGGCCTGAAGTGGGCGCCGACGCTGCTGTGGCCCGTCAACCTGCTGGTGCTGCCGGC
>JBBRZR010000098.1:0-12842 GCA_038236495.1 Burkholderiales bacterium
GACCACAAGGTGCTGATCACCGACTGGACCGATGCCCGCACCGTGCCGCTGTCCGAGGGCCCGTTCCACCTGAACGACTACGTCAAGTACGTGCAGGAGTTCATCCGCTTTGTCGGCCCCGAGGTCAATGTGATCTCGGTCTGCCAGCCGACGGTGCCGGTGCTGGCCGCCGTGTCGCTGCTGGCCACGCACGGTGAGTTCACCCCGCGCACGCTGACGATGATGGGCGGCCCGATCGATGCACGTCTGTCGCCCACCTCGGTCAACGACCTGGCGACCAAGAAGCCCTACGAGTGGTTCGAGAACAACGTGATCTACCGCGTGCCCAGCAACTTTGCCGGCGTTGGCCGCAAGGTCTACCCGGGCTTTTTGCAGCACACCGGCTTCGTGGCGATGAACCCTGACCGCCATGTCAGCTCGCACTACGACTACTTCCTCGACCTGATCCGCGGCGACGACGACTCGACCGAGCAGCACCGCAAGTTCTACGACGAGTACAACGCGGTGCTGGACATGCCGGCCGAGTACTACCTGGAGACGATCAAGACCGTGTTCCAGGACTTCTCGCTGGTCAACGGCACCTGGTTTGTCGATGGCACGCAGGTGCGGCCGCAGGACATCACCACCGGCGCCATCCTGACCGTCGAGGGTGAACTCGACGACATCTCCGGCGCCGGCCAGACCCGCGCCGCGCACGGCCTGTGCACCGGCATCCCCAAAGCGCGCCAGTTTCACTACGACGTCGAAGGCGCTGGCCACTACGGCATCTTCTCGGGCCGGCGCTGGCGCGACATGGCCTACCCGGTGGTGCGTGACTTCATCGCGCGCTACAACGAGCCGGCCAAGGCCGCGGCCACGTCCAGGGAACTGGTCGCCGAGGCGGCATTGCAGGTTGCCGCTGCACCGGCAACCCGCAGTGCGGTCAAGCGCGCAGCGCGCAAGCCGGCTGCCACCAAGGGCTGAGTCAGCACGGGCTGTATCCGCCAGGGATAATCAGCGCGGTGAGTTTTACCGCGCCCCTTGACCGCTTGTCCACGTCACTCGGCCAGCCTGGCCTGCACCCGCAGGACACGCTGGCCGATTGCATTGATGCGGCCTTGCCGCAGACCCAGTGCACCCGCTGCGGTTACCCGGATTGCCGGGCCTATGCCCAGGCCATCGCGGCAGGCCTGGCAGACATCAACCGCTGCCCGCCCGGCGGCGACGAGGGCATCGTCCGGCTGGCCCACATCACCGGTCAGCCGGTGATTGCGCTCGACACGGGTCGCGGTTTTGAAGCACCCCGGCTGCTGGCCGTGATCGACGAGACCTGGTGCATTGGCTGCACGCTGTGCATCAAGGCCTGCCCGGTCGATTGCATCATCGGCGCGCCCAAGCGCATGCACACCGTGATCGATGCCGATTGCACCGGCTGCGAGTTGTGCGTGCCGGCTTGCCCGGTCGATTGCATCGCGCTGATTCCTGTCACCGGCAGCCAGACCGGCTGGGCCGCCTGGTCCAGCGTGCAGGCCGACCAGGCACGGGTCCAGTACCAGCAGCGCCAGCAACGCAGCCAGCGCCTGCAGCGCGACAACGAGGCCCGTCTGGCCGCCAAGGCCGAGGCCAAGCTGGCCGACCTGCCCAGCCACACCCGGCACACCGACCCAGCGGTGATCGACAAAAAACGCGCGGTGATCGAAGCGGCGCTGGCGCGGTCGCGTGCTGCAAAGCTGGCCCCGAAAGGCGCCGCATGACCGGCCAGCCGACATCCCGACTGCGTGACCCGCCAATGCCGGGTCTGCGCGGCCAGCCAATGTCGCGCCTGCGCGGCCAGCCGATGTCGCGTCTGCGCGCCAATGCACTGCTGCTGCTGGCCGCGCTGATCTGGGGCTCGGCCTTTGTCGGCCAGTCGCTGGGCATGGCCGGTGTCGGGCCGTTGACCTTCACCGGGGTGCGCTTTGTGTTGGGCGCGCTGGTGGTCTCACCCTTGGCGTGGCTGGAGTGGCAACGGCTGCGCGCCGCCGGCCAGCTGCCCGGCCGCGCCGAGTGGCTTTGGGTGCTGCTGCTGGGCGGCCTGCTGTGCATCGGCGTGGTGATGCAGCAGATTGGGCTGGTCACCACCAGCGTCACCAACGCCGGTTTTTTGACCGCGCTGTACGTGCCGCTGGTGCCGCTGCTGGCCTGGGTGTTCCAGCGCCAGCTGCCGCACTGGAGCGTCTGGCCGGCCGCTGCCGGCTGCCTGGCCGGCACCTGGTTGTTGACGGGCGCCTCGCTGCAATCGCTGGCGGTGGGCGATTGGTGGGTGCTGGCCAGCGCCCTGCCCTGGGCGGTGCATGTGCTGCTGGTGGGCCAGGTGGCCAACAAGATTCGCGGCGCCTACCTGCTGGCCTGTGGCCAGTTTGCGGTTTGCGCCGTCGTCAGCGGTGGCCTGGGCCTGGGCACCGAGACGGTCAATGCCGACGGGCTGCGCGCTGCTGCCGGCGCCATCGCCTATACCGGCATCCTGTCGGTGGGCGTGGGCTTCACCTTGCAGGTGATCGGCCAGCGCCATGCCCACCCGGCCGACGCCGCCATCATCCTGTCGTCCGAGACCGTGTTTGCCGCACTGTTTGGCGCGGCGCTGATGGGCGACCGCTTGAGCCTGACTGGCCTGGTCGGCTGCGCGCTGATCCTGGCCTGCATCCTGGCGGTGCAGGTGCTGCCCTTGCTGCACCAGCGCTGGGTCAACCGCTAGACCGTCAAAGACCGCACCGCAGAACGCCGCCCATGAAACCCGCCGACATTGAGACGTTTTTTTCTACCCTGGCCGCTGCCAACCCCAACCCGGCCAGCGAGTTGGCTTACACCAGCGTGTTCGAGCTGCTGGCCGCTGTGCTGCTGTCAGCCCAGGCCACCGACATCAGCGTCAACAAGGCCACCCGGCGCCTATTTGTGCTGGCCAGCACGCCGCAGCAGATGCTGGATCTGGGCGAGGCGGCGGTGGCTGAGCAAATCCGCACCATCGGCCTGTACCGCAACAAGGCCAAACACCTGGTGCAGGCCTGCCGCATCCTGGTGGAGCAGCACGGCGGCCAGGTGCCTCGCAGCCGCGCCGCGCTGGAGGCCTTGCCGGGCGTGGGGCGCAAGACCGCCAATGTGGTGCTGAACGTGGCTTTTGGCGAGCCGACCAACCCGGTGGACACGCATGTGTTTCGGGTCAGCAACCGCACCGGCCTGGCGCCGGGCAAAACGCCGGCGGCAGTCGAAAAATTGCTGGACAAACGTGTGCCTGCGGCCTACCGCCACAACGCCCACCATTGGCTGATCCTGCACGGGCGTTATGTCTGCACCGCGCGCTCGCCCCAGTGCAGCGCCTGCAGCGTCAGCGCCTGTTGTGATACCGGCAAGGCCGCAGTGAAGGCCGCAGTGAAGGCCGCAGTGAAGGCCGCAGTGAAGGCTGCCGCCGAGGCAAAACCGGCGGCATGAAGCCCGCCCGGCTGGCCGCAGGCGCCCGCTCCCACGCGGCAAGGCAGCGCACCCGATCAAGCGGCTGGACGCGGACTGCTGCGACCGCTATGGCCATTGCTGCCGCCGTCAGCAGTTCCGCACTGGCCGCGCCGGTCACCGTTCGTGACGACGCGGGCCAGACCCTCACCCTGCCCGCCCCGGCGCAACGCGCCATCACGCTGGCACCTCACCTGGCCGAGCTGGTGTTTGCTGCCGGCGCAGGCGACCGCCTGGTCGGGGTGATGCGTTTCAGCGACTTTCCGCCTGCAGCCGCCCGTCTGCCGGTGATCGGCGATGCGTTTGCCGTCAACCTGGAAGCCATCGCCACGCTGCGTCCCGACCTGCTGCTGGTGTGGCGCAGCGGCCTCAACCCGCGGCAGCAGCAGCGCCTGCAGGCCCTGGGCCTGGCTGTCTACACCAACGAGATCAACTCGGTCGAGGGCATCGCCGACACCTTGCGCCGGCTGGGCCGGCTGTTTGGCACCACGCCCGTCGCCGAGGCCGCCGCCACCGATACCGAAAACCGCTGGCGCAGCCTGCGTCAGCGCTATGCCAACCGCGCCCCGGTGCGGGTGTTCTACCAGCTGTGGCATGAGCCGCTGATGACCGTGAACCGCGGCCACCTGATCGACCAGGCCATCACCGCCTGCGGCGGGGTCAACGTGTTCGGCGACCAGCCGGGGCTGACGCCCAGCGTCAGCTGGGAGGCCGCGGTGGCCGCCAACCCGCAGGTGGTGATCACCGGCGCCGCCGCCAACGAGCCCGCCCGACTCGAAGCCTGGGCGCGCTTCAAGCGCGTGGACGCCGTTAAATACGGCCGGGTGATTGCACTCGACGGCCACCGGCTGGCGCGCATGACACCCTTGTTCGTGGACGGCGCGCTGGCGCTTTGCGAGGCGATCGACCGGGCGCGGCGGTAAGCCAAGCCGTCAACGGCCAGCGCCGGGCCGGCATATCGGGCAAGCGTCATCGCCGCCTGCCCAACCCCCGCACCGTCAATCCGCCACCCAGACCCCGCCCACGTCCCGCCACGCGCAGCCATACACCTGCTGCAGCACCTCGGCGTCGATCATCTGATCCACCGGCCCGGCCCGCCAGCGGCCGTCGCCCCACAGCGCCAGCACATGGGTGGCGGTGCGCACGATCCAGTTGACGTCATGCGCCGTGACCACCAGCGCGGCCTCGGTGCCCGGCGCCACCAGCCGCGCCAGCCAGCGCGCCACCTGGATCTGGTGGCCCGGGTCCTGGAACGACACCGGCTCGTCCATCAGCATCAGCGGCGCGCCCTGCAGCGCGCATTGCGCCAACGCGATGCGCTGCCGCTCGCCGCCCGACAGCTGCATCACGCCGCGTTGGGCCAGCCACTGCGCGTCCAGCTCGGCCAGCACCGCGCCAGCGCGCTGCGCACCGGGACGCACGACCGACAGGTCCAGCAAGCGCTGCACGCTGAGCGGGAACCGGTCTACCGACGTCTGCGGCGCGTAGGCGCGGGCCCAGGCGGCATCGGCTGCCGGCCAATCGACCTGGCGGCGGCCCAGCCATCGCACCTCGCCCTGGCGCTCGGGCACGGCCAAGCCGGCCAGCGCACGCAGCAGCGTGCTCTTGCCCGCGGCGTTGCGGCCGATCACGCACCAGCGCTCACCCGGCCGCACCCGCCAGTTCAGGCCGTCGACCAGCAGGCGGCCGGCGGCGCGCAGCGTCAGGGCCTGCGTTTCAAGCAGCGGCTCGGCCGTCGGCCGGTCGGCGCTCACCGCGTGCCCCGCGCCAGGATCACGATGAACAGCGGCGCGCCGACCAGGGCCATCACTGCACCCACCGGCAACTCCAGCGGCGACACGACGGTGCGCGCCACCAGATCGGCCAGCGTCAGCAGCGCGGCGCCACCCACGGCGCTCATCCAGGCCAAATCGCGGATGCGCTGCACGCCCAGCAAGCGCAGCGCCTGCGGCACCACCAGCCCGACAAAGCCGATCGCCCCGGCGCTGGCCACCGCCAGCCCGGCCGCCAGCGACGCCGACACCAGCAGCAGCAGCCGCAGCCGGCGCACCGGCTCACCCAGCAGCGCGGCCACCTCGCTGCCCAGCTGCAAGCGGTCGATGGCCGTGCCTTGCCACACCAGCAGTGCCGTAAAAGCCAGCGCCGCCAAGCCGCAGCCCAGACCGCCCTGCGCGCCCGACAAATCGCCCACCAGCCAGAAGATCGCGCCGCGCAGTTGCTGGTCGGGCGTCATCGCCAACAGCAGCGTGGCGATGGCGCCGCACAGCGAGGCCAGCATCGCGCCGGTCAGCACCAGCCGGGGCGATGCGTCGTCGGTGGACGCCAGCGCACTGCGGGTCATCGCCAGCAGGGCCGCGCCTGCCGCCAGCGCGCCCAGCCCGGCGCCCAGCCACAGGCTGGCGCCCAACATCAGCGCCAGCAGCCCGCCCACCGACGCGCCACCCGAGGTGCCCAGCACATACGGGTCGGCCAGCGGGTTGCGCAGCAGCACCTGCATCGCCAGCCCGGCCAGCGCCAGCAGCGCACCCACGCCGACCGCCGCCGTCACCCGCGGCGCCCGCAGCGCGAGGATCAGATCGACGTCGAAACCCGCGCTGCCGAGCGCCAAGCCGGCGGCCACGGCCACACCCAGTAACGCCAGCAGGGCCAGCGCCAGGGCGGTGAGTCGGCTGCCGGTCAGGCCCATAGTGTGTTGGCGACGCGGTTTGGTGCGGGTAGGTGGAGTCCGTCAGCCGCTCAAGGCGCAAAACGCCAGCGCATGCCGACAAACACGCCGCGCGGCGGCTGGTTGTAGCCCGCCGCCGTCTGGTAGAAAACGTCGCCCAGGTTCTCGATGCGGCCAAAGGCCTGCAGGCTGCGGTTGATGTCCCACTGCGCAGTGACATCGGCCACGGTGTAGGCCGGCAGTGTGATGGCGCCGGCATCGGGCCGCTGGCCCACGTAGCGCGCCGCCAGGCCCACGCGCCAACCCGCGCCCAGGTCGTGCGACAGCGAGCCCGAGGCCAGCACCTTGCTGCGGCGCAAGCGCTGCACGCCGGTCAGGTCGTCCACCGGGTCTTGCGCGGTCAGGCTGGCGCGCAGGTCGGTGGCGCCCAGCTTGCCGTCGTACGACAGCTCCAGCCCGCGGTTGCGGGTGCGCGCCAGGTTGGCAAACGCAAAGCTGCTGGTGTCGTAGTCCAGCTCTTGCCGCACCTGGGTTTGAAACAGCGTGGCACGCAGCCGTTGGCCAGCCACCGCCCACTGCAGGCCGAGTTCGGCACTGCGCGCCAGCTCAGGCTGCAGCGCCGGGTTGCCGTAGCCCGGCGCGTACAGATAACCCAGCGACGGCACGCTGAAGGCATTGGCCACGCTGGCGATCAGCTTCCACGCCGGCGCCAACTGCCAGCCCCAGCCCAGGCCGCCGCTGGTATGCCCGCCGGTGCCATCAACTTGGTCTTGCCGCAGGTTCAAGGCCAGGTCTTGCGCGCCGAAACGGACCTGAATCCCACCGAAAACAGCCGTCAGGTTGCGCGACCGGGCCAGCCCGCCGCCATAACCGTCGTCAGCCTCGATGTGCTGGCGTTGGTGGTCCAGCCCGGCAGTCCAGGTCAGCGCGGGCGACATCAGCACGGTATTGACCCAGTTCACACCGTCCACCCGGGTGGTGTAGCGGCTGGCGGAGCCGAAGGCACCACTCTCGTCGTAGCGGGCGTCGTCGCGCTGGCGGGTCAGGCCCAAGCGGCTGGCCCAGGCCTGGTTGATCTGGTTCTCACTGCCCAGGTTGAACAAATCCTTGCGGGTGCGGCTGGTCTGCACATCAACCGGGGTGGCGAAGGCGCTGTCGTAGTCGAGCTTGCCGTCGCTGTGCACCCAGCCGGCCGTCAGCCGGTGGCCCTCGGCCAGCGTGTGTGCGGCGTTGAAGGCCAGGCTGGTGTTGCGGTAGCCGTCACGGTCGGGGTTGGCCGCCGGAAACTGGGCTGGGTCCAAGGTCGAATAACCTTTGTCGGATTCGCCCGACACGCCCAGCGACAGCTGCGTGCGCCCCAACGTGGCCGAGCCCTGCGCTGAGCCGTGCAGCAGCCCGCGCGAGCCGCCCTCGATGCGCACGCTGGCCTGCGGCGCGCCATCGCCCTGCCGCGTGAAAACCTGGATCACGCCGCCGATGGCACCGCTGCCGTACAACGCCGAGACGTTGCCACGCACCACCTCGATGCGCTCGACCTGGTCGAGCATCAGGTGCTCGATGCCCACCTGGCCGGACGCATCCTGCCGCGCCAGCGCCACACCATCGACCAGCACCAGCACCTGGCGGCTGGGCGCACCGCGCAAAAACAGCGAGGTGGCCGTACCGCGCCCGCCGTTGCTGGAAAACTGCACGCCGGCCTCGGCCGCCAGCAGCGCGGGCAAGTCCAGGGCCTGCGAACGCTCGATGTCCTGGCGCAGCAACACGGTGGTGTGCGGCAGCGCATCGGTCAACAGTTGCGGGCTGCGGGTGGCGGTGACCACCACAGTGGCCGCCTCGTCAGCCCGCGCAGCTGCCACAGGCGCCAACAGGGCAACAAGCGCCAGGCAGGCAGCCACGGCGGGATTGGCGCGTTGCGCCGAAGTGAAAAAAGTCATGGTTGGGAACAGGATCAACAAACCGCCTGCCCACGCTTCCCCGCGCGGGCCCTGGCATCACGGCCCCCCGCGCCAGGCGTGGGTGACCTCTTTGTTGGCCGGTATCCGGGCTGGCGGAAACAACCCCTGTGGCCTTCCCGACCGGCGAGCCGGTCAGTGGCGTCAGACACAGGAGCGGGAAGAATCAAACCGGGAGGCCTGAGACATTCCGTCCGCTTACCGTTGCGGGGGCAGCGCAGGTTGGGCCATAGAGACTTCGACCGCTGGGGTCGTCGCCTCGCCATCCGGGGGATGGCGACCTTCCTGCTTCCCGTTTAACCCAGCCGTCCATGACAGGCAGCCAGAGCACCAACAAATCCGATCCTACCGCAGGCCCGCGCCAGGCCAATTTGCAGCGGCCCAAGCGGCGCGGCGCAATCGGGGCGTCAGAACCGGCCACTTACAATGGGCATCACCCCTAGGAAAGCGGCGACAGTCCATGTCAAGACTCGATGATCTCGCCGAGCGGATCGAACGCCTGGTGCTGCGGCACGAGGAACTCAAGCGCACCAATGCGCTGCTCGAACAACAACTCGGCAGCGTCAGCAGCGAACGCGACAGCCTGCGCTCCCGGCTGGCCGCAGCGCGCGCCCGCATCGACGCCCTGCTCGACCGCCTGCCGGCCGAGCGCGGCCCCGCAGCTGCGCCGGTACCCAGCGCGACCCCGGCCCTGTTGGCGCCCGGCAGCACCGACCGGGACGCCGCATGAAGCAGGTTGAAACCACCATCCTGGGCCAGAGCTACATGCTGGCCTGCCCGCCCGACGGCGAGAAGCTGCTGCTTGAAGCGGTGGCCATCGTCGACCGCGAGATGAGCGCAATCCGCGATGCCGGCAAGGTCAAGGCACGCGAGCGCATCGCCGTGCTGACGGCGCTCAATCTGGCCTACCAGCGCGCCGAGCATAACCATGCGCCGGTCGTGGTGGTTGCAGCCACGCCGCCTTCGGCTGGCAGCACCTGGACCGCCGATGAAACCAGTGCGCCCGACATCGAACACCTGATCCGCCGCATCGACACCGCCTTGGGCGACGATGGCCTGCTGCTGTGAACAAATCCTCACCCAGCGCGCCGCTCGCCGTGCTTAGAATGAGGTCGTTCGTTGCGGGGTTGTGGGCTTGATTTCCTTGATCCGATGCTCATTGAGCCAGGGCTTGGGATATTGCGAAGCGGGTGTGATCGTCTCGCGTCAGATGAACCCGAAGCCTCGTTGACCTTGCCCACCTGATCCTCCCTTTGGGATCAGGAATGCGGTTCACGGCCCCGCAACGGACACCCTCCCCTCTTCGCCCCATGCCCCCTCGCCCGCCGGCCCAGTTCTGGTTGATGAAGAGCGAGCCCAATGAGTGCTCGATCGACGATCTGGCCGCAGCGCCTGGCCAAACCGTACCCTGGATCGGCGTGCGCAACTACCAGGCACGCAATTTCATGCGTGATGCCATGCAACCGGGTGATGGCGTGCTGTTTTACCACTCCTCCTGCGCAGAGCCCGGCATCGCTGGCCTGGCGAAAGTGGCCGGCCCAGCCTACCCCGACGCCACCCAGTTCGATCCCGCCAGCCCGTATTTCGATGCCAAGGCGATACCGGACGCACCACGCTGGCTGCATGTGGACGTGCGGCTGGTGGCCAAGACCCGGCTGCTGAGCCTGCGCGAGATGCGCCAACGGCCCGATTTGGCCAGCATGGTGTTGCTCAAACCCGGCAACCGGCTGTCGATCACGCCGGTGAGCCTCACCGAATGGTCCGCGCTGCAGCCCCTGCTGGCGGGCGCAGCCGCCTGATGGGCTTTCTCGACCCGACCCTGGTGGCCGAGTTGCTGCTGCTGGGCGCTTGCACCGGATTTCTGGCCGGGCTGCTGGGCGTGGGCGGCGGCATGTTGATGGTGCCGTTTTTGACGCTGATCTTCAGCCACCGCGGCATCGCGCCCGGGCTGGCCGTGAAGATGGCAATCGCCACCTCGATGGCGACCATCCTGTTCACATCGGTCGCCAGCGTGCGCGCCCACCACCGTCGCGGCGCGGTGCGCTGGGACCTGGTGCGCCGGCTGGCACCCGGCATCGTGGTGGGCGGGCTGGTGTCGGGTGCGGGCGTGTTTTCGCTGCTCAAGGGCACGGCGCTGGCCGTGCTGTTTGCGCTGTTCGTGGGTTTTTCGGCCACCCAGATGCTGATCAACCGCAAACCCAAGCCCAGCCGGCAGATGCCCGGGCCGCTGGGCGCGGGTGCGGCCGGGGGTGTGATCGGACTGGTGTCGGGGCTGGTGGGCGCGGGCGGCGCCTTCATTTCGGTGCCGTTCATGACCTGGTGCAACGTGGCGATGGCCAATGCGGTGGCCACCAGCGCGGCGCTGGGGTTCCCGATCGCGCTGGCCAACACCGTGGGCTACCTGATAGCGGGCCGGAACCTGCCGCCGGCCGCACCCGGTGCGGTGGGCTACCTGATGCTGCCGGCCCTGGCCGTGATCGCTGCGGCCAGCGTGCTGACCGCACCGCTGGGCGCACGCCAGGCCCACGCGATGGACACGCGCCAGCTCAAGAAGGTGTTTGCCACGCTGCTGTACGGCTTGGCAAGCTACATGATCTGGCAGGCGTTTGCCGGCCGTTGATGGCCACGACACCTGCCGACACTGGCAAAGAGACCCAGGAAAAACCATGAAATGGATGCGCTATACCCATGCGGGTGCCGAAGGTTTTGGCCTGCTCGATGGCGATGCGGTGCTGGTACACGACGGCAACATGTTCCAAGAGCCCCGGCCGACCGGCGTCCGCCTGCCGCTGGCCGACATCGCCTGGCTGGCGCCGTGCCGACCGGGCAAGATCATCGGGCTGTGGAACAACTACCGCGCGGCCGCCGAAAAAAACGGCTGGACCCGGCCCGCCGATCCGCTGTACTTTCTCAAGGCCAGCAGCAGCGTGACGGCGCACCAGACCCCCATCCCCGCGCCCTTGGCGCACGATGGCCGGGTGGTCTACGAGGGTGAACTGGCGATCGTGATCGGCTGCCGCACCCAAGCCGTGGCGCCGGTAGACGCCGCCGCCAGCATCCTGGGCTACACCTGCGCCAACGACGTGACGGCGGTGGAGCTGCTGCACAGCGACCCGTCGTTTGCCCAATGGACCCGGGCCAAGAGCTTCGACGGCTTCTGCGCCTTTGGCCCGGTGATAGAGACCGAATTCAATCCGGCGGCGGCAGGCCTGCGCACGCTGGTGGGGGGACGCGAGCGGCAGAACTACCTGTTTGCCGACATGTTCTTCTCGCCAGCGGATCTGGTGTCGCGCTTGTCCTTCGACATGACACTGGAGCCGGGTGACTTGATCCTGTGCGGCACCTCGCTGGGCGCGCTGCCGATGAAGCCGGGCACGGTGGTCGAGGTGGTGATCGACGGCATCGGCACGCTGCGCAATACCTACGCGCCGTCGGCAGCAGGCTGAGGCCGTCAGCCTGCACGGCAAAGCGGCCGAGCTCAGCCAGGTTGCACGGCCAGCCGACCGTTCAGCCCGACTGCACGGCCAGCCGGCCGTTTTGCTGCGCCAAGGTTCGGCCCAGCAGGCTGGTGACGGCGTAAACCGCCTCGATATTGGGCGTAGCCGTGCCGGTGATGCGGCCCAGTTCAACCACCGCGCCCACCAGCGCCTCAAGCTCCAGCGCCCGGCCGTGCTCTACGTCCTGCAGCATCGAGGTCTTGTGCGCGCCCACTGCTTCGGCGCCCGCCAGCCGCTGCGCCAGCGTGATCTTGAACTTCACGCCCAGGGCCTCGGCCACCGCCTGCGCCTCGGTCATCATGCGCTCGGCCAGCGTGCGGGTCAGCGGAAATCGGCAGATGTCTTCCAGCGTTGCATGGGTCAGCGCCGAGATCGGGTTGAAGCTCAGGTTGCCCCAAAGCTTGACCCACAGCTCGGCCCGGATGTCGCGCGACACCGGCGACTTGAAGCCAGCCCGCATGAAGGCCGCCGACAGCAACTCGATGCGCTCAGTGCGGCTGCCGTCCAGCTCACCCAGCGTGAAGCGGTTGCCCTCGATCACCCGCACCAAGCCCGGCTCGACCAGTTCGGCCGCGGGGTAGACCACGCTGCCGATCAGGCGATCAACCTCGATCTGTTCAGCCAGCGCACCGTCCGGATCGACGCTGGTCACCGGCAGGCCTTGGTAGGGCCCGGCCAGCTTCTGGAAGTACCACCAGGGCACACCGTTGATCATGGTCACCACCATCGTTCTTGGCCCAAACAGGCTGCGCAGCGCGGGCAACAATTCGCGCACCTGGTGGGCTTTGACGGTCAGCAGTACGGCATCTTGCGGGCCGGCCTCGGCCATGTGTTCGACGGCACGCACCTTGGGCGCATGCAGCGTGCTGCCGTCCTCCAGGATCAGGCGGAAGCCCTTGGCCTGGATCGTCGCCAGGTTGCGGTTGCGGGCGATGAAGGTGACCTCTTCACCGGCCACCGACAGCCGGGCACCCAGGTAGCCGCCAATGGCGCCGGCGCCGACGATCGCGATCTTCATGCCGAGTCCTTGGCCGTGCCGGCGTTTTCACGCCGCAGGTAACTGGCCTTGGCCAAGCCCCACAGTGGCGAGACCAGCAGCAGCAGGGCCAGCCCGGTGATGGTGCCCACCAGCGGGTTGGACACAAAGATGCCCAGGCTGCCCTGGGACAGCAGCATGGCCTGGCGGAAACTGGCCTCGGCCATGTCGCCCAGCACCAACGCCAGCACCAGCGGCGCCAGCGGGTATTTGAGCTTCTTGAAGACATA
>JBBRZR010000099.1:0-12836 GCA_038236495.1 Burkholderiales bacterium
GCCGAAGTAGGCGGTGGCCAGGATCAGCAGGCCAAAGCCGATGCGGTACCAGGCAAAGGCGTTGAAGTTGTGGGTGGCCACATAGCGCAGCAACCAGCGCACACAGGCCCAGGCCGCCAGAAACGAAAACACGAAGCCGACACCAAACAGCGGCAGATCGGCCGCCACCAGGCTGTGCCTGACCTTGAGCAGGCTGTAGGCGCCGGCGCCGATCAGCGTGGGGATGGCCAGGAAAAACGTGAACTCGGTGGCCGCCTTGCGCGACAGGCCAAACAGCATGCCGCCGATGATGGTCGAGCCCGACCGGCTGGTGCCGGGCACGAAGGCCAGGCACTGCACCAGGCCGATCTTGAGCGCGTCCAGCGGCGTCATGTCCTCGACTTCGGCCACCCGCACCACGACGTGCTTGCGGCCCTCGGCCCACAGGATGATCACGCCGCCCAGGATGAAGGTGCTGGCCACCACCATCGGGGTGAACAGCGCGGCCTGCACCGCCTTGCCAAAGGTCAGACCCACCACCACCGCCGGCAGGAAGCCGATCAGCACGTTCAGCACGAACCGGCGTGCGTTGCGGTCTTGCCCGAAGGTCTTCACCACCTGGGTCAAGCGCTGCCAGTACACCAGCACGATGGCCAGGATGGCACCGGTCTGGATCGATATCTCGAAGGCCTTGACCTTCTCCGGCGTCAGGCTGCCGCCCTTGAAGTCCAGCAGCGAGCCCGCCAGGATCAGGTGACCGGTGGACGACACGGGCAGGAACTCGGTCAAGCCCTCGACGATGCCCATGACCGCGGCCTTGCCCAGCAACATCAGATCCACACGCGCTCCCCGGTCAAAGCCGCGGATGATAGCCGCGGGCCTTGACGGCCTGGCGGCAGGCGCAGCGGCGCAGCGGCCTCACTGGCCCGCACGCGCCAACGTGATCTCCAGCCCACGCGCGGTGATCGTCACGGCGCCCGGCTGCAGGCCCAGTTGGCGCAGGCTGGCCAGGCGGTCGGCCGGCACCCGGTAGATCGACAGGTCCTCCAGCGCACGCTCGGCCAAGGCCGTGCCGAGCCGGGTGGCGGACCCGGTCGGGCCGGCCGGTGACGCGGCCGCCGCGCCCGACTGGGCCTTCGGCGCGGCCGGCACAACAGCGGTGGCCGGTGCACCCGGTGCAGCCGGCAACGCGCCGCCCGTGTCCAGGTTGAGCTGCTGTACCCGCACCTGGGTCAGGCGCACGGTGGCGTCGCGGGGCTCGAAGCGCAGCGCGCTGTCGAAGACCAGCTGTCCGCGGCCAGTCTTGCCAAAAATGCGCTCCTGCGAGGCCACCGTCAGGTCCACCGACAGCCGGTTCTGCGCCGGCAACAGCCGCAACCGGGGTGCCAGCATCTGCACGTCGATCACCTCCAGCACCCGGCGGGTGATCGGGAAAGACCGTGCGATCAGCGCGGCCAGCTCGGCTTCGGTCAGCGTGATGACGGTGGGGCCGGTCAGGGCCGAGCACGCCACCAGCAGGCCCAGCGGCGCCGCAGCAGCGGTCAAGGTGGTCAAGACCCATCGACGGTTCATGCAGGATTGTCGTGCAGCACGAACTTGACCACCGCGCCCGGCCGCCGCTATATTACTGACCGGTCAGTCACTAATTAGCATGCAAAGCGCCGAACCCAGCCACCGCCGCCGCAAGGAGGCCCGACCCCAGGAACTGCTGGCCGCAGCGCTGGCCTTGTTCGTCGAAAAAGGCTTTGCGGCCACCCGCGCCGAAGAGGTGGCCTCGCGAGCCGGTGTGTCCAAGGGCACGCTCTACCTCTATTACCCCAGCAAGGAAGAGCTGCTCAAGGCGGTCATCAGCCACAACCTGTCGGCCCGAATTGCCGAGGGCAGCGTGCGTGCCGCAGGCTTCGACGGCAGCGCCGGCGAACTGTTGCGCGGCATCCTGGCCGATTGGTGGGGCGACCTGTACGACAGCCCGGCAGCCGGTGTGTTCAAGCTGGTGATCACCGAGGTGCGCAACTTTCCGGACATCGCCGGGTACTACGCCCGTGAGGTCATCGAGCCGGCAAACAAGTTGGTGGGTGGTATCGTGCGCCGCGGCATCGCCCAGGGCGAGTTCCGCGAGGTCAACGTGGACAATGCGGTGCACTCGCTGGTGCTGCCACTGGTGATGATCTGCCTGCACCGGCACTCGCTGGGCGCTTGCGCCATGGACTGGCACCTGGACGGCCGGTCGTTCATCCAGCAGCACATCAATCTGGTACTGGACGGCTTGTGCGTGGCGGCCGCACCCGGCACAGCCGACCCGCCGATCACCCGGGTTGCGCCGACCTGACGGACCGGCTTCAGCGCCAAACCTGCCATGCCCGCCCTTCCCTTTGACCCCTTTGCCTGAACCCCAAGCCCATGAAATCCTGGCTCCGTTGGTTGCTGCCCGCCGTGGCACTGTTGATCGTCGTCGGCGTCGGCGCCAAGTGGATGAAGGGCCGCAAAGCCGCTGACGGCGCGCCTGCCGCTGCCGCTGCGGCCAGCGCGGCAGCACCGACGCTGGAGTTGGCGGCGCAAGACCTGCTCACCGTGCAGCCACAACGGCTGACGCGTGGCCTGGAGGTGTCGGGCAGCCTGAAGGCGGTCAACAGCGCCTTTGTCAAGGCCCGGGTCGGGTCCGAGATCAAGCGCCTGGACGTGCGCGAGGGCGACAGCGTGCGGCCCGGCCAGGTGCTGGGTGCACTGGACGCCACCGAGTTCGAGCTGCGCCTGCGCCAGGCCGAACAGCAGGCCGCCGCCGCCCGCGCGCAGCTGGACATCGCCCAGCGCCAGCTCACCAACAACAAGGCGCTGGTGGCCCAAGGCTTTATCTCGCCCACGGCGCTGGAGACCTCGATCTCCAGCGAGGCCGGCGCCCAGGCCACCTGGATGGCGGCACAGGCCGGCGTGGACTTGGCGCGCAAATCACGCGGCGACGCGGTATTGATCGCACCCATCGGCGGCCTGGTCGCCCAGCGCCTGGCCCAGCCCGGCGAGCGGGTGGCGGTGGACGCCCGCATCCTGGAGATCGTCGACCTGAGCCGGCTGGAGTTGGAGGCTGCCATCGCGCCACAAGACCTGGGATCGCTCAAGATCGGCGCCCAGGCCCGGTTGACTTTGGACGGCAGCAGCGAGGCGGTGCCCGCCACCGTGGTGCGCATCAACCCCAGCGCGCAAGCCGGCTCTCGCACGGTCACGGCCTACCTGTCGGTGGCGGGCCAGCCCAGCCTGCGCAACGGCCTGTTTGCACGCGGCTGGATCGACCTGGACCAGCGCACCGTGCTGACGCTGCCGCTGTCGGCGGTGCGCACCGACCAGGCCCAGCCCTACGCCATCCGCATCAGCGACGGCCGGTCCGAGCTGCGGCCGCTGACCCTGGGCGCGCGTGGTCAGGCCGGCGGCGTGTTGGCGGTGGAGATACTGCAAGGCCTGGCCGAAGGCGACCGGGTGCTGGCCGCCAGCGCCGGCCTGGTGCCGGGCGGCGTGCGGCTGAAACTGCCAGCGGCCGCGGTTGCGCAGCCTGCAGCGCCAGCACCCCCTGCAGCGTCGGGCCGTCCTGCCACGGCTGCCGCCACAGGGTCCGCCACAGGGTCCACCATAGGCGCCACGCCATCGGCGGCACCACTCAGCGCCGGCGCCGCCAGCGCCGCGGGCTGATCCGCCATGTGGTTCACCCGTCTGTCTATCGGCAACCCGGTCATGGCCGTGATGGTCATGCTGGCGTTTGTCGTGCTGGGGCTGTTCTCCTACCAGCGCCTGCGCATCGACCAGTTTCCCGAGATCGACTTTCCCACCGTCGTGGTGCAGACCGACTACCCCGGCGCCGCGCCCGAGGTGGTGGAGAGCGAGGTCACCAAGAAGATCGAGGAGTCGGTCAACACGATTGCCGGCATCAACCAGCTGTTTTCGCGCAGCTACGAGGGCAACTCGGTCGTGATCGTGCAGTTCAACCTCGATGTCAACGGCCGCCGGGCGGCCGACGATGTGCGCGAGAAGCTGGCGATCATCAAGGCCTCTTTCCGCGACGAGGTCAAGGAGCCGCGGGTCTCGCGATTCGATCCGGCCAGCACGCCGATCTTCTCGCTGGCCCTGACCTCGCCCGACGGCAGCCGCAGCGTGCAAGAGCTGACCACCTACGCCGACCAGACCGTGCGCAAGCGCCTGGAAAACGTGCGCGGCGTGGGCTCGATCGCGCTGGTGGGCGGCATCAAGCGCGAGATCAACGTCTACCTCAAGCCGCAGGCAATGGAGGCCTTCGGCGTGGGTGTGGACGCGGTGATCGGCGCGGTGCGCACCGAGAACCAGGACCTGCCGGCCGGCAGCCTGCGCTCCCGCGAGGCCGAGCGCACGGTGCAGATCGAGGGCCGGATCAAGCGCCCCGAGGACCTGAACAACCTGATCGTCACCCGGCGCGGCAGCACCGGCACCGGCACCGCAGCGGCCACCAATGGCCAGGCGGTGCGGCTGTCGCAAGTGGCCACGGTGGTGGACGGACCGGAGGAGCTGGAATCGCTGGCGCTCTACAACGGCAAACGCATGCTGGCGCTGGAGGTCAAGAAGAGCCAGGGCGAAAACACCATCGACGTGGTGGACGGCCTGCTGGGCACCATCGCGCAGCTCAAACCGCAACTGCCCAGCGGCATGGCGCTGGAGGTGGTGCGGGACGGCTCACGCTCGATCCGGGTGTCGGTGGCCAACGTCAAGCGCACGCTGTTCGAGGGCGCGCTGCTGACGATCGCCATCGTCTTTTTGTTCCTCAACTCCTGGCGCTCCACCGTGATCACCGGGCTGACGCTGCCGATTGCGCTGATCGGTACGTTCTTGTTCATGGACATGTTCGGCTTCACGATCAACATGATCACCTTGATGGCGATGAGCTTGTGCGTGGGCCTGTTGATCGACGACGCGATCGTCGTGCGCGAAAACATCGTGCGCCATGTGCAGATGGGCAAGAGCGCGCACGACGCCGCACTGGCCGGCACCAACGAGATCGGCCTGGCGGTGCTGGCCACCACCTTGTCGATCGTGGCAGTGTTTTTGCCGATCGGCTTCATGAGCGGCATCATCGGCAAGTTTTTCCACGAGTTCGGCCTGACCATCGTCGCGGCGGTGCTGATCTCGATGTTCGTCAGCTTCACGCTCGACCCGATGCTCAGCTCGATCTGGCATGACCCGGCGATTGATCGTGAACTTGAGCGCAATGCCGGCCAGCCGTTCAAGCCCAAAGGCTGGTACGACCACACGCTGGGCCGGCTGACACACTGGGTGGACCGGGCCTCGCACCGGCTGGGCGAGGTCTATGTGGCCACGCTGGGCTGGTCGCTGAAGCACAAGGGTGCGACGGTGATGATTGCGCTGTCCACCCTGGTGGGCGCGGTGCTGCTGGTACCCCGGCTGGGCACCGAGTTTGTGCCCAAGGCCGATTTCTCGGAGACCAACGTCAGCTTCTACACCCCGGTGGGCTCGTCGCTGGCCAGCACCGAGGCGCGTGCCCGCCAGGTCGACGCCATCCTGCGCGAGATGCCCGAGGTCAACTACACCTTCTCCACCATCAACACCGGCCAGGCCGCAGGCCGCAATTACGTCACCGTGTTTGTGCGGCTGGTGGACCGCAAGCAGCGCAGCCGCAGCGTCGATCAGATGTCGGTGCCACTGCGGGCCCGGCTGGCGCAGGTGGCAGGCATCACCGTCACCCATGTCGGCCTGCTCGACTCGGTGGGCGGCGGCAAGCCGATCCAGTTCTCGATCCAGGGCAGCGACCTGGTCGAGCTGCAGCGCCTGACCACGTCCACGCTGGCCAAGTTGGCCGCAGTGCCCGGCCTGGTGGACCTGGACACCAGCATGAAGCCGCCCAAGCCGACGGTGATCATCGACGTGCGGCGCGACGCCGCCAACGACCTGGGCCTGTCGGTGGGCAGCATCACCAACACCTTGCGGGCCTTGGTGGCCGGCCAGACGGTGGGCGACTGGCGCGCCGCCAACGACCAGACCTACGACGTCAAGGTGCGGCTGGCGCCCGAATCCCGCGACAACCCGGCCGACCTGGGCCAGCTCGGCCTGGTACTGGGCAGCAACGTCGACGGCTCGACCCGCAGCGTGCGTCTGTCCCAGGTGGCCGATGTGCGGGCCGGTTTTGGCGCCACCCAGGTCAACCGGCGCGACCAGAACCGCGAGAGCGAGGTCACCGCCAACACCGCCGGCCGGGCCCAGGGCGAGGTGGCGGCCGATGTCCGCAAGGTGCTGGAAACGGTGGTGCTGCCACCCGGCTACACCTACCGCTTCGGCGGCTCGACCAAGGACATGCAGGAGAGCTTCGGCTACGCCGTCTCGGCGCTGGCGCTGGGCGTGGTGTTCATCTACATGATCCTGGCGTCGCAGTTCCGCAGCTTTTTGCAGCCGCTGGCGCTGATGAGCTCGCTGCCGCTCACCTTGATCGGCGTGGTCGGCGCGCTGCTGCTGTGGCGCAGCACGCTCAACATGTTCTCGGTCATCGGCGTGATCATGCTGATGGGCCTGGTGACCAAAAACGCGATCCTGCTGGTCGACTTTGCGATCCGCGCGCGATCGCCGTCGCAGGACGAGCACGGCCGCGTGGTGCCCGGCCTGCCGCGCAACGAGGCCCTGCTGCTGGCGGCCAAGGTGCGGCTGCGGCCCATCCTGATGACCACGCTGGCGATGATCTTCGGCATGTTGCCGCTGGCGCTGGCGCTGACCGAGGGCTCGGAGCAGCGCGCCCCGATGGGCCAGGCGGTGATCGGCGGCGTGATCACCTCGTCGCTGCTGACCTTGGTGGTGGTGCCGGTGGTCTACTGCTGGATGGATGACCTGGGGCTGTGGGTCAAACGCCGGGTGTTTGGCATCCGGCCGGCGCCGGTCGCGCTGCAAGCGGCGGGTCAGGTCGGCGCCGAGTTGCCGAAATAGAATCCGCAGTTACCCGAATGCCCGCCGAAACGATTTTTGCAAAACAGCCCAGGACCCGCGCCATGAACATCGAACAGGCCCGTTTCAACATGATTGAGCAGCAGATCCGCCCCTGGGATGTGCTCGACGCCGGCGTGCTGTCACTGCTGGCGATGGTGCGGCGCGAGGACTTTGTGCCCGCAGCCCACAAGGCCCTGGCTTTTGTCGATTGCGAAGTGCCGCTGACCGACGCCGGCCACGACGGCCCCTGCATGCTGGCGCCCCGGGTCGAGGCCCGGCTGCTGCAAGAGGCCCATGTACAGCGCCACGAGCGGGTGCTGGAGGTGGGCGCCGGATCGGGCTTCATGGCCGCGCTGCTGGCGCACCGGGCCCAGTCGGTGATCTCGCTGGAGCGGGTGCCGGCGCTGGCGGCGATGGCCGCTGCCAACTTGCGGCATGCCGGTGTGCTCAACGCCAGCGTGCGCGAGATGGACGGCGCACGCGGCCTGGCCGGCGAAGCACCGTTCGACGTGATCATGCTGTCGGGATCGGTGCCCGAGGTGCCGCAGGTGCTGCTGGACCAGCTCAAGATCGGTGGCCGGCTGCTGGCCATCACAGGGTTTGAGCCGGTGATGCAGGCCCTGCGCATCACCCGGTTGTCGGCCACCGCGCTGCAATCCGACCCCTTGTTCGACACGGTGGCGCCGCGCCTGACCGGCATCCAAGAACCCAGCAGCTTCGTGTTCTGATCGACAGCCGCCACCGCGCTGTTGCCGACCTTGTCTGACGCCGCATGACACCCACACCGCCGACCCCTGCCGCACCCTGGCCCCTGCAATTGCCGGTGCGGGACTTGATGGCCTTTGTGCAGGACCGGGGGCTGTCTCGAGCACAAGACCTGCCCGCGGGTACCGCCGTTCTCGCCGTTCCCGCCGTTCCCGCCGAAAAAAGCCCGGTGCTGCTGGATGTGCGCGAAGCCTGGGAGCTGCAAGCCGCCCGCTTCGACCTGCCGGGCGCGCGCAGCCTGCACATCCCCATGGGCACGCTGCCAGCACGTTTGCACGAGCTGGACCGGCTGCAGCCCATCCTGGTTTTGTGTCACCACGGCGCCCGCAGCCTGCAGTGCGTCACATTCCTGCAGCGCCAGGGCTTTGAGGCCGCATACAACGTCGCGGGGGGCATAGACGCCTGGTCGCGCGAGGTGGACGGCACGGTGCCGCGCTACTGAGCGCCCTGTCGCGTCGCCGTCCCGCCTGCTGCTCGATCGATCTGATGCCGCCTTCGCCTGCCGTTTTTCGACCAGTCACCTCTTCAAGGACCCTGTTCATGCCCAGTTTCAACCCGCCCCATCCGCTCCGGACACCGCTGCGGCGCAGCCGTGTCAGCCAGCTGTCATTGGTGCTGGGCCTGACCTTGGCCGCTCAGGTGCCGGTGCAGGCCCAGAGCCTGCTGGAGCTGTACGACGCCGCACGGGCCTATGACGCGCCCTACCAATCGGCCCGGTCGCAGGCCGATTCGGTGGTCTTCAAAGCCGAGCAGAGCCGGGCCTTGAGGCGGCCGCTGGTCAACGCCACCGGCACCCTGTCCGAGAGCCGGGCCGACACGCCCTACACCGGCACCACCAGCACCCGCAGCAGCGTGCAGTCGCTGGGCCTGACGGCGCAGCAATCGCTGTTCAACCGCGCCAACGACAAGACCATCGACCAGGCCGATCGCGCCATCGAGGTGGCCAATTCACAGTTGCTGGCCGCCGAGCAAGACCTGATCGTGCGCCTGGTGCAGGCGTATTTCGATGTGCTGGCGGCCAGCGATGCGCTCGATACCGTGCGCGCCAGCAAAAAGGCCATCACCGAGACACTGGCCTCGGCCAAGCGCAACTTCGAGGTGGGTACCGCCACCATCACCGACACCCGCGAGGCCCAGGCCCGTTTCGACCTGGGCACCGCGCAAGAGCTGGTCGCCGAGAACGACCTCAACGTCAAGCGCCTGGCACTGGCCAGCGTGGTGGGCCGGCCGGACGTCAGACCCAAGCCGCTGGCCGTGCCGGTGGTGCTCCCGCCGATCGCACCCGCCGAAATGGAGACCTGGGTGACCCAGGCCGACAGCGCCAGCCCGGCCCTGACCCAGTTGCGCCTGGCGCGCGAAGTGGCCCGGCTGGAGACCGAAAAAGCACGCACCGGCCACCTGCCCACGGTGGGCCTGAGCGCGTCGCTGACCGAGTCCAACACCCGCTTGGCCGGCGAAACCAATATCGGCGGCAAGACCGGCAGCTTCGGGCCCAGCACCGGCCGCGGTCCGCAGGGCAGCGTCGCCCTGCAGCTCAACCTGCCGCTGTTCTCGGGCTATTCGGTGCAGAACCGCATCAAGGAGACGCTGTCGCTGGAGGACAAGGCCCAGAGCGATCTGGAGGCAGCGCGCCGCAACACCGCACAGGCCACCCGCAGCGCGTTTTTCACGGTGCAGTCGCTGCGCGGCCAGGTGTTGGCGCTGGAGGCAGCCGAGTCGTCCAGCCAGCTGGCGCTGGAGGCCACCCAGCTGGGCTACAAGGTCGGGGTGCGGGTCAATCTGGATGTGCTGAACGCCCAGAGCCAGCTCTACCAGGCCCAACGTGATCTGGCCAAGGCCCGCTACGACGTGATTTTCAACAGCCTGCGGCTGCGCCAGGCATCGGGCCAGTTGCAACCTCAGGATGTGAATGCGGTGGACGCCTTGCTGGCGCGCTGAGCCCAGCCCGGGCGCATCCAACCCAAGGCGCCTGCGGGCGCCTTTTTGCTGCGCGGTGGCCGCCGCAGTGCAGGTCAACGCCGGTCAATCCGGGTTTGCAATTCTTTGCGCGTCGCTGCGCCAACCACCGCCACACTGCGGCGTTGAACAAGCAGACCTGCGGAGAACCCCCGTGATGAGCCCGTTGACCGTATCCGACCCCGCAGCAGCCGCCGCCATCGCCGCCCACCGCTTTGGCCTGAGTGAGCCCGACTTGGCGGTGGTGGGGGCCGACGCGCGCGCCTGGCTGCGCGCCCAGATCGGGCCGGCCGACCCGCAACGCGGCAGCGGCTTGCCCAGCCTGGCCGAGGCCCTGGCGCGCCAGACTGCCGCTCGGCCCGCCGACGCCCGCGATGCCAAGGACGCCCTGCGTGCGCAAGTGCAGGCCGACATGCGGGCCCGCCTGGTCACCGCAGCCACCAGCACACGGCCATTTGCCGAGCGCTTGGCGCTGTTCTGGTGCAACCACTTCACCGTCTCGCTGGGCAAGGCCAGCACCCAGGGCTTGGTGGGCGCCTACGAGCGCGAGGCGATCCGGCCCCATATCGCCGGCCGGCTGGTCGATCTGCTGACCGCCGCCGTGACACACCCGGCCATGTTGCGCTACCTGGACAACCACCTGTCGGCCGGGCCGCAATCCACCCTGGTGCAGCGACTGGGCCGGCGCAACGCGATGGCCGCCGCCGCAGTCGGCTCCGAGGCCGGCCCCGCCAGTACCGCCCCCCGACTGACCGGCCTGAACGAAAACCTGGCCCGCGAGGTGCTGGAGTTGCATACGCTGGGCGTGGCCGGTGGTGGTGGCCTGTACGGGCCCTGGGGTGGCTACAGCCAGGCCGATGTCACGTCGCTGGCGGCCGTGCTGACAGGCTGGCGCGGCCCACGGCCCAGAAGCCCAGCCGAGGCCGGCACCGGCACCGAGCCCGACTTTGATCCCGCCTGGCACCAGCCCGGGCCCAAGACCGTGCTCGGCCGCCGGTACGAGGCCGGGCCGCTGGCCTTGCGAGCGGTGCTGGCCGATCTGGCCCGGCACCCCGCCACCCACCGGCATGTCGCCACCAAACTGGCGCGCCACCTGTTGGCCGACCAGCCGCCGCCGGCGCTGGTGGCGCGCCTGGCCCAGCGCCTGACCGATACCGATGGTGACCTGGCCGCGCTCTACCAGACCCTGATCGACGCGCCCGAGGCCTGGGCCAGCGCCCCTGCCAAGCTCAAGACGCCCGAGGAGTTCGTGCTCAGCAGCATCCGCCTGCTGCGTGGGGGCGATCAACTGACGCGCCGTGCGCCAGACGCCGGCTTGTCGGCACTGGGTCAACGGCCGCACTACGCCCCATCGCCCGCCGGCTGGTCCGACCTGGCCTCCGACTGGCTGGGGCCCGAGGCAGTCTGGCAACGCGTCGAATGGGCAACCCAGGCCGCCGGCCGCCAGGGTGCCCAGATCGATGCGCGGGTACTGGCCCAGGCCAGCCTGGGCGTGCTGCTCAGCAACGCCACCCGCCAGCAACTCGAGCGCGCCGCCGATGGGCCACAGGCGCTGACGCTGCTGCTGATGGCGCCGGAGTTCCAGCGGCGTTAGATCGGTGTGGGCCAGTTGATCGCCACACCGCCCACTGTTGCCCTCCCTGATCGGCCCTCTTCCTGCTTGGAATCCACCATGCCCCACGACCCCGCCCCCCGCAACGCCCGCCGCGCCTGGCTGCGCGCCGCTACCGCCACCGGTCTGGGCGCACTGGCGCCCTGGGCCGGCCTGAGCCTGGCGGGTGCGGCCACGCCGGGAGGGCCGCGGCTTGTGCTGATGATCCTGCGCGGCGGCCTGGACGGCCTGTCCGCCGTGCCGGCGCTGGGCGATCCGGCGTTTGCCGACGCCCGGGGCGCGCTGGGCCGGTTTGCCAGCCCCGCGTTACCGCTGGACGGGTTGTTTGCGCTGCATCCGGCACTGCCCAGCCTGCACACGATGTACGGCCGGGGTGAACTGGCCGTGCTGCACGCCACCGGCCTGCCCTACCGCGAGCGCTCGCACTTCGATGCCCAGCAGGTGCTGGAATCTGGCGGTGACAAGCCGTTTGCGCTCGACACCGGCTGGCTGGGCCGGGCGCTGGCCGGTAGCGGACGCAAGGCCATCGCGTTCCAGCCTGCGGTGCCGCTGGTGCTGCGGGGCCATGCCGAGGTCGACACCTGGGCGCCGTCCACCCGGCCCGATCCGGGTGCCGACCTGGTCGCCCGGCTGGAGCGGCTCTACATCGACGATGTACCACTGGCCAATGCGCTGGCGCGGGCGCGTGAGTTGCGCGACAACGGCATGCTGCCCACGCCGATGGCGGGGGGTGCTATGGCAAGCAGCATGACGCCCGGCATGGCGAACGGTCAGACAAGCGGCCAGACAAGCGGTCAGACAAGCGGCCAGACCCACACGCAAAACACCGGCATCGGCAACGCAGCCCCCTTGGCCGCACCTCGGCAGGCCGCGCTGACCCTGGCCCGGCAAGCCGCGGCCTTCCTGATCCGGCCTGACGGACCGCAAGCCGCCGTGCTGGACCTGGGCGGCTGGGACAGCCATGCCAACCAGGTGGCCGACCCGGGCCCTTTGGTCAACAACTTGCGCCTGCTCGACGCCAGCCTGGCCGCACTGCGCGACGGCCTGACCGCCCCGGTCGCCGGGGACACCTGGCGGCGCACCGTCGTGCTGGTGGTGACCGAGTTCGGCCGGACGGTAGCGATCAACGGCACCCAGGGCACCGACCACGGCAGCGGCGGCGCGGCGCTGGTGCTGGGCGGTGCCGTGCGCGGCGGGCGCATCCTGTCCGACTGGCCCGGCCTGGCACCGACCCAACGCTTCGAGGGCCGCGACCTGCGCATCACCACTGACCTTCGTGCCGCGTTCAAGACCGTGTTGATTGACCACCTGGGCCTGAGCCCAACACGCGTGGTGCAGGAGGCGCTTCCGGGCAGCCAGCACCTGGCTCGCCTCGACTTATTGCGCGGCTGAGCCCATGGGCTGCGGTCGCGGCAGGGCTCCACCGTGTCAGGTTTCGGCTCGTTGCTGCCGTTCGTTTGCTGCTCTGAAAGCTGCCCCTGGCGGGTGCTGTGCGACCGCACCGCGCCGGGCTGGCGTGCCCCGCTCCGTGTCATTCCGGGCCGGAAAAGCACCGGCCCTCCCTTCTTTACCTGCGCGGGAC
>JBBRZR010000100.1:0-12810 GCA_038236495.1 Burkholderiales bacterium
GCACCGACGGCACCCGATTTGTGCTGTTGAACACCAGCCACCCCGGCAACGTGGGTGCTAGCGCGCGGGCGATGAAGGTGATGGGTTTCTCAGACCTGGTGCTGGTGGCGCCGCGTTTTGCCGACGTGCTGAGTCAGGAAGAAACCGTGGCGATGGCCAGCGGCGCGGCCGACATCCTGGTGCGCGCCCGTATCGTCGGCAGCCTCGCCGAGGCGCTGGACGGCATCACCACCGCCTGCGCCACCGCGATGACGCCGCGCGATTTTGGTCCACCCACCTTTGCGCCGCGCGATCACCTGCCCGGCTTGGTGGCCGGTGTCGCAACACAGGGTCAGCGGGTGGCGTTTGTGTTTGGCAGCGAGCGCTTTGGCATGCGCAACGAGGACGTCTGGGCCTGCCACGCCTGCTTGAGCATCCCCAGCCACCCGGATTACGGCTCGCTCAACCTGGCGCAGGCGGTGCAACTCATCGCCTACGACTGGCGCTGCGCGCTGGGCGGCCACAGCGTGCTGGCCCGCACCGCCGCACCGGTGCTGGCCGATGGCGTTGAGGTGGCCGGTGCACTGGACCACTGGCAGCAGGTGCTGGAGCAGATCGGGTTTCTGGATCCGGCTGTGCCGCGCCGGCTGATGCCCCGCCTGCAGCAACTGATCAACCGCGCCCAGTTGACCCGCGAGGAGTTGCACATCCTGCGCGGCATTGCGCGGGCGGTGGGCAAGCGCGGCTGAGGGCGCCCGGCCCCTGCTGCAAGCCCGCCGGAACGCCTGCCTGCAAGCCTGATCAGGCCGGCATACACTGGCCGGCCAACGCCCCGGAACCACCATGTTCAGCCGACTCCGTGAAGACATAGCCTGCATCCGTGAGCGCGACCCCGCTGCGCGCTCGATGTGGGAGGTGCTCACCTGTTACCCCGGCCTGCATGCAGTGATCTGGCACCGCTGGGCCAACCTGGCCTGGCGCGGCGGGTTTCTCTGGCTGGGGCGTTTTCTGTCGCACCTGGGGCGGTTTTTCACCGGCATCGAGATCCACCCCGGCGCCACGCTCGGTCGGCGAGTTTTTATCGACCACGGCATGGGCGTGGTGATCGGCCAGACCGCCGAGATCGGCGACGACTGCACGATCTACCAGGGCGTGACCTTGGGTGGCACCTCACTGGGCCGCGGCACCAAGCGCCATCCGACGCTGGGCCGGGGCGTGATCGTCGGCGCCAACGCGCAGGTACTGGGCGGCTTCACGGTGGGCGATGGCGCACGGGTGGGCTCGGGCGCCGTGGTGATGAAGCCGGTGCCGCCGGGCGCCACGGCGGTGGGCAACCCGGCCCGCATCATCCAGGCCGAGGCGGACTCGGCGCGCGAGGCGGTGGCCGCCAAAATGGGCTTCTCAGCCTACGGCGTGACCCAGGGCGACGACCCGGTGGCCCAGGCCATGAAGGGCCTGATCGACAACGCCGCCGGGCAAGAGCACCAGATCGCGCTGCTGTGGCGGGCGATCGAGACCCTGTCCGCCGGTGCGCGTGAGTTGCCCGGCCGCGACTGTGTGCCGCAGGATGCGCACACGACCGAGAGCTTCGATGCCGAGCGTTTTAACCGGCTGGTCAAGTAGGGCTCGGCGTTTCCAAGGGCGTTGACCTGCCCAGGCCGGCAAGGCCAGCCGCGGTGCAGATTCAGACCTTGGGCAACCGGATCGCATTCTTCGGCCGAAAGGCCTTGCACACCGACTCGTCGCAGTCCAGGTACGGCCCGCCGATCAGGTCGATGCAGTAGGGCACGGCGGCAAAGATGCCAGGCACTGGCGGCTGCGCGTCGGGCAGGCCTTGCAAGGTCTCGGCAATCGATTTGGGTTGGCCGGGTAGGTTGATGATCAGCGCCTTGCCACGGATCACCGCCACCTGGCGCGACAGGATCGCGGTGGGCACAAAGCGCAGGCTGATCTGGCGCATCTGTTCACCAAAGCCCGGCATCTGCTTGTGCGCCACCGCCAGCGTGGCCTCGGGCGTCACATCCCGCAGCGCCGGGCCGGTGCCGCCGGTGGTCAGCACCAGGTCGCAGCCGGCATCGTCCACCAGCGTACGCAGCGCCGCGCTGATGCCGTCCTGCTCGTCGGGGATCAGCCGCGTCTCCCAGGTGATCGGATTCTTCAACGCCTTGGACAGCCAGTCCTTCAGCGCCGGGATGCCTTCGTCCTGGTAGACACCGGCCGAGGCGCGGTCGCTGACCGAGACCAGCCCGATCCGGACTGGATCGTGATCCGAGCCGTCAGGCGCTGCCTGCGGTGCGTTGGAATCACTCATCGTCCGGCCCCTCCTCATCTTCGTGGCTGGCGCTCTCGCCATCGCTGCCGACCCGCGGCCCCGGGTTGATCTCCTGCTTCAGCCAGGGCTTGATGAACTGGAACAGCTCGCGGTAGCCGCGGCCGTTGCGTTGCTCGGGTGCGGCGGCGGCGTCCTTGCGGGCGGCGCGCAGCAGGCTGCGCAGTTGCTGCAGGTCGCTACCCGGGTAGGTCTGGGCCCAGCGGGTCATGGCCTCATCGTCGGTTACCAGCTCATCGCGCCAGCGCTCGACCTCGTGCAGCACCAGTGTGTCCTTGGCCGAGCCCAGCTTGAACGCGTCCACCGCCTCTCGCAGCGGTGCCTCGTCGGCAAAACGCATGCGCTTGCCGATCAGCTGCATTTGGCGGCGTTTGCCCTCGAAGCTGCGGGTGCGGTGGTACTCGGCAATCGCATCGCGCAAGGTCTCGGGCATCGGCGTGGCGGCCAGCCGGCCGGCGGGCAGCTCGACCAGCGCCTCGCCCAGGTCTTGCAACTGGTGGGCATGCTGCTTGCGCTTGGTCTTGCTCGGCCGGCCGGGCTGGTAGACGATGGGTGCAGCCGGCGCTGCCGCCGTGGGGGCGACGGGGGCTGTGGGTTCTTCAGGTCGTTGGCGCATGGCCGATGGCAGTTGATCACCCTGTGGGCCGCCCGAGTGCAACAGCCGTCCCCCCAGGGGGGAACGGGTCAGCGGGGCAGGGCCCGGCGTTGACCCGAGGGGGATGGCTATCATTGTCGCCCACCTACGCCTTGACGCCCCCACATGTCCGGTTCCACGATTTCCCAGGGTTTTGCCTTCAACCGCGCGCAGTTTCAGCAAATCATCGACGACACGCTGGCGATTGCCAAGGACCTGGGCGCCACCGATGCGGCCGCCGAGGTCAGCGAAGGCGCCGGTTTGTCGGTGTCGGTGCGCAAGGGCGAGATCGAAAACGTCGAGCGCAACCGCGATAAATCACTCGGTATCACGGTCTATTCTGGCCAGCGGCGTGGCAACGCCAGCACCAGCGATTTTTCTCGTCAGGCGCTGGAGCAAACCGTGCGGGCGGCGTTTGATATCGCCCGCTTCACCGCTGAAGACCCGGCCGCCGGCCTGCCCGAGGCCGATGAGTTGGTCACGCCCGATGTGGCGGCGATTGACCTGGACTTGTTCCACCCCTGGGCGCTGGACGCCGAGCGCGCGGCCGATCTGGCCAAGCGCTGTGAAGACGCCGCTTTTGCCACCGACCGCCGCATCAGCAACAGCGAGGGTGGTGGCACCTCGGCCCAGCAGGCGCATTTCTGGGCCGGCAACAGCCGGGGGTTCCGGGGTGGTTATGCCAGCTCGCGGCACTCGATCTCGGTGGCACCGATTGCGGGCAAAGGCGCCAACATGCAGCGCGACGCCTGGTACAGCTCGCAGCGTGATGCGATGGACCTGGCCTCACCCGAGGCGGTGGGCCGCTACGCTGCCGAGCGTGCGCTGTCGCGCCTGAAGGGCCGGCAGGTGCCCACTTGCGAGGTGCCGGTGCTGTTCGAAAACACCCTGGCCGCCGGCATGCTGGGCGCGTATGTGCAGGCCACCAGCGGCGGTGCGCTGTACCGCCGCGCCACCTTCTTGCTTGATTGCATCGGCCAGCAAGTGTTGTCCCCGCACATCGACATCGACGAAGACCCGTTGATCCGCAAAGGCAAGGGCAGTGCGCCGTTCGATGACGAGGGTGTGCGCACCCGGGCACGCCGGGCGGTGGACGCGGGCATCACCCAGGGTTATTTCTTGTCCACCTACTCGGCCCGCAAGCTGGGCCTCAAGACCACCGGCCACGCCGGTGGCTCGCAGAACCTGACCCTGACCAGCCGCTTGACCCAGCCCGGCGACCACCTGGACGCGATGCTGAAAAAGCTGGGCCGCGGCCTGTTTGTCACCGAGCTGATGGGCCAGGGCGTCAACTACGTCACCGGCGACTACTCACGCGGCGCGGCGGGCTATTGGGTCGAGGGTGGGCGTATCAAACATCCGGTGCATGAGGTGACGATCGCCGGCAACCTGGGCGAGATGTTCAAGCAGATCGTGGCCGTGGGCGCCGACCGCTACACCTCGGGTGGCAAGACGGTGGGCTCGATGTTGTTCGAGCGCATGAAGGTGGCGGGCAGCTGACGCGGGCGCTACCGTTAACATCCTCATCCTTTATTGCTGACGGAGTGTGCCCGCGATGCCCAACTTATTCACCCGCCGAATCGCCCTGACCACCTTGCTGATCGGCGCTGTCGGCTTCAGTGTGGCGGCCCAGGCTGCCGAGATCAAGATCGGTGTGGCCGAGGCCCTGTCCGGCGGCGCTGCGCAGTACGGCAACAGCATCCGCAACGGGTTTCGCCTGGCAGTCGAGCAGATCAATGCGGCTGGCACCCTGGGCGCCGACAAGATCACGCTGGTCATCGAAGACGAGCAGGGCAAAAAGGAAGAGGCGATCAACGCTTTCAAGAAGCTGATCTTCCAGGACAAGGTGCTGATGTTGTTCGGCCCCACGTTGTCGAACTCGGCCCAGGCCGCCGACCCGATTGCCCAGGCCGCCAAGATCGTGGTTTTTGGCACGTCCAACACGGCCGACGGCATCACCTCCATCGGTGACTACGTGTT
This sequence comes from Burkholderiales bacterium, assembly GCA_038236495.1. Taxonomy (GTDB): domain Bacteria; phylum Pseudomonadota; class Gammaproteobacteria; order Burkholderiales; family Burkholderiaceae_C; genus Pseudaquabacterium. The sequence goes on from JBBRZR010000100.1 coordinate 4,923, forward strand.
CCGCAATTCGGTGACCGAAGCCGATGTGCTGCCCGTGACCATCGCCACCGCGGTGCGCAATGCCAAGATCAAGAAGGTCGCGGTAATCTACGGCAACGACGACGTCTTCACCAAGAGCGGCTACGACAACTTTGTCAAGGCGCTCGAGAGCCAGAAGGTGCCGGTCACCACCACCGAGACATTCGCCAAGGGTGACGTCGACTTCAAGGCCCAGCTCACCAAGATCAAGGCCAGCAACCCCGACGCCATCGTGTTGTCGGCCTTGTTGGCCGAAGGTGCGCCCATCATGGTGCAGGCCCGCCAGTTGGGCATCAAAGTGCCATTCATTGGTGGCAACGGCATGAACTCGGTCAAGGTGTTCGACTTGGCCAAGGGGGCGTCGGATGACTTGTGGATCGGCAGCCCCTGGTCGATCGAGAACCGTGCGCCGGCCAACAACAGCTTCATCGTCGACTACACCAAGGCCTACAAATCGGCGCCCGACCAGTTTGCTGCCCAGGCTTTCGATGCCATGCACATTGCCGCTGCTGCGATCAAGTCGATCAAGCTGACGGGTGATCTGGCCAAGGACCGCAGCGCGCTGCGTGATGCGCTGCCGGCCGCCAAGTGGAACGGCGCCACCGGTGCCTTCAGCTTCCGCCGTGCGACCGACAAAAGTGGCAAACCGGCGGGTTACGACGCCCAGCAGGTGCCCATCATCAGCGTCACCCGGGGTGTGCGCTACGAGATCGTGAAGTAAGGCGTCCCAGGTGGTTGCTGCCGCAGCCGTGCAGGCTGCGGTGGGGGCTGCCGGTACACGGCCTTTACCCGTCACGAGCCTTTCCACCGCATGCTTGCCCAGCAACTGTTCAACGCCCTCTCGCTGGGTGGCGTGTACGCCTTGTTTGCGCTCGGCTTCACGCTGGTGTTTGGCGTGCTTGGCGTGGTCAACCTGTCACACGGGGCGGTGTTCATGCTGGGCGCTTATGCCGCGCTGGAGGCGGTGACCCGGCTCAATCTGCCGCTGGGGGCAGCGCTGGCCTTTGCCTTTGCGGTGTCGGGCTTGGTGGGGCTGCTGATTGACGTGCTGGTGCTGCGGCCGCTGCGGGTACGCCATGCGCCGCACCTGATCCCGATGATTGCCACCATCGGCATCGGCATCTCGCTCAACAGCCTGGCCCAAGGGCTGTTCGGTGCCGAGAACCGGCGCTTCCCGCGTGAGCTGCTGCCCCAGGGCACCTTGCACTTTGCCGGCCTGGACGCCACCGCGCTGGAGCTGGGCATCATCCTGCTGTCGCTGCTGCTGATGACGGTGCTGCTGCTGACCCTGGGCAAGACGCAACTGGGCCGCGCGCTGCGCGCCATCGCCGAATCACCCCGGGCGGCGCTGCTGCTGGGCATCAATGTCGAGGGCCTGTTCATGCTGACGTCTTTTGTCGCTGCTGGCCTGGGCGGTGTGGCCGGCGTGCTGATCGGCCTGTACTCGAACGCGCTGTACCCGCTGATGGGCCAGCCCGTGCTGCACAAGGGCATCGCGGTGATCATCCTGGGCGGCATGGGCGACATCCGCGGCGCCATGCTGGCGGGCCTGTTCCTCGGTTTTGCCGAGGTGCTGTCGGTGGCCTACATCGGCTCGACGATGCGCGATGCCGTGGCCTTCGGCCTCCTCTTCGCCGTGTTGCTGGTACGGCCCAAGGGCCTGTTTGGCAGCCTGCAAGAGCGCAAGGTCTGACCGGCATGGTCGAGTGGCTGGACAGCTTCTGGGCGATTTACAGCAACCTGGTGCTCACCCTGGGCACCAACGCGCTGTTGGCCCTGTCGATCTACCTCACCCTGTCGTGCGGCATGCTGGCCATGGCCAATGCCGCTTTCATGGGCATTGGTGCCTACGTGTCGGCGTTGATCACGATGCAGGCGGGGCTGCCGTACCCGGTGGCCCTGGCCGGTGGTGCGGTGGCGCCGGCGATGGTGGCCTACCTCATCGGCAAGCCGACCTTGCGCCTGTCGGGTGTTTACCTGGCCATGGCCACGCTGGCCTTTGGTGAGGTGGTGCGCATCGCCATCCTCAACACCGAAGCCTGGACCGGTGGCGCGCTGGGCCTCAACGGCATCCCGCAACTGACCCAGCCCTGGCATGTGGCCGCGGTGCTGATCGTGGTGCTGGCCTTGCTGCAGCGCCTGCGCAGCAGCCGCACCGGCCGCGCCTTCGAGGCGATCAAGGAAGACGAAACCGCCGCCGGCCTGATGGGCATCGACGTGGCTAGCCACAAGCTGTCGGCCTTTGTGATGGGTGCGGCGATCGCCGGGTTGGCCGGCACGCTGAACGCCCATCTCACGTTTTTCATCGGGCCGAACGAATTCGGTTTCGACCGCGGTGTGGAAATCCTCACCATGACCATCCTGGGCGGCATCCAGGGCCTGGCCGGGCCGGTGATAGGCGCCTTTATCGTGACCTTGTTGCCCGAGGTGCTGCGCGGTTTGCAGGACTGGCGCCTGATGGCCAACGGCTTGATCCTGGTCGTCATGGTGTTGTTTCTGCCGCGGGGGCTGTGGGACCCGGCCCGCTTGCGCCGCCTGCTGGGCCGTGCTGCCGAGCACCAAAACTGAGGCGCCGTCATGCTGGAGCTTCGATCCCTATCACGCCAGTTCGGCGGCCTGAAAGTGCTGCAGGATGTGAGCCTGAGTGTGCCCAAGGGCAGCATCTTTGGCCTGATCGGGCCCAATGGCGCGGGCAAGACCACGGTATTCAACCTGATCACCGGGCTGCTGGCGCCGGGCGCAGGCGAGATTGCCTTCGAGGGCCAGAGCCTGCTGGGCCTGCCGCCGCACCGTATCACCCAGGCGGGCATTGCCCGCACCTTCCAGAACATCCGCATCTTCAAGGAGATGAGCCTGCTGGACAACGTGGTGGTGGGCATGCACCGCCACCTGCACGCCAGTTGGCCCGCCACGCTGCTGGCGCTGCCGTCGTTCCGTGCCGACGAGCGCCGGGCTCGCGAGCGTGCGCGCGAGCTGCTGGGCTGGGTGCGCCTGGACCACAAGGCCAGCGAACTGGCCGACAAACTGTCCTACGGTGAGCAGCGCAAGCTGGAGCTGGCCCGCGCACTGGCCACCGAGCCCAAGCTGTTGCTGCTCGACGAGCCGGTGGCCGGCATGAACAGCACCGAGAAGACCGAGTTGATGGCCGAGATCGTCAACATCCGCGAGCGAGGCTATACCATTTTCATGATCGAGCACGACATGCGCTTCGTCATGGGGCTGTGCGAGCAGATCGCCGTGCTGAACTTTGGCCGCATCATTGCCCAGGGTGAGCCGCAGCAGATCCGCAACGACCCGCAGGTGATTGAGGCCTATCTCGGCCGCGATGACGACGAAGCGGCCACGCCAGCGCCGGTGGTGTCGCCATGACCGCGCCGCTGCTGTCGGTGCAGGGCCTGGTCGTGCGCTATGGCCCGATCGAGGCGGTCAAGGGCATCACGCTGGCCTTGAGGCCGGGTGAAATCACCGCGCTGGTGGGCGCCAACGGTGCCGGCAAGTCCACCACGCTGATGGCCTTGTCGGGCCTGGTGCCCAAGGCGGCAGGCCAGGTGCAATTTGACGGCCAGGACATCAGCCGGTTGCCGCCGCACCGCATCGTCTCCGCTGGCGTGGTGCAGGTGGCCGAGGGCCGTGCCACGCTGACCACGCTGACGGTGCTTGAAAATCTTGAACTGGGCGCCTACACCCGGCGTGACAGCGCTGCCGACCAAGCCAATGACCTGGAGCGTGTGTTCACGATGTTCCCGCGGCTCAAGGAGCGTGCCGCGGGCCTGGCGGGCAACCTGTCGGGCGGTGAGCAGCAGATGTTGGCCATTGGCCGTGCCCTGATGGCCAAGCCGCGGGTGCTGTTGCTCGACGAGCCGTCGATGGGCCTGGCGCCCATCATCGTGCAGGACATCTTCCGCACCCTGCGGGACATCAATGCCCAGGGCCTGACCATTCTCTTGGTTGAGCAGAACGTGCGCCAGGCGCTGAAGATCGCCCACCACGGCTATGTGCTGGAGACCGGCCTGGTCGTGCTGCAAGGCACCGGCCGCGAATTGCTGAACGACCCGCGGGTGCAGCAGGCCTACCTGGGCGTGTGAACTGCCGTGCCGGCGGTGCCGGCTGTACCGGCTGTACCGGCTGAACCGGCTGAACCGGCTGAACCGGCTGAACCGGCTGTACCGGCCAGCACGGCGGTTATCACATCAGCAGGTGCTCACCCGCGTTTTCACCGCCCAGCACCACGTAGTTGACTTTGCGCAGGTCAGCCAGTTGGCGCCCACCGGCGTAGCTGATCGAGCTTTGCAAGTCCTCGCGCATCTCGCGCAGCGTATCGGCCAACTTGCCTTTGACCGGCTCCAGGATGCGTTTGCCCTCGACGTGTTTGTACTCGCCCTTGTTGAAGTCGCTGGCCGAACCGTAGTACTCCTTGAACAGCTTGCCATCGACCTCGACCGTGGCGCCGGGAGACTCTTCGTGGCCCGCAAACAGCGAGCCCACCATCACCATCGCCGCGCCAAAGCGCACGCTTTTGGCAATGTCGCCGTGGTGGCGGATGCCGCCATCGGCCACGATAGGTTTGCTGGCCACCCGGGCACACCATTTGAGTGCGCTGAGCTGCCAGCCGCCGGTGCCAAAGCCGGTCTTGAGCCGGGTGATGCAGACCTTGCCCGGGCCGATGCCGACCTTGGTGGCGTCGGCGCCCCAGTTCTCCAGGTCGATCACGCCCTCAGGCGTGCCGACATTGCCGGCGACCACAAAGGCCTGCGGCAGCTTGTCCTTGATGTGGCCGATCATGCGGCGCACGCTGTCGGCATGGCCATGCGCGATGTCGATGGTGATGTAGTCGGCGCCCAGGCCTTCCGCCGCCAGGCGGTCGATCACCGCCACGTCCTCGGGCTTGACGCCCGAGCTGATCGACACGAACAAGCCCTTGTCGCGCATGCGCCGGGCAAAGGCCACCGCATCGAGGTCGAAGCGGTGCATCACATAGAAGTGGCCAGACTGGGCGAGTTGCTCGGTGATGGCTTCGTCCACCACGGTCTTCATGTTGGCCGGCACCACCGGCAGCTTGAAGCGGCGACCGCCAAATTCGACCGAGGGGTCGCAGTCGGCACGGCTCTCGACCCGGCATTGGCGGGGCAGCAGCAAGATGTTGTCGTAGTCGAAGATGTCCATGGCGGTGTGCTTTCGTTGATCGGTGATTTTGCCGCCTGGCGCGCGGGCGCCCAGGCTGCGGTCAGTCGGGGTGTTCGGCCAGCAACATCAGCAGCGGGGTTCAGCCGCAGGTTTCAGCGGCAGGCGTCGGCGGCGACGGCCAGCAGGCGGCCGTCCGGGCCCTCGATCCAGGCACGGGCCTGCAAGCGGGTGGGCTCGGCGCTGGTCGGCCAGCGCAAGGCACGCAGGTGGGTCATGGGCTTGCCGGGTTGCAGGGTACTCAAGGGCAGCGGGCCGGCCACACTGCGCAGCAGCGACCGGGCAACAGGCGTGCCGTCGCTGCCGGCGCTGACCTGCTCGACCAGGGCCAGCCAGGCGGTGCTGCCGGCCGGCAGGGCGGTGCGTGGGCTGGTCTGCAGCGTGAGTTGCACGCCGAAGTAACCTTGCCAGGCCGGGCCGGAGCTGGCCTTGATCCGCAGGCCCGCCAGCGGTGCCGCTGCGGTGTGCGACTGCTGCAAGGTTTGTGAGGTGCCAGGCAGAGTCAAGCCGAGCCGTGCCAGCCGGTCCGCCGCTTCGGGCAAGGCGCCAGCGGCCAGCGGCGCACCGTCGGTGCCGGGCGTGATCCAGTCAAAACGCCAGGTGGCCGGGCCAGGCTTGGCGGCGCCGGCTGCAACCGGCGCAACTTGCGCGGTTGGCGCCGACCAGCAATCGGCGCAATCGGCTGAAAACAGCCGCTCCAGCGTGGCAGCCTGGGCGGCTGGGCAGGCAGGGCGTGTTGCCGGGGCTGCCGGCTGTGCGGCAGCCGCACCGCTGCAGACCACCGCCACCACCAGCGGCAAGGCAAAGGGGCGCAACCGGCGGCCGGCTTCTAGAATCAATGGATGCATGAACAGTATTCTCAGGCCGATTCGGTTGGCGACTTCGCTGCCGACACCGCCGCCGTGCCCGGCACCGGGTCTTTGCTCAAGGGTTTGAACCCGGAGCAGTTGGCGGCAGTCACCTTGCCGGCCCGGCCCAGCCTGATCCTGGCCGGCGCCGGATCGGGCAAGACCCGTGTGCTGACGACCCGGATTGCCTGGCTGATGGCCACCGGCCAGGTCTCGCCGGGTGGGCTGATGGCGGTGACCTTCACCAACAAGGCCGCCAAGGAGATGCTGCACCGGCTCTCAGCCATGTTGCCGGTAGCGGTGCGCGGCATGTGGATTGGCACTTTTCACGGCCTGTGCAACCGTTTTTTGCGCGCCCACTGGAAGCTGGCCGGGCTGCCGCAGTCGTTCCAGATCCTCGACACCGCCGACTCGCTGTCGGCAGTCAAACGCATCATCAAGGCGATGGCGCTGGACGAAGAGCGCTTTGTGCCCAAGCAGGTCAGCTGGTTCATCGCCGCGCGCAAGGACAACGGTGAGCGGCCCAAAGATGTGGCCGCGCAAGACCCGCAATCGCGCAAGATGGTCGAGATTTACCAGGCCTACGAGGACCAGTGCCAGCGCGAGGGCGTGGTCGATTTTGCCGAGCTGATGCTGCGCACCTACGAGCTGCTGCGCGACAACACCGCGCTGCGCGAGCACTATCAACACCGCTTTGCGCACATCCTGGTCGATGAGTTCCAGGACACCAACCGGCTGCAGTACGCCTGGATCAAGATGTTTGCACCGCCTGGTGGCGGGCAAAGCGTGTTTGCGGTGGGTGACGACGACCAGAGCATCTACGCCTTCCGGGGCGCCCAGGTCGGCAACATGGCCGATTTTGAGCGCGAGTACCGCGTCGCGCATGTCATCAAGCTCGAGCGCAACTACCGCAGCTTCGGCAACATCCTGGACAGCGCCAACGCGCTGATCGCCCACAACACCCGGCGCCTGGGCAAAAACCTGAGCACCGAGGCCGGCCCGGGCGAGCCGGTGCGGGTGGCTGAGGCCACCAGCGACTACGCCGAGGCGCAGTGGTTGCTGGAAGAAGCACAGCACCTGCACCGCAGTGGCACGGCGCGAAGCCAGATCGCCATCTTGTACCGCAGCAACGCGCAGAGCCGGGTGATGGAGAGTGCGCTTTTCAATGCCGGTGTGCCGTACCGGGTGTATGGCGGATTGCGCTTCTTCGAGCGCGCCGAGGTCAAGCACGCGCTGGCCTACCTGCGGCTATTGGAGAACCCAAACGACGACACCTCGTTTTTGCGGGTGGTGAACTTTCCGACCCGGGGCGTTGGTGCACGCAGCATCGAGCAGTTGCAGGACGCGGCCCGCAGCAGCGCCCGCAGCCTTTACCAGAGCGTGGGCGCAATCAGCGGCAAGGCCGGCAGCAACCTGGCCGGCTTCAATTCGCTGGTTGACCAACTGCGCGAAGCCACCCGCGGCATGACGCTGCGCGAGATCATCGAGCGCATGCTGGCGGCGTCTGGCCTGATGGACTTCTACAAGGCCGACAAAGAGGGCGCCGACCGGATAGAGAACCTGCAGGAGTTGATCAACGCGGCCGAGGCCTTCGTGACCCAGGAGGGCTTTGGCAAGGACGCGGTGGCGCTGCCCGTGGACGAGCACGGGCCGGGCACGCTGGCCCAGGGCAACCCGGCCGCCGGCACCCCCACAGCACTGGCCGCGGTGGATCTGGCGCCGGACGCCGAGACTGGCGAGATTGTCTCGCCGCTGGCCGCCTTCTTGACCCATGCCGCGCTGGAGGCCGGCGACAACCAGGCCCAGGCTGGGCAGGACGCGATCCAGCTGATGACGGTGCA
>JBBRZR010000101.1:0-12788 GCA_038236495.1 Burkholderiales bacterium
CCTCGCCGATGGACTGTCGCAACGGCTTTTGCACCGCTGAAGCGGGCCGCTGCCTACTCCGTCCGCTGCCCCGCAAGCCCCAGGTGCCCTACGCAGCCGGGCCATGGGCCGGAAAAACAGCGTTTGAAATTCCTATCCTCGCCTTCGGCCCGCTCATGGATGGCCACATGGCAGTTGCATCAGGGCCTGGCCCATGCGGATAGGCGTGCCGGGTGCGATGCCCTCAGCCAGCGCAAAACCACGCGGTGCAAACACCAGGATGGTCGAGCCGTGCTGGAACCAACCCATCTCCTGGCCCTTGGCAAAGTGTGCCGTGCCCGGCAACTCGTGCGGGCCGCGGTAGCGCACATGGAGCAAGGTATCCAGCCAGTGCAGCCGGATGCAGGCCACCAGGATCGCCGCCACCGGCACCAGGGCCACCGGGTGGCCGCCGTGGTCCAGCGTGGTGTGGACCACCGCGCGCTCGTTTTTGCAGAACAGGCGCTCGACCCGCTTCAAGGCCACCGGGTTGACGTTCCAGGTGTCGCCCGAGTGGTAGGTGACATGCTGCACCGTCAGGTCGTGCGGCGCGTGGAAGCGGTGGTACATGCTGGATGTCAGCCGCAGGGTGACATAACAGCCGTCACGGAACACCTCGGCCGGCGCCGCGCGCGCGCCGAACAGGTCCGCCAGCGTGTACGGAAACCCCTTGGCCTGGAACACCTGGCCGCCGTCTACCGCGCCGCAGGCCCCGACGATGGCGTCGCAGGGGCTGGCCAACACGGCCGTGTCGGTATCGATGCGGCGGGCGCCGGGCTTCAACTCGCGGATGAAGCAGTCGTGCAGGCTGTCGAAGTGCTGCTTCTTGGCGTCCGACAGGTCGAGATCGGCAAACAGCTTCCAACCCGCGATGGACAAATCGCGCACCAGCGGGTTGCGGCGCTGGCTGAACCAGCCCATGAAACGGGTCAGGGCCTCGCGGGGCACCCGGTTGGTCAGCAGGAAGTTCAGGTCCTCCTGCTGCAACAGCAGGTCGCGCAGGCGTCGAAGGTGTTGCAAAGGTGCAGTGATATTCATGGGGATGTCAAAACGGTTTGGTAAACCCGGGGCCTTTAGATCTGCAGCGCACGCTGCGCCAACAATGAACACCTCTTTTGCCCTGTCCGCAATGGCGCTGGCTGCCTTGGCCGCCCTGCTGCCCGCAGCCCGCCAACGCTTGCAGTTGTCGGCCGCCAAGCACCCGTCGCTGACGGGCCACTCGCGCATGGCCAAGCGGGTCGCCGCCCAGGTGCCGGGCTACAGCTACGGCGAGGCGCAGTTTTTCGGCTCGGACGGCGCCCCGGCCGATGTGCAGGCGCAACGCCGCGCCGGGCTGCTGCGGCTGGCGGCGCTGTTCCGCCAGCGCTTTCCGCGCTCCACCGCGCTGACGGCCGACACTGCCGGCGGCCTGTCGGACCTGCAGTTCACCGGCAACTACCGGGTGCCGTTCCAGTACAGCCAGCTGTTGCGTGAGCACATCCGCATGCCGGCCTTTGTCGGCAGCTCGGCCGGTGTCCAGGTCACCGACCTGGACGGCAACCGCTTCTACGACCTGACCGGCTCGTACGGCGTCAACGTGTTCGGCTACGACTTCTACAAGCAGTGCATCGCCGATGGCAGCGCACGCGCCGCCGCGCTCGGCCCGGTATTGGGTGCGTACCACCCCAGCGTGGCGGACAACGTGGCCCGGCTGCGCCAGATATCGGGTCACGACGAGGTGTCGTTCCACATGAGCGGCACCGAGGCCGTGATGCAGGCGGTGCGCCTGTCGCGCTACCACACACGCCGCACGCACCTGGTGCGCTTTTGCGGCGCCTACCACGGCTGGTGGGACGACGTGCAGCCCGGCCCCGGCAATCCCGCCAAGCCGCGCGAGACCTACACGCTGAAGGAGATGGACGAGGCCACGCTGCGGGTCTTGCGCAGCCGCAATGACATCGCCTGCGTGCTGGTCAATCCGCTGCAAGCACTGCACCCCAACCAGGGCGCGCCGGGCGATTCGTCGCTGATGGCGGGCCGCAAACCGGCCGCCTTCAACCGCGCCGCCTACACCCGCTGGTTGCAGCAACTGCGCCAGGTTTGCAGCGAGCGCGGCATCGTGCTGATCTTCGACGAGGTGTTCATGGGCTTCCGGCTGGCGCCGGGTGGCGCGCAAGAATACTTCTGTGTCAAGGCCGATCTGGTGACCTACGGCAAGACCCTGGGCGGCGGCCTGCCGGTGGGCGTTGTCTGCGGCCGCAAGGACTTGATGAAACGCTTCCGCGACGACCGGCCGGCCGACATCTGCTTTGCGCGCGGCACCTTCAATGCCCACCCTTACGTGATGGCAGCGATGCAGGTGTTTCTGGAACGACTGGACACGGCCGAGTTGCGGGCCGTGTACGCTGATGCCGACACCGTCTGGGACCGCAGGGCCCGCCAACTCAACCAGCGCCTGGCCGCGGCCGGCCTGCCGCTGCAGGTGGGCAACCTGCAGTCGGTGTGGACAGTGGGTCACACCCTGCCCTCGCGCTACCACTGGATGCTGCAGTTCTACCTGCGGGCGCACGGCCTGGCGCTGAGCTGGGTCGGCACCGGCCGGCTGATCTTCAGCCTGAACTACGGCGACGCCGACTTCGAGGCCGTGCTGCAGCGCTTTGTGGCCGCAGCCTGCGAGATGAAGGCCGACGGCTGGTGGCACCAGGACGCCGCGCTGACCGACAAATCGATCAAGCGCGGCATCCTGCGCGAGATGCTGAGCCACCGGTTTTGATGCACAGCGGGGCGCGCAAGCCGCGCCCCGGACCCACCTGACCGTGTGCACGCAGGCCTTCAGCCCTGCGGCTGGCCTTGCGCCACGTGGGCGGCGATGTGGTGCATCGGGTCGATCAGCTCGCCGCGCAGCAGCGCTGCCGGCGCAGCGTGGTACAGCCAGATGTCGTGGAACGGGTCGGTCACGATCTTGGTGGCCCAGACCAGACCGGTTTGCACATCGGCGATGAAAAACAGATGCACGGTGCGGAACACCAGCCCACCCACGCCGATACCCAGCCACAGCCAGCCCACCTGGTGCAGGTAGGCCGCAAAACTGGTGTACGGCGTGACCATGCCCCACAGGTCGGGCTTGAGCATCACCAGCACCGGCGAGGCCGCCCACACCGCCATCAGCACCACCTTGCGGCGCAGGTTGTAGCCCACCTTGATCTGCTCCTTGTGCTGGTGGCTGGCCTGGTTGACCTGGTCGTAGCCGTCGGGCTCGAAGAAGAAGTGGCCGATCTGGCGGCTGCTCATCGACACCAGCCAGGCCAGCAGCCCGGCCACCGCCGGGTCGATGAACAGCATCGCGTAGGCGACCACGAAGCTGACGGCCGAGAGCAGGTGCAAGGCCTGGTTGATGCGGCTATGGTGGTAGTAGCGGTGGTCGTCCCAACGCTGGACCGCAAGGGCATGCAGAAAATCGTTCACGTGGGATCCTTGGTGTTGTCGATCGATGAATGGAGCGGCGCTATGGTGCAGCCAGGGCGTGACGCTCGGGTGACGGCCAGGTGACCGAGCTGTGTCGGCACGGCACCGGCAGCTACCGTCATCAAGTTGTTGCAGTTGGCCGCGACGATGCGCGCAACTCCCGGAGCCCCGCCCATGCCGCCCAACCCGCTGCCCGCCGATGTCGTGGTAGATGAACTGCGGTCGGCGCAGCGCACCATGCGCATCGCCGTGGTGACCGAGACCTACCCGCCCGAGGTCAACGGCGTGGCGCTCAGCATTGCCCAAGTGGTCGAGGGCCTGCGCAACCGGGGCCACGACCTGCAGTTGGTGCGCCCGCGCCAGGCCGCCAGCGATGCGGCGGACAACGGAGAGCGTTTCCAGGAGCTGCTGATGCGCGGCCTGCCGATTCCGCGCTACCCGCACCTCAAGATGGGCCTGCCGGCCAAGCCGGCGCTGGTCGAGTTGTGGGCCCGCCGGCGGCCCGATGTGGTGCACATCGCCACCGAGGGTCCGCTGGGCTGGTCGGCGCTGCAGGCGGCACAGAAGCTGCGCCTGCCGGTGACATCGGATTTCCGCACCAACTTCGACGCCTACAGCCGGCACTACGGTGTGGGCTGGCTGCGCAAACCGATCATGCTCTACCTGCGCAAGTTCCATAACCGCGCACTCGCCACCATGGTGCCCACCGACGCCCTGTGCGCCGATCTGGTGGGCAATGGCTTCCGCCATGTGCAGGTGGTGGGCCGCGGCGTGGATACCGAGCGTTTCTCGCCCGCCCAGCGCAGCGACGCGCTGCGGGCATCCTGGGGGGCCGGGCCGGCGACCCGGGTGGTGGCCTGCGTCGGCAGGCTGGCCCCCGAGAAGAACCTGGGCCTGCTGCTGGACGCCTTCGCGGCGCTGCGCCAGGCCCAGCCCGACAGCCGCTTGTTGCTGGTGGGCGACGGGCCGTCGCGGCGCGACCTGGAGGCGCGCTGCCCCGACGCCATCTTTGCCGGCATGCGCAGCGGCGCCGACTTGGCGGCGCACTACGCCTCGTCCGACCTCTTTTTGTTCCCCAGCACCACCGAGACCTTCGGCAACGTCACTCCCGAAGCGATGGCCAGCGGGCTGGCGCTGCTGGCCTACGACTACGCGGCGGCGGCGCGCCTGGTCCGCTCGGGCGAAAACGGATTGCTGGTGCCGCTGGAGCAGCGCGCACAGTTCATCGCCAGCGCCGTCACCCTGGCCACCAGCCCGGCACTCGCGCGCGCGCTGGGGCTCGCGGCCCGCGAGGCCATGCTGACCCACGGCTGGGACCGTATCGTCAGCCAGGTCGAGACCATCCTGCGCCAGGCCCAGGTGCAAGGGCAGCCGGTGAATGGCCATGCGCTGCTGCACGCGGTGCCGCGGGCGCGCTGAGGGGAGATGTGCTGGACAGCCGGTTCCGGCTCTGAGCTGCCTTTCGTTTTTTGGCCCGTAACCGGCCGTTCGTGGGTGTTGCACGACCGCGCCGCGCCGGGCTGGCGTGCCCCGCTCCGTGTCATTCCGGGCCGGAAAAGCACCGGCCCTCCCTTCTTTACCTGCGCGGGACACGCCAGCCCGACACGGCGCTACTCCACCTGCTGCGCGCGCTGGGTTTTCAAGCCAAACGCACGCGGCAACGGTGGCGGCGGCCAAGGGCGTCGGGTGACCGGATCCCGTAAGTAAAGGAGGAGATGTCGGCCAGCTGGCCGGCATCGGGGGACATGGAGGGAGCCGGTTGCCCGACGGCCTTGGTTGCCTCGCGCCGCACGTCGAACGTCAGCATCCTGACTCGACGAACGGCAGCTCAGAGCCGTCAGCCGCCACCCGAGCGGCATCCCGGAAACCACGGTGCTCACCATCGCCCACAACAAGCCGCTGCCGGCTCAAGCCTGTGCCGGCGCGTCCCGCCGTGTCAGTCCGCGCTCGCGCCCGATCAGCAGCGCCACCAGCGTCGCGGTGGCCAACCCCAGCAAGACCATCAGCGGCACGATGGCCACACCCAGCCACAGCAGCCCGGCGTAGGTCGCCAGCATCACCAGGATGCTGAAGTTCTCGTTGAAGTTCTGCACCGCGATCGACCGGCCCGCCGTCAGCAGCATCTGGCCGCGGTGCTGCAGCAGCGCGTTCATCGGCACCACCAGCAGGCCGCCGATGGCGCCGATCAGCACCAGCATCGGCAGCGCGGCGCTGCGGCTGCCAAGAAAAGCAGCAGTGCTGATCGACAGGCCCAGCACCAGGCCCACCGGCAGCATGTGGTGAGCCTGGGCCAACGTGACACAGCGCCCGGCCGTGCCAGCCCCGGCCACGACACCCAGCGCCACCGCCGCCTGCAAGCTGGCCGCCTGCGACAACGACAAGCCCAGCACGTCGATGGCCCAGCGCAGTACCGCAAACTGCAGGCAGGCGCCCACGCCCCAGAACAAGGTGGTGACCGCCAGCGACAGGCCGCCCCGCCGGTCCTGCCACAACAGCCGGTTGGCTTTGATGAACTGGCGCAGCAGCAGCGCCGGGTGCCGACCCGCACCGGCGTAGCGCGCGCCGCTGTCTGGCAGGCCGACATTGAGCAGGCTGGCAGCGCCGTACACCGCCAGCAGCGCGGCCATCGCCGGCCACAGCGGGTGCGGTGCGGTCCAGCCCACGGCCCTGGCCAGGCCAAGGGCTGCCAAGTCCTGCGCCGTCTGGCTGACCAGCAAGCCGCCCAGCACCGTGCCCAGCAGCACCGCGCAGACCACCGACACCTCGATCCAGGCATTGGCCAGCACCAGCCGGCGGGCCGGCACCAACTCGGTGGCCAGGCCGTATTTGGCCGGGGCATAGGCCGCTGCGCCGCAGCCCAGCAGCGCAAAACACACCAGCGCGGGTACGCCGGCCATCAACCCCAGCAGTGCCAGCAGCTTGAGCACATTCATCCAGGCCATCAGGCGCGCCTTGGGCACGGCATCGGCCAGCGGCCCGACAAACGGTGCCAGCACTACATAAGACAGGGTGGCACAGAACTTGAGCATCGGCGCCAGCCAGCCGGGCTGGCCCTGTGCCTGCAGCAGCGCGATGCCGACGATCAGCAGCGCGTTGTCGGCCAGCGCCGCGCAGAACTGGGCGGCGATCAACTGGTGAAAGCCGCGGGGCATCGGCCCGTCGGCGGTCGGTGTCACGCGGGCCGCCTTGCAGGAGGCGCCACAGGCAAGGGGGGGCTCAGGCACATCGGCGGACATGCTGGCAGCGCGGTGCAACCGTTTGATGACGTTGCAAGCGGCCGGGCAGTCTGGCACCCGAATGCGCGGGTTTCACAGTGGCGTCACCGTGCTGCCGTGCCCCTGTCATGCGCCGGCAGCACGATGAAGTCCCATGCCGACCGACGACATCCATGCCGCCTTGGGCGCCGCGCTGACCGGCGGCCCGCACGCCGCATCGAAGACCGGCAACCAAGCCGACGCCGACAGCGACGCGCCCGACGAGGCCCGTCGGCTGCACTTCCGCACGGTGTGGATATCCGACCTGCACCTGGGCACGCCGGGCTGCCAGGCGCGCGCGCTGCTGGACTTTCTCAAACAGGTCGAGTGCGAGACCCTGTACCTGGTGGGCGACATCATCGACGGCTGGCAATTGCGCCGCAACTGGTACTGGCCGCAGGCGCACAACGATGTGGTGCAGAAGATCCTGCGCAAGGCGCGCAAGGGCACGCGGGTGATTTTTGTGCCCGGCAACCATGACGAGTTCTTGCGGCGCTATGTCGAGCACACCTTCGGCGGGGTCGAGGTGGTGGAGGACGCAGTGCACATCACCGCCGACGGCCGGCGCCTGTGGGTCACCCACGGCGACCTGTTCGACGGCGTGATCCAGTGCGCCAAGTGGCTGGCCTACCTGGGCGACTCGGCCTACGGCGTCACGCTCAAGCTCAACCAGTGGTTCAACAGCGTGCGGGCACGGCTGGGCATGCCGTACTGGAGCCTGTCGAGCTACCTCAAGCTCAAGGTCAAGCGCGCCGTCAGCTACGTCAGTGACTTCGAGGTGGCGGTGGCCCGTGAGGCCCGCAAGCGCGGCATGCAGGGCGTCGTCTGCGGCCATATCCACCATGCCGAGATGCGCGAGATCGACGGCGTGCTGTACTGCAACGATGGCGACTGGGTCGAGAGCCTGACCGCGCTGGTCGAGCACGCCGACGGCCGGTTGGCCATTGCGGACTGGTCGGCACAGCGGGCACTGGTGGCCAGCACAGTGCAGCCGGCGCCGGCTGCGGGGGCGCGATCGCCCAGCGGTCCTGCAGCCTTGCCCACCGCCCTGCCCGGCTTGAGCGGTGCGATGCGGACGCACACCCAGACCCACCCGACCCGGCTGGTGTGACGTCCAGCTTGCCAAGCTCGGCCTGCCGCTTGCAGGCTGAAGTACCGGCCCGATTTGCCCGCGCATTGCGCACATCAGGATCCGACTGGCCGTGAGTGGCGTCTCGTTATAAGATGTAAATCGTTTACACCGATAAAGGACATCGAGCCATGAACAGCACGGGCACAAAAGCCGAGACATCCGAAGCAGCTGAGGCGGCCGCCGCGACCAACGCCGCCACCAACGCCGCCATCAACGCCACCACCAGCGCCACCACCAGCGCCGCACCCAAACCTGCGCAAGCAGTGACCGCCCCGCCGATGGCGGCCGAGGCGCCAGCCGTGCCAACCGCCAGCGCCACGCCAGCGGCCACCGCACCTGCCAGGGCGAACCGCCGCCGGGCAGGTAAAAGCCCCGCCGTGACGGCAGTGGCGACCCCAAGCGCCAAGGCAGTCGTCAAGACCGGTTCGAAGACCGCTGTCAAGAAGGCGGCCGCACCGGTTGCTGTGCGCACCGTTGCGCCCGCCGCTGCGCCCGCTCAAGCGCCAGCCGTTGCCACCCGCAGCACCAAGACCGCCGTTGCGAAGGCCAGCCCGGTCAAAGTGAAAATGCCTGTCAAAGCCAGCCCTGCGCTGAAGCCAGCTGCCGCACCGGCACCGGCACCCGCACCCGCACCGGCCATCAAAGCTGCGGCTGCGGTCGCACCAGCGGCCGTCAGCCAGGCCGGCTCTAAGGCCAAGACCAGCAACAAGCCGGTGGCACCCGCCTCTCCCGCGCCTGTGGCGGCCGTTGCCGCGGCGACCACGGCCAAGCCGGTGCGCATCGCCAAAGAGAAGCTGGTGCGCGACAGCTTCACGATGCCCCGTGCCGATTTTGTGCTGATCCAGCAGCTCAAGGAGCGCGCGCTGGGCTTCAAACGCCCAACCAAGAAAAGCGAGTTGCTGCGCGCCGGGCTGCAGGCCCTGTGGGGGTTGAGCGCTGCCCAACTGCAGGCGCAACTCGGCAAACTGGCGACGATCAAGGCCGGTCGGCCCAAGAAAGCGGACTGAGGCCAGGCTGCCGGCCAATCCGGCGCGGCTCGCGGTCAGACCGGCGGGTGCTGCCGACGACCTAACCCGCCCGCCAACAACCCCAGGCCAGCCAGCAGCAGCAGCCCGGTGGTCGGCTCAGGCACAGCGCCGGCCACCTGCAGGCCGAACTGGATGCCCGGATAGGCTTGGTAGCCCAGGAAACCGCCATCGGCAAAGGCGGTGACACCCGGCATGGCCAGGCCGCCAGCCGACGCGGTGAAAGCGCCGTCCGCGCCCTCCAGTGCCAACCAGTAGTGGCCGGCACCGGGCAGTGTCCACGCCAACCCGGATGCCGCGTTCCAGCCGTCGGCATCGAAGCTCACGGTGGCTGCCGCCAGCAAGTCGCCCGGCTTGCCCGGCGCATCCTGGTACAGCGCGACAGTGAAGTGGTCGCCGGGGACGCCACCGGCCAGGAAAGCCGCAACGCTGTCGATGCGCCAGGCCTGTGGCGCATCGAAGGCTACCGCCAGAAAGTTGCTGCTGTCCAGCGCATAGGCCAGTTGGCTGCCGTCGGGCGTGCCAGTGTTGATCAGCGTGGTGGCGCCGGCGGCGTTGGCCAACAGCGCAGCCGCCAGGACCAGGGTAGGTTTATGGATCATGGTGTGTGGGCTCCGGGGCTTTAATGAGCGAGGCTGACTTGCTTGAGCACCTGGGTCGGGCCGAAGCTGTCCGAGAAGCCGTAAGCGGTGATGTCCACCTTGCCGCTCTTGCGCACTGAAACCGTCGCCCATGAGTAGCTGCGGTCGGTGTTGGGCGTCAGGCCCGAGGTGACCGAGGCCACACCCAGCTTCGAATCAAACGGCGAGCCACCCGCGCCGACCAGCACCTGCCAGGCACTGCCCTTGGGCTGCGCCATGTTGAAGATGTGCTCATGCCCGCAGAAATAGGTGGCACCAAACGCCTCAACCACAGCCCACAGGTTGTCGCGCTGGGTCGGCTTTGCGTCCAGCCCGCCCGCGGACACGCCAGCGGCGTAGACGTAGGTGTAGGCCGGCTTATGGCCGAAGACGAAGAAGTTCTTCGCACCGCGCGACTGGGCAGCGCCTAAATCGGCGGCCAGCCAGCCGGCCGGGCCGGTGCTGTCGGCGCCCACCGGGTCGGTGTTGATCACCGCAAAGTGCGAGCTGCCGACATCGAAGCTGTAGGACAGCTGGGTCTGGGCCGTGGCCAGACTGTCGGCCGCGCGGTTGTCGCCCACGTTGACGTGGCTGGCATCGAAGCCGGTTACGGCCTTGAAGCGCGCGGTGTCGATGATCAGGTCGCCCATGTTGGCGCGCCAGGCGTTTTCGTTCTCGACCTTGGCCACCTTGCCGCAGGCCTTGCATTGCACCTCGTGGTTGCCCGGCACCGGCACGATGTACGTGCCCGTCTCCATCACCGGCGCCACCATGCCGCGCCAGAACGCATATTGCTGGTAGAACTTGAGCAGGTCGCTGTTGACAATATCGCTCACCGTGGTGGGCATCACCGGCACCGCGCTGGCGGCCGCGCCGCCGTTGAGCGCAGAGCCCGCGGCATTGGACGTGTAGCCGTAACCGGCCCAACCGTAGCCGTGCACCATGTCACCGTTGAAAAACAACATGCTGGGCTTCTGCGCCTGCACCGACCTCAGGATGCGCGAAAACGCCTTGCTGTTCTGCAGCCAGAGCTTGTCCTGTCCGGACATCGTGGCGAGCGGTGTGGTGCCGTCGGGGCTGACCGGGTCTTGGCGTGAATCACCCACGGTGGCAAAACTCAGCACGACCGGATCGGTCTCGGGCGTCACAGCGGCATGCGCTGTTAGGCCGAGCGCCAGTGCGCAGGCCAGTAAGGTGAATGCGGGTGCGCGCATGCTGAAGGTGCGACCGGGAGTTGTTTGCATGGGGCGGCTTTCGGACGGTTGGGTTGTACGGTGAACAAGCACACTGCTGCGGGGCAGCGAGCGGCAGCCCGGGGGCCGCCGGTCGCATCGCCGCAATGGCGAAACTCTCCGAGATTGGCCCCGGGCCGTGACCTGCCGGTGACAGAGCAAGCGCCCGGCCGGCACACACCGCAGGACCCGTGCACCCGCAAGCTTCCTATACTTGTCCGCTGTACAGGTGTGATGACCCAGCGGGATGGATCTCAATTTCGGATCAGACAAGAACGGCTTGATTTGCGGCTTCTTTTTTGGCGCCGGCGGGGTCGGTACGGCCATCGACCTGGACAGCGCGTTGCACTGGTTGCATACCGGCGCACGCACCAACCCAGCGGACACGACGGGCGATGGCTTTGTCTGGCTGCACTTCAACCTGAGCGACGCCGCCGCCGAAGGCTGGATCGCCAAGCACCTGGGCGTCGTGCCCGAGTTTTTCGAGGCGCTGCACGAAGGTTCGCGATCGACCCGCATCGAGGACGCGCGTGACACGCTGATCGCCGTCATCAACGACGTGGCCTACGAGTTTGCGTTTGATCCGTCCGAGATCGAAACGCTGTGGGTCAACGTCGGTCCCCGCATGGCAATCAGTGCGCGCATCCACCCGCTGCGGTCCATCGACCGGCTTCGCCAAGCGGTCAAGGCAGGCCACAGGTTCCGCTCATCGGTCGATTTTCTGAACCGGCTGATGCACGACCAAGGCGACGTGCTGATGCGCATCGTGCGCGAGGCCACCGTCAAGGTCGATGCCATCGAGGACAAGCTGCTGCAAGGACGGCTGCAGCGCAAGCGCTTCGACTTGGGCCAGCTGCGCCGGGTGCTGGTGCGCTTGCAGCGCCTGCTGGCGCCCGAGCCGGGCGCGCTGTTCCGCTTGCTGCGTCAACCGCCGCCGTGGGTGACGGCAAACGATCTGGATGAACTGCGCCAGGCCACCGAAGAGTTCACGATGATCATCCGCGACGTGGCCGAGTTGCAGGAGCGCATCAAGCTGCTGCAGGAAGAAATCGCCGCGCAGATGAACGAGCAGACCAACCGAAGCCTGTTCACCCTGACCATCGTCACGGTGCTGGCCTTGCCGATCAACATCCTGGCCGGCCTGTTCGGCATGAACGTGGGCGGCGTACCGCTGGCGCAGAACCCGCACGGCTTTTGGGTGATCG
Organism: Burkholderiales bacterium; assembly: GCA_038236495.1. Classification (GTDB taxonomy): domain Bacteria; phylum Pseudomonadota; class Gammaproteobacteria; order Burkholderiales; family Burkholderiaceae_C; genus Pseudaquabacterium. Next base: position 11,931 of record JBBRZR010000101.1, read on the forward strand.
TGGCCATCATCGTGGCCTTCACGGCGCTGGCGGGCTGGCTGGCATTCCGCAAAAAGGACTGACCTGCCGGCCTCCCCGCAGACAAGGCGTTCGAGCCCGGCAGAATGGTTGTGCCTGCGGTGGCATCGGCCTGTTGCCAACTCGCCAAGGGTCTGCGCCTGGAGGACGTGACAGGTATTCAGGCCGCGGCGGCCGCGCCGGATGCGCTGGGGGCGCGTGGCAAGCTGAACGCCTACCAAATCAAGGACGCACTGGCGGCCGCGCTGAAGGGTGACGACCTGCTGGTGTTTGACACCAACGCCCGGGCCGCCTTCGACAAGTCCGAGCAGGGCGCCCGCCGGTTGAAGTCCGCGCTTGATGCCATCGCAGATGAGTCACTGCGCCGTGCGGGCACGTCGGCCGGCGAACTGCAAACCGGTTTCTCCAAAGCCACCAACGGTGCCATCAACGATGTTGACGCACTGGCGCGGACTTTGCGGGCCCTGGGGTCGAGGGGGATGACGCGGGCCGCGTACTTGGTGCTGCACTGGACAAGTCCCTGTCGGCCGCGAACACTGAACGGGCCATCCGCGCCGTGATCGACCGCATGGGCGACCTGAGCAAGGCCGGGTTGTTGACCGGCGACCGCCTGGCCGACGGGCTGGACAAAGCGGGCAAAAAGCTGGACGACTTGAAGGCCGGTGTCAACTCGTTGTCTGAGGCTATGCGTGCGTTCGCCTTACAGACCCAGGACAAGCTGAAGCAAACCGCGGACCGTCTGGATCAGGCGTACGCCACCATTGCCACCAGCGCGGGGGTGTCGCTGCGTGATCAGATCGCCGCCTATGGCAAATGGCGGGCCGCCGCTTTGGCTGCATC
>JBBRZR010000102.1:0-12704 GCA_038236495.1 Burkholderiales bacterium
CGGTGGCGGCGGCCAAGGGCGTTGGGTGACCGGCGCAGTGACATAAAGGGGGAGACGTCGTCCGCCAGGACGGCGTCGGAGGACTGAGCCCGGACACAAAGCGTCCTGAGGACGCTTTGTGCCTGGCGAAGGCCTGGGCCTGTGGCCCAGGCAGTCACGGAGCCGGTTGCCCGACGGCCTTGGTTGCCACCCGGACCGATCGTCGAACGTCAGCATCCTGGCGAGACGGACGGCAGCAACGAGCCGGCAACCTCCGTTCAGGCCCTTGCCAGCGCCAGCTGCCCGTCGAGTGCCGTGATCACCGCGTCCAGTGTGGGTACCTGGCCCGGCCCGCCCAAGCTGGCCACCGGACCCGGGCCGGTGATGCCGGCCAGGCCGGGCTCGTGGTCGCAGTAGATGCCGATGGTGGGTGCGCCAAACGCAGCGCCCAGGTGCGAAAAACCGGTGTCCAGGCCGACGATCTGACGGGCCTGGCCGAGCAGCGCGGCGGTGTCGGCCACGGTCAGAAAGGGCGGCACCAGACCACCGCAGCCGGCAGCGATGCGCTGGGCACGCTGGCGCTCGTCGTCGTTGCCCCAGACCAGCACCGGCACCAGGCCGTTGGCGCGCAAGCGTTGGCCCACGGCGATCCATCGGTCTTCGGGCCAGAGTTTTTCAGGCCGGCTGGCGCAGGGGATCAGCGCGGCGCTGGGTACGCCGGCCGACCAGCTGCCTGCGGGTGGCGCGATTCCAAAATCGGGTGCGCTGTCGGGCATCGTATAGCCCAGGTGGGCAGCAGCCAGGCGGCGGTTGCGCTCCACCGCCTGCAGTTGGCGCGGCACATCGGCACGGCGGCGGTAGAACAGCGCGGCCGCCGGCTCGCGGATGCTGCCAAATCCATAACCCAGCAGCGGACCGGGCGCCTGCAGCCCCCACAGCACGCTCTTGAGCAGGCCTTGCAGATCGAGCACGGCGTCGAACCGCTCGCGTTTCAGCTCGGTGCGCAAGGCGACTATTGCCGCACGGGTTGCCGGCTTGAACAGGCTTTTGCGCCATTTGCGCCAGGACAGCGGCAACACCCGCTGAACGCCAGGATGCAGGCGCGGGATCGCAGCAAACGGCGCCTCGACCAGCCAATCCACCTGCAGGCCAGGCAGCGCACGCAGCATGTCGCTGACCGCCGGCAAGGCGTGCACCACGTCGCCCATCGACGAAGTCTTGACGATCAGCACCCGGGTCATCAAGAGCCCGCGGCCATCAGCGGATGCAAGCCGCACCGGCGGGCGACAGGCGCCGGCACTGCGCGCTCATCCGCCCTGGGCCTTGGCCTCGGCCACCAGCGCCGGGTTGAAGCGCGGGTCGTTGTACATCTTGAACTGGCGGTAGACCTTGAAGTAAGCGCGTCCGGCCTGGGCATCGGCCAGCAGGGCCTCCAGGCAGGCCCCCAGGTCGGCACGCTGCTGCGCCAGCCGCGCCAGTTTGATGCGGCTGGACTCGATGTGCTCGGCGGCCACATCGCTGCGCTCGGTCTGCGCGCGCATGGCGTGCACCTTCAGCGCCATGATGGACATGCGGTCGGCAATGCTGCCGGCGGTCTCGCTGTTCAGGCGGGCGCCGGGCGGCACGGTCGAGACCGGCGCGTCGGTGCGGGCCGAGGCGGCATCCACCAGACCAAGTGCGGTCAGCAGCAACTCGTCGACCCGCTCGGTGGCGTCGTTGCGGGCCTGGTTGAAGCCGTCGATGGCGCGTTTGTTGGCCGCAATCTCGGCCGCGCCCACCGTCGTGCGGCGCGCCAGATCCTCTTCGGCCCACAGCCGGCAGTTGAAGCGGTGGTTGGTCTGCACCCAACGCCACAGGCTACCGTCCAAAGGTGCGGGCTCCTCCGTGGGCCAGCCCGGCGTGGCAAGCAGGCGGTCGTGCAGGGCGATCACCTGGGCGGCAGTGGGCAGGGTGGGGCTCATGGGCAGTGGCAGAATCCTGAAAAGCGCAATTATCGGCCTCGAACAAGGCCTCAAGAACAGGCAAACCAAGCGCATGACACCCCGCCCGCTGATCGTTCGTTTGTGCAACTGGATCGGCGACGTGGTGCTGAGCCTGCCGGCGCTCAAGCAGCTGCAGGACGGCGGCTACACGCTGCAGTTGTACGGCAAGGGCTGGGCGCCGACGGTGCTGAGCGGCTACGACTGGCCGGTCACCGTGCGCGGCAAGACGCTGCGCGACCGGGTGCAGCAGCTCAAGACACTGCGCACGCAGTGCCAGGCGCTGGATGCGGGCTTCGACGCGCGCATCAACGCACTGGCCATGCCCAACTCGTTTTCCAGCGTGCTGGAGCTGCGGCTGGCCGGGCTGCGCGCGGCCGGCGTGGCGCGGGATGGCCGCGGCCTGCTGCTGGGCCAGCGGCTGCACGCCAAAGCGGCCGGCCCGCATGCGCTGCAGCACTTCTGCGCGCTGGCCGACGGCCTGCTGGGCAGCACCTCGACCCCGCCGGCTGCCATCGCCATGCAGCTCTCTGCCGCGGCCCTGCAGCAGGCCCGTGCGCTGGTGGCAGAGCGTGGCTGGGGATCGGGTTCGGGCTATGTCTGCATCGCGCCGTTTGCTGCCGGCACGGTGCACAAGCTGGACAAGCGCTGGCCTGGGTTCCCGGCGCTGACCCAGCAACTTTGCGATCGGGGACTGACCGTGGTGGTCTGCCCCGGCCCGGGTGAGACGGCGCTGGCGCACAGCGCCTACCCAGGCGCCCAGGTGGTCGAGAACCTGCCGCTGGACGCCTACGCCGCGCTGCTGCAGGGCAGCCGCCTGGTCATCGCCAACGACACCGGGCCCGGCCACCTGGCCGCGGCCACCGGCGCGCCGCTGATCAGCGTGCTGGGCCCGACCAAGGTCGAACAGTGGCGGCCTTGGGGCACCACGATCACCTTGCTGTCGGACCGCCCGGACTGGCCCAGCGTGCCGGCGGTGCTGGCGGCGGTGCAAGCGCGGTTGGCGGCAGGGGCAACAGCGTCAGGCGCTGCCCATTGATCGTCCTGAGCAACCACGCGCTGCGCCACTCGGGCGGCATAGAGCGCTACCTGCTGACCCTGGTGGACGGGCTGCACGCCCGCGGCCTGCGGCCCACGGTGGTCACGCGGCGCTTCGACACCCGCCTGCCCGAATACGGCTGGGTCGATCCGGTGAAGATCCGCACCTGGGGCCTGGGCGGTGCGCTGCGCGACCGCTGGTTCGACTGGCGCTTGCGCCGCCTGCAGCGCCAGCGCGGCTGGCACCCGTTGATCGCGCTCAACCAGACCGCCGGCGCCGACATCGCGGTCTGCGGCGGCACCCACCCCGGCTACCTGGCCGCCATCGGCAAAGCCGCCAGCTGGCGCGACCGCCTGGCCATCACGCTGGAGCGCCGTCACCTGGAACACGCTCAAGTGGTGATCGCCCATTCCGGCCTGATGGCGTCGCAGGTGCAGTCGTTCTACGGCATCCCGGCCGCCAAGGTCGAGGTGCTGTACCCGCCGGTGGACACCCAGCGCTTTCACCCGGTGTCTGCCGAGCAGCGCTTGGCGCTGCGCCAGCGCCTGGGCTTGCCCGCCGACCGCGCCGTGTTCTTGCTGGCCTCCACCGGCCATGCCCGCAAGGGGCTGGACTTGGCTGTGCAGGCGCTGGGCCACAGCGATTTGCCCGTCTTGCTGGTGGTGGCGGGCCGGCCAGTGGACATGACAGCGCCCAAGCTGCGCTACCTGGGCTACCGCAACGACATGGAGGATGTCTACCGCGCCGTGGACTGCACGGTGATGGCCTCGCGTTACGAGCCGTTTGGCCTGGTGGGTGTCGAGTCGGTGCTGTGCGGCACGCCGCTGATCGGCGCCGAGGGCATGGGCTGCATGGAGGTCTTGAAGGCCGAGGCGACGCTGCCGTTCAAGGTCAATCAACCGGGCAGCCTGGACGCTGCGCTGGCCCAGGCGCTGGCGCGCTGGCGATCGGGCACCTTGGGCGTGGCCGATCCGCTGGCCGCGCTGCGCTACGACCCATCGGTGGATGCACATCTGGACCGCCTGCTGGCCTGGGTCGAACGCCTGTCAACGACGGCGACCTAGCCCGCCTGCAAACACCCATGCCCTCGCCCCTGCACATCCTTGAGCCCACGCTCACCGGCGACGCCGGCCACTGTCACAGCCTGATCCGGGCGCTGGCAGGCGCCGCCGCGCCGCGCGCCGATCTGACGGTCTGGGCGGGGGCGCAGGCGGCGGCATTCTGGCAAGGCCCTGGCCGCCTGGCGCCGATGTTTCACCGGCGCTGGCGCCGCCTGCAGGCGTTTTTTCTGGTTCGCCGCCTGCTGCGCCAGCCCGGCCGCATCCTGGTCGCCACCGCCGGCACCGCCGACCTGGTGATCGCCGATTGGGCCGCCCGGGGCGTGATCCCGCCGCACAAGCTGTTCTTGTTTGTGCACTGGCTCAACGCCAAACCGTCCAAGGCGCGCCGGCTGGCCGCCATCGCCCAGCGCCAGCCAAATGTCGAAATCCTGGCACCCAGCCCGTCGGTGGCCGACTTTTTCCGCCGCTGCGGCTTCAAGGCCACGGTGGTGCCCTACCCGCTGGCGGCACAAGCCGCGCTGGCAGCGGTGGCCACGCCGGTGTTCAAGCACCTGCTGGTGGCCGGCGCGGCGCGGCTGGACAAGGGCTTTGCCCAGGTGGTGGACCTGGTGGCCGAGATGCAGCGGCGCGGCCTGGACTGGCCGATCACCGTGCAGACCTCGATCGAGCAACGCCACCAGCATGACCAGGCGCTGGGCCAGCAGCTGGCCCGGCTGCGCGCCACCGGATACCCGCCGCTGCGCACACCCCACCAGGCCATGGACCCTGCCGCCTACCAGGCGCTGTTCGATGGCGCGATCGTGGTGCAACCGTACCGGGCGCAGGACTTTCAGGACCGCATCAGCGGCGTCACGCTGGACGCGCTGGGCGCCGGCTGTCCGGTGGTAGTTACCGCCGGCACCTGGGCGGCGCGGCTGGTGCAGCGCTTCGATGCCGGCATCGCCACCGATGATGTGTCCGCCGACGGATTGTTGCGGGCCATCACACCGATCCGGCGGGACTTTGCCCGCTATGCCGTCAACGCCCAACAGGCCGCCGCCAGCGTGCGTGCCGAGCATTCGGCGCAGGGCCTGATCGATGTCGTGCTGGCGGGGGCCACGGTGGACCCCGTTGCCGAGGTCCGGCCATGACCGCCGCCACCACAGCGCCAGCCTTGCGCCTGTCGGTGATCGTGATCACCAAGAACGAGGCGGCGCGCCTGCCGACCTGCCTGGCCTCCGTCGCCTTTGCCGACGAGCTGATCGTGGTCGACTCTTTCAGCACCGACAACACGGCCGAACTGGCCCGCGGCTTTGGCGCCCGGGTCATCGTGACCGCCGACTGGCCGGGGTTCGGCCAGCAAAAGCAGCGCGCGCTGGACGCCGCCACCGGCGACTGGGTGTTTTGCATCGACGCCGATGAATGGCTGGACGACACCTTGGCCGCCGCGATCCGCCAGATCACCCAAGCGCCGCCGGCCAGCGCACCGTCGGCCCACTACGCCGTGGGCCGCATGTCGGCGTTTTGCGGCCAGTGGATGCGCGCCGGCAGCTGGTATCCCGATGTCGGCATACGGCTCTTCAAGCGCGGCAGCGCGCGTTTTTCGCCCGATCAGGTGCACGAGAGATTGCTGCTGGACAGCCCGTCCGGGACGGCGTCCACCACCAAACCGCCCAAACCACCCCAGTTGCCCGGCCTGTTGCTGCACAACAGCATGACCGGCCTGCACGACGCGGTGGACAAGATGAACCGCTACTCCAGCGGCCGTGCCGCCGACCTGCATGCCCGCGGCCGGCGCGGCGGCGTGGGCCGCGCGGTGGGCCACGGGCTGTGGGCGTTCTTCCGCGGCTATGTGCTGCGGCGCGGATTTCTGGACGGCCGGCTGGGCTTTGTGCTGGCCATGCTGGACGGCCAGGCCTCGTATTTTCGCTACCTCAAGATGTGGCTGGCCGACCGGCCGACGCCGCACGAGCTGCCGCACCCGACAAAACGCTGAGGTCATCAAACGCGATGCGCCGCGTTGCGTTGCCCGGCATCGAGCGGTCCCCTGTTGGCCGGCAGGTACGATGCCTGACCGCCGTTATGCCGTCACACCCAACCGCAGATCCGAATGGCCCATCCCCAACAAGCAGAGTATTTCTCCAGCGTGCGCGAGCACTATCCGCAGCACTTCAAGCAGGCCAAGGTGCTGGAGGTGGGGTCACTCGACATCAACGGCTCGTTGCGGGAGTTGTTTCAGGACTGCGACTACACCGGTGTCGACCTGCAACTTGGGCCGGGCGTCGACCTGGCCTGCCCGGGGCATTTGCTGGCGTTTCCGACCGGCCACTTCGACACGGTGTGCTCTGCCGAGTGCTTCGAGCACAACCCCTTCTGGCGCGAAACCCTGGCCAACATGCTGCGCATGTGCCGGCCGGGCGGGCTGGTGCTGATCAGCTGCGCCACCACCGGCCGCAAGGAACACGGCACTACCCGCACCAACCCCGACGCTTCACCTTTCACGGTTCAGGCACGCTGGGACTACTACCGCAACCTCACCGGTCCGATGCTGGAGGCCGGTGTCTTTCTCGACGGTTGGCTGGCAGACCGGCACTTCTGGACCAACTACATCAGCCGGGACCTCTATTTCGTGGGCCTGCGGCTGGGGGGGTTGCCCCAGCTCGCTGGCCCGCTGTTGCAGTCGCTGGATGCGCGCTACGCCATCAACGCCAACGCCAAGGCGCTACGGCGTGGATTGAAGAGCAAGCTGCTGGGCGATTTGCTGTCGCACGGGTGATCCACCACCCCGCATGACTGGCGCCGTCGAGCCCCCATCGGCGCCCACGGCTGCGGCGCTGCCACTGGTGTCGATGCTGCTGATCGCCTACCGCCAGCAAGGCAGCGTGGGTGCAGCGATTGCGGGTGCGCTGGCGCAGACCTACTCGCCGCTGGAGATCGTGATCTCCGACGATGCCTCGGGTGACGGCACCTGGACCGCGATCAAGGCCGCGGTAGCCGGTTACGCCGGCCCGCACCGGCTGGTGCTCAACCGCAACCCGGTCAACCTGGGCATCGGTGCGCATTTGTCCAAGCTGGTCGCGCTGTCACAGGGTGAGTTGCTGTTTGTCACTGCCGGCGACGACGTCTCGCTGCCGCAGCGCTGCGCGCGCACGGTCGATGCCTGGCTGGCACAGGGCTGCCGCCCCGACCTGATCGCCAGCGCGCTGATCGATATCGACGCCCGGGGCGCCGGGCACGGCCTGATCCAGCCCGCCGACTTGGCACGTTGGCGCAGCGCGGCCGACTGGATCGCCCAGCCGCCGCATGTCATCGGCGCCGGCCAGGCCTGGACTCGGCGGCTGTTTGAGCGCTTTGGTCCGCTGCCGGCCGGCACGGTGGCCGAGGACCTGATCCTGGTGTTCCGTGCCATCGTCTCGGGTGGCGCGATCACGCTGGCCGAGCCGCTGGTGCAGTACCGGCGTGGCGGGCTGTCACGCCGGCGTCGGGCGCTGTGGGCCAGCGAGGTCAGTGCCCGACTGGCCAGCAACGCCCGCCATTCCCTGGTCGAGCTGCCCTGTCTGCTGCGCGACGCGGCGCTGGCCGGCGTCAGCGATACCGTGGCGCCAGTGCTGCTGGCCCAACTGGCGCGTGAAACGCACGTGGCCGCGCAGCTGGCACCCGGCCCGCTGGCGGCGCGCTGGCGGCGGCTGTGGGCCGACCGCGCCGTGCCCGTCGCGCTGCGGTTGCGGCTGTTTGTCTATGCCACCTGCCCGGGGCTGCTGGCGCCGGGTTTCGCCCTCAAGCGTGCGGTGTTGCGCTGGCGGCGTGCGCGGGCCTAGCCGCCCGATTCAAGCCGGCCCACCGCGCTGCGCCGGGCGCAGGTCAACCAGCGTCCCCGGCCCTGCGTTGTCCATGCACCTGCGCAAGTTCACCGCGCCAGGACCCAGCCCCAGGGCCAGTCGGCCCCCACCCCACCACCGGAGTACCGCATGATCAAACGCCTGCTTGCCGCACTGTTCGCCGTTTTGTTGACGCTGGGCGCCGCCAGCGCCTTTGCAGCGGTCGATGCCAACAAGGCCACCCAGGCCGAACTGGAATCGATCAAGGGTATCGGCCCGTCGATCTCGGGCAAGATCCTGGACGAGCGCAAGAAGAGCAACTTCAAGGACTGGGCCGACCTGGTCGAGCGCGTCAAGGGCGTGGGCGACGGCAATGCCGCCAAGTTCTCGACCGAAGGCCTGACCATCAATGGCCAGGGCTTCAAGGGCGCTGCTGCGCCGGCCGCCAAGACCGAGGCCAAGCCGGCCAAAGCCGACAAGATGGCCGACAAGGCTGCCGCCAAGACAGACGCCGCCTCGGCCCCGATGAGCAAGGCCGACAGCAAGGCCGCGGCCAAGGCCAAGAAGGACGAAGAAGCGGCCGCCAAGGCCAAAGCCAAGGACGATGCCAAGGCCGCCAAGGCTGCCAAGGCTGACACCGCCGCCTCGGCTGCCAAGAAGTAAGCGCCGCTTCAAAGCCTGACGAAACGCCCCGCATTGCGGGGCGTTTTTCATGCATCGGTCCGGGCTGGCGCGCCAGAAAATGACCGCCGATGTCCGAATTCGACCACCTGATCGCCGGCGCCGGGTTTGCCGGCGCGGTCTGCGCCCGCCAACTCGCCGATGCTGGCCGGCGGGTGCTGCTGATCGACCGGCGCGCCCATCCTGGCGGCAACGCGGCCGATCTGCTGGACGCCCACGGCGTGCGCATCCACCCGCACGGGCCGCACATCTTCCACACCAACAGCGAGCGGGTGTTCCGCTACCTGTCGCGCTTCACCGATTGGCGCTTCTACGAGCACCGGGTGCTGGCCGAGGTGGACGGCCAGTTGCTGCCGCTGCCGATCAACCGCAGCACACTGAATCGGCTGTACGGGCTGCAGCTGGACGAAGCGCAGGCCGAGGCGTTTTTGGCCAGCGTGCGTGTGCCCCGACAGCCACTGCGCAGCAGCGAGGACGTGGTGCTGTCCTCAGTGGGCCACGACCTGTGCGAGAAGTTTTTTCGCGGCTACACCCGCAAGCAGTGGGGGCTGGACCTGAGCGAGCTGTCTGCCGGCGTGGCCGCCCGCATCCCCACCCGCTGCAACGACGATGACCGCTACTTCAGCGACCGCTGGCAGTTCATGCCGGCCAATGGCTACAGCGCGCTGTTCGAGCGTCTGCTGGACCACCCGCTGATCCGCTGGCAACCGGGCACCGATTTTGAGTCGGTGCGTGGCCTGGGCCTGGCGCCCCACACGGTCTACACCGGTGCGATCGACGCCTATTTTGGCCACCGCCTGGGCGCGTTGCCGTACCGCAGCATCCGTTTCGAGCATGAACACCTGCCCTCGGTTGATCGCTACCAGCCCTGCGGCACGGTGAACTACCCGAACACGCAGGACTTCACCCGCATCACCGAGTTTCGCCACCTCACCGGCCAGGCCGGCGCGGGGACGTCGATCGTGCGGGAGTATCCACAGGCCGGGGGCGAGCCGTACTACCCGATCCCGCGGCCCGACAACGAGGCGCTGTACCAGCGCTATGCCGCACTGGCCGACGCCGAGACCGGGGTCAGTTTTGTCGGCCGGTTGGCCCAGTACCGCTACTACAACATGGACCAGGTGGTGGCCGCCGCCCTCAAGCTGGCTGATGACTGGTTGGCACGCGCAGGCCCGGGTTAGTCATGGCCCTTGCCATGGCCCTTGTCTTTGTCCTTGCCATGGCCCTTGCCATGGTCATCGTCGTGGTCGCGGCCCCGGTCATCGCGGTAACCCTCACGGTAGCCCTCGCGGTAGGCGTGGTTGACCTCGCGGCCCGGGCCGCGCTCGCGGTACCAGTTGTCCTGTACAAAATACACCCGCTGGCCGCAGGCGTTGTAGCGGCCGCAGTAGTTGCGCCAGTTCTTCTGGTGGCCCGGCGGCACCCACAGGTAAATCGGCTGCGTCTCCACATAAACCGGTGGCCGGTTGATGATCACCGGCTGCTGCACGATCAACACCGGCTGCGGAAAGCGCCCGATGTCGATGCGGCCGTACACCCCCGGCTGGCTGATGCCGATCGACACGCCGACGTCGGCAGCCTGCGCCGGCAGCGCAGTGACCATGCCGGCGACCAGCGCCAGCGATAAAACAGTCTTGATTCGTGTCCGGCTTTGCATCTGGCAGTCTCCTGGCGGCTCCGCAGCGCGGGGCACCTTCATTCAACGCACCGGGCCGCGGCGTCGTTGTCGGCGATGGCTGTAATTCTTTGTAGGGGCTGGCCTACGGCGGCGCGTTGATCGGCTGCCGTGGGCCAGCCGAAAAAGGCCTGAACCTCCACTTGCCGGGCCAGCGTGTCGGCCTCGCCCAGCGCCATCAGCGCCCGGGTGTACGGTGCCTCGAACAGCAGGTAGCTGGCCAGCGCCGCCCCGCGCGGGCCCTGCTGGGCCAGCTTGCTGCTGACGCCCACGCCGCCCAGCAGCGCACGTACCGGGCGCGGCAGGCTGTCGATGTGCAGCGCGGCGATGTCGTCCAGCCGCTGACTGGGCGCGATCACCAGCGACTGCACCGGGCGCAGCGCCGTGTCCAGGCGCTGCGCCTCGGGCAGCAGCGCCAAGGTGCGGTTGATGCGCTCCATGCGCTCGATGTCTACCGTCATCGCGTCCAGAAAGATACCGGACATCGCATGGCCGGCAATCTGCGCGATGCTGGGGTAGCCGGTGTTGGGCGCGATGCGGCCGCTGGGCTCGTGCATGCGGCCGGCACCGATCACCAGCACCCGCTGCGCGCCCAGGTGGATGGCCGGTGAGATCGGTGCCATCTGGCGCATCGAGCCGTCGCCGAACCACTCGGTCTGCGCGCCACGCGCAAGTTCGGTGGCCGGAAACACAAAAGGGATCGCTGACGAGGCCAGCAGGTGGCGGTGCGTCAATGCGGTGGGCAGTGCCACCCGCTGCGACCGGGTCCAGGGTGTGATCGGCACGGCCGACTGGTAGAAAGTGACATGCTCGCCACTGCCGTAGCCCGACGCGGTGATTGCCAGCGCCTGCAAATGGCGTGAGGTCAGCAGCCGCGGCAGGCGGTCCAGCGGCACAGCCTCCGCCAGCAAGTCGCCGAGCGGGCTGTTGTCCAGCAGTGATCGGGGCCGCGCCTTGCGGAAGCGGTTGATCGCCCAACCGACCGACAACATCGTCAGCCACTGCGCGCCACTGCGGATCACGCCCAGCGAGTCGGCGCGGAACACCTGCTCGGCACGGAAGTCGCGCCAGACGGCTTGCAGCGTGGCCACGGCGCCGCAGAAGTCGTCACTGCGGCAGGCCAGCGCGGCCGAGTTGATGGCGCCGGCCGAGGTGCCGCAGATCACCGCAAACGGGTTGCGGCGCAAGTCGGCGCCGGCCTCGCGGCGCAACTGCGCAATGGCGCCCAGCACACCCACCTGGTAGGCCGCGCGGGCGCCGCCGCCAGTGAGCACCAGGCCAGTGAGCGGGGTTTCGTACATCGGCGCATTCTAGGCCGGCGCGCCTGACCCGGTTCAGGGATAAGCGGCCAGAAATCCGCGCTGAAGCCCAGCCAGCGCGGGGGCAGGATCAAGCCAGCTCGTAGACGATGCCCGCCCGCCCGCCCGGCGCCATGGCCTTGCAGCGTGCCAGGGCCTCATCGGTCGGCCAGAAGCGGCCGCCGTCGCCCAGGTCGATCACGGCGCTGGCGCTGGGCCGGTTGATCTGCAGCCGAACCGGCAGGCCCAGCGTCAGCTCGCCCTGGTCGGTCATCTCGCGCCGCGCCGGCCAGGTGGCCACCAGCTCGGCCAGCTGGGCCACGCCCGCTGGCCCATCGCCCGCCGGTCCAACGCCCGCCGGTCCAACGCCCGCCGGTCCAGCACCCGCCGGTCCAGCACCCGCCAGCACCATGCCCAGATAGCGGCCAAAACGCACCCGCGCCCCGGCCAGGTCCCAGACCTGGGTGATGTTGAGCCGCAGGCCGCCCGAGAAGCGGTCGTTTTGCACCTTGCCTTGCACGATCAGCAGCTCGTCCTCGACCAGCAGCGCCTTGTTGGCCTCGATCTGGTCGTCATTGACCACCGCCTCGATGAACTCGCTGCTGTCGTCGAGCTTGAAGATCGCCACCCGGCCGCGCTGGCCAGTCACAAAGCGCAATTCACCGACGATGCCGGCCAGCAATTGCGGCTCGCGGCTGTCGGCCAGGTCGGCGATCTGGCGTTTGCAAAAGCGCCGCACCTCGGCGGCGTGCTCGTCGAACAAATGGCCGGACAGGTAAAAGCCCAGGGCTGATTTCTCCAACAGCAAGCGCTCACGCAAGCCCCAGGGCTCGGTTTGCTGCAACGCCGGCTCCTGGGTGCTGGAGCCGTGGTCGCCGTCGTCGAACAAGCCGCCTTGCGACGCGTTGACCACCTGGTGCTCGGCAAATTCCAGCCCCAAGCCCACGCTGGCCACCAGGCTGGCGCGGTCCGGGTTGATCACATCGAACGCGCCGGCCTTGATCAGCGCATCGATCGCACGCTTGTTGATGCGCTTGCGGTCGACCCGGGCGCAGAAGTCGAAGAAGCTGCGGAACGGCCCGCCCTCGGTGCGCGCTTCGACAATCGCCTCGACCGCGCCCTGGCCCGAGCCCTTGACGGCGCCCAGACCGTACCTGACCACCTTGGCACTGACCGGCTCAAAACCGTGGGTGCC
>JBBRZR010000103.1:0-12642 GCA_038236495.1 Burkholderiales bacterium
GGCGGCATACGGCTGGCGGCCCAGGGTGAGCAACTTCATCGCAAGGCCAAATGTTGAGGGCCGAAACCAGCGGCACCGCGCACAACGCTGGCCGCGACGGCAGCCGCCGCAGCTACAGCACCACCTTGACCATCGGGTGGGTGGACAGCGTGCGGTACAGCTCGTCGAGTTGCTCGCGGCTGGTGGCCGTCACCGTGACGGTGATGCCCAGGTAACGGCCGCCGCTGCTGCTGCGGGTCTCGACGGTGGCCGGGTCGAAGCCGGGGTCGAACTGCCGCGTCACCGCCAGCACCGCCTCCAGAAAACCCTCGACCTGCGCGCCCATGACCTTGATCGGGAACGCGCTGGGGTAGGTGATCAGCGACTGTTCGGGTGGGATGTCGGGCGGGATCTTCGGCACGGTCTTGGGTGCGATCTTGGGCGGGATTTGGGGTGGACTCATGCGGGGGCCGGCGGCTCAGATCGACTGCTCGACTTTGGCCCGCTGGTAGGCCTCGAACAGCCGGGCATAGACCGGGCCGGGCTTGCCACGCATCGCGCCATGGCCCACGCCTTCGCCGTCGATCCGGGTGACGGGCAGGATCTCCTTGGTGGCCGAGCTGAGCATCACCTCGTCGGCGGCCAGCACGTCGGCCTCGGCAATCGGGCGCAGGTTGTAGGCAATGCCGACCTCCCGGCACAACTCGGCCAGCAGGTCGTAGCGTATGCCTTCAAGCACATGGTCGCCCTTGGGCGGGCCCAGCAGTGCGCCCTCGTGCACCACCCAGACATTGCTGGCCGCCGCCTCGGTCAGCCAGCCATCACGGAACAGGATGGTCTCGGCCGCGCCATGGTCGGCCGACATCTGCCGCGCCAGCACATTGCCCAGCAGCGAGATGCTCTTGATGTCGCCGCGCTCCCAGCGGAAATCACGCGCGGTGACGCAGGCCACGCCGTGGTGGCGCATTTCGGCCGAGGGCGGCTTCATCGCACTGGTCATCACGAAAACGGTGGGCGTGAGGCCCTCGGGCATCACATGGTCGCGCAGCGCCACGCCTCGGGTGATCTCGATGTAGACCAGCTGGTCCTCGGCCGGCTGCGCCGCCACCAGCCCACGCGCCAACGCCAGCCAGGCTTCGCGGGTGTGCGGGTTGGGGATGCGCAGCTTGCCCAGGCTGCGCTGCATCCGCGCCATGTGCTCGTCGAAGCAGAACAAGCGCCGGCCGTAGACCGGGATCACCTCGTAGATGCCGTCGCCGAAGATGAAGCCCCGGTCCAGCACCGACACCTTGGCATCGCGCAGCGGCAGGGTCTGGCCGTTCAGGTGGCAGAGGGTTTCAGGGAGCAGGGTCATGGCGGCCTTTCAGGCAAAAGCTGCGGTCAACAAGGCGTCACGCGGTCTGGGAGCACGCCAAGATGGCAAGTCTGAACACAGCTTAGCCGATGGCCGGCCGCAGCGGTTTGACCTGATCCCGGGCCGCCACACTTCATTTGATCCAGAGCCGGATCGAATCCCAGGCCCGGCCCAGCAAGCCGGCTTGAGGCACCGCCTGCAGCACCACCAGCGGCAGGCTGGCGACCTTGACACCGGCAATGGTGCTGACATCGAGCGTGCCCACGCGTTGGCCGGCCGTCAGGGGCGCTACCAGCGGGTCGGTGCGGGTGATCACGGTCTTGAGCTTGTCGCCCTCGCCCTTGGGCACGGTCACCACCATGGCCTGGGCGGCGCCCAGCGCGGCGTTGGGCTGCTGGCCCTTCCAGACCGGCACCTGCGCCACCGGCTTGCCGGCCTCGAACAGGCGCACGTCGTCCCAGGCAGTCCAGCCCCAGTTCAGCAGCTTCTGGCTCTCGCTGGCGCGGCCCTCGCGCGAGGTCGCACCCATCACCACGCTGAGCAAACGGCGCTTGCCGTTGGGCATGTCGCGCTGCGCACTGGCGACCAGGCAGTAGCCGGCGGCGTCGGTGTAGCCGGTCTTCATGCCGTCGATCGACGGGTCACGGCCCAGCAACATGTTGCGGTTGTCCTGCTTGATGTTGTTGAAGGTGTAGTTGCGCAGTCCGTAGTAGCTGGCGTAGTAGTCGGGAAAATCGCGCAGGATGTGCGCTGCCATCACACCCAGGTCGCGTGCACTGCTGTAATGGCCCGCCTCGGTCAACCCGGTGACGTTCTTGAACTGGGTGTTCTTCAGGCCCCAAGCCTGGGACTGGCGGTTCATCATCGCCACAAAACCGTCGAGCGAGCCGGCCACGCCCTCGGCCAGCGCCACCGCCGCATCGTTGCCCGAGACGGCGATCATGCCGCGCAGCAACTCGTCGACCTTGGGCGTCATCTTGGGGTCGATGAACATCAGCGAGCCGCCGCCCTTGCGCTCGGACCAGGCGCGCAGCGACACCGGCAGGGTTTGCTCCAGCGTCAGCTTCTTGGCCTTGAGCGCGTCGAACACCAGCCAGGCCGTCATCAGCTTGGTCAGCGAGGCCGGGTCGGCCTGCGCGTCGGGCGCCCGTTCGGCCAGCACCTGGTCGCTGTTGATGTCGATCAGCAGGTAGCTCTTGGCGGCAACCTCGGGCGGCTGCGGCGCTTGCGCCCACACGGCAGTCGCGCTGGCGCAAGCCAGTACCAAGGCAAACAGTCGTTTCATCGGGGTCCGAACAGAAAAAGCAGGAAGAGCGGGCTCAAACATGCCAGGCCTGGATCACCTGGCGCTTGAGCAAGGTGAGTTGGCCGTGGAAGAAGTGGCCGACACCCGGCAGCACGATCACCGGCAACACCTGGGGCCGAGCCCAGTCGAGCGTGGACAAGAGCGGCACGACCTCATCGGCCTCACCGTGGATCACCACGGTGTCGGGCGCCACCGTGGCCGGCATCTCGAAGCGGCTGGTGGCCGGGCCGACCAGCACCAGGCGCTCCACCGGCACGCTGGCCGCCAGGCGGGCCGCGGCCTGTGCCGCTACATAGCCGCCGAAGGAAAATCCGCCCAGCGCCAACGGCAGCCCTGGGAGCTGGGCGCGCTGGTCCGCGATCACGGCCAGCGCATCGTCGATTTCGCCCCGGCCCTCATCCCAAACGCCAGCCGAGCCGCCCACGCCGCGAAAGTTGAAGCGCACCGCCCGGTAACCCAGTTGCACAAAGGCGCGCATCAGCGTGATCACCACCTTGTTGTCCATCGTGCCGCCAAACTGCGGATGCGGATGGCACAGCACCACCACGCCGCGTGGCGCGGCGCCGTCGGCAAGGGCCGGCTCGTCCACCGCGCACTCGATGGCGCCGGCCGGGCCGGCCACGGTCTCGCGTCGGGTGTCGGGCTTCATCGGCGGTTGTCGCCGGACCAGGGCGCTGCACTCACCGACCAACGTCCGGCGCCAGCCTCAGGCGCTCGACCACCTGACCGTTTTTCAGGTGCGATTCGACGATCTCGTCCACATCGGCCTCGTCGACAAAGGTGTACCAGACCTCCTCGGGGTAGACCACCACCACCGGCCCGCCAGCGCAACGGTCGAGGCAGCCGGCCTTGTTGACCCGCACGCCGCCCGGCCCGGCCAGGCCTGCGGCCTTGACCTGCTGCTTGCAGCGGTCGAAGCCCGCTTGCGCGCCCTGATCGGCGCAGCAGCCCTCGCCGGGCTTGCGCTGGTTGAGGCAGAAGAAGATGTGGTGCTGGTAATAGCTCATGGGGCGGCGATTGTAGGGACTCAGTGGAAACCCGCATCAACCGAACCGGCCACCCGCCAGAGCGCCGTCAACGCTCGCCCAGCCGCGCCACCAACCAGGCCAGCGCGGCATAGGGCCACAGCCAGCCCACCCACTGCGCCAGCCCATGCAGCCGCACAAACCGGCCTTGCTCCCAGCCTTGCAGACTTTGCGCGTAGTACGGGTCGGTAGGCGCACCGTGGATCAGCACCACCAACCCGGTCAGCGACACCAGCGCCAAGGCGGCGGCCAGGCGCGGCCGCAGCCACAGGCCGGCCAATGACAGCAGCAGCGCCGCGACCATCGCCGCCTCCGTGGCGGGGGTGCGCCAGGCCAGCGCGTGGTCGGGGCCAAAATTCAACGCGGTGGACAAGGTGGTGCCCAGCACCGCCACCACCGCCACGGCCACCGCCAGGCCCAACCGGCGCCAACCGGGCCGCGACGCGGCAAAGGCCAGCAGACAGGGCGACAGCAGACCCAGCACCACGGCCAAACCTTCGGCCAGCGATGACAACGGCTGATCCGGCACGGTCGCAGATTCCAGCCAATCCGCCAGCGGCGCGGCCCAGGGCACGTCGGTCAGCAATTCGGCCAGCCAGACCCGCAAGGCTTCGCCCACCTGCCCCACGCCCAGCGGCACCGGCGTCGGAAACAACAAAGCTGCGGGCCACAACACCAGCAAGGCCAGCGCGCCGCCGTTGCCACGCTCCAGCCAGCGCTCGCGGGTGGCCTGCCAGCGCCGCAGCAGGCCCAGCCGTTGTGCGCCCACCGCCAGCACAGCGCCGAGCGTGGTGCCGGCACTGTTGAGCACCCAGTCAAGTGCAGACGGCACACGCTGCACCAGCAAATGTTGCAGCACCTCCATGCTGTAGGACAGCACCATGCCGCCGACCAGCGCGCCAAACAGTGCCAGCGGCACCCGGGCCCCGTGCCGCAACCGCGCAATACACACCAGGCCGCCCAGTGGCGCGTAGGCCAGCAGGTTGCTGGTGATGTCGAACGGGATGTAATAACGCGGCCACGGCAGGTGCAGCAGGCCTTGGGCCGGCAGCCCCGGTGGCCAGCGCCAGCCGGTGAACGGGTACAGGCTGGCGTAGACGATCAGCGCGACCCACGCCCAAGTCAACGGCCAGGCCGAACTGCGGTACGGGGCATCACGGCCCGACATGACCGCCGGCCGGGGTTGGTGCGGAGTGCGCACGGGTCGCAGCGGCCGCACCTGTCAAAAGGGCTTGACCACCGCCAGCACCACGATGGCGGTGAACAGCAGCACCGAGACCTCGTTGAACACGCGGAACCAGCGGTGGCTGCGGCGGTTGCTCAGTTGCTCGAAGCGGCGCAGGTGGCCGCGGCACAGGTGCAGGTAGCCGATCACCGCCACCACGCCCAGCAATTTGGCGTGCAACCAGTAGCCACCGGCAAAACGCCCGGCGCCAAAGCCCAGCCAGAGCCAGAACCCCAGCGCCAGCGCCACGACCATCAGCACGTTGGCGAATCGGTAGAGCTTGCGCGCCATCAGCAGCAGGCGCTCACGCTCGGCGTGGCTGTCGGCCGGCACCATCGCCAGGTTGACAAAGATGCGCGGCAGGTAAAAGAGGCCGGCAAACCAACTGGCCACGAACACGACGTGGAAGGCCTTGATCCAGAGGTAAGCAGCGCTCATGGACCAATTATGGAGGCCCCGCCCTGGGCACCGGGCCGCAGTGACCACATCCGCCGCGACACCGATCGCGCGCTGGCCACGCTGATTTGGGCCGCACAAAAAAAAACCCCAGTCACCAGGACTGGGGTGGTAAGCCTTGCCGCCACGGGGACACCAAGACACCTGCTCAGGGAGGAAAAGCAGGGGGCGAGCACCTTCCGGCGCTCAGCCCAAAAATGACTTTATCAGATTTATCCGAGGTCAAACGCACCATCCTGGGTCAGCCTCAGGAAAACGAACAAGTTTTCATCCGACAGTCCGCTTGCGACTACGCTGCGGCACCTGAAAATCAATGCTCCAAGGAGACCCCGACATGACCCTGCCGCCCCTGCCCGCCTTTCCCGCCAGCCGCCCACGCCGGCTGCGCCGCGACGCCTTCACCCGAGACCTGGTGCGCGAGCACCGGCTGCACCCCAGCGACCTGATTTTTCCGGTGTTCGTACTGGACGGCCAGGGCCAGGCCCAGGACGTGGCCAGCATGCCCGGCGTGCAACGCCTGTCGATCGACCGGCTGTTGCCGCTGGCCGAGCAGTGCGTGGCGCTGGGCGTGCCGGTGATGGCGCTGTTTCCGGTGATAGACCCCGCACTCAAAACGCCGGACGGGATCGAGGCCACCAACCCGGACGGCCTGGTGCCGCGCACCGTGCGGGCACTGAAGGACCGCTTCCCGATGCTGGGCGTGCTGACCGATGTGGCGCTCGACCCGTTCACCTCGCACGGCCAGGACGGGCTGCTCGACGGGACGGGCTACATCGTCAACGACATCACGGTGGCGATGTTGACGAAGCAGGCCCTGGTGCAGGCCGGCGCCGGGGTGGACATCGTCGCGCCCAGCGACATGATGGACGGCCGCATCGGCGCGATCCGCCAGGCGCTGGAGGCCCATGGCCACATCCATACCCGCATCATGGCCTACAGCGCCAAGTACGCCAGCGCCTTCTACGGCCCGTTCCGCGACGCGGTGGGCAGCGCGGCCAACTTAGGCAAGAGCGACAAAAAGGCCTACCAGATGGACCCGGGCAACAGCGACGAGGCGCTGCGCGAGGTGGCGCTGGACATCGCCGAGGGCGCCGACATGGTGATGGTCAAGCCCGGCATGCCCTACCTGGACATCGTGCGCCGGGTCAAGGACGAATTCCGCGTGCCCACCTTCGCCTACCAGGTCAGCGGCGAGTACGCGATGCTCAAGGCTGCAGCGGCCAACGGCTGGCTGGACGGTGATGCGGTGATGATGGAGTCGCTGCTGGCCTTCAAGCGCGCTGGCGCCGATGGTGTGCTGACCTACTTTGCGCTGGACGCGGCACGGCTGTTGCGCCAGGGCTGATCGGGCCGCCAGCCCTTACGCGGGCGTTGGCCGGGCATAGGGGTCGGCCAGGCCCAGGCCGCGCAGGATCTCGGTCTCGCGCGCCTCCATCGCGGCGGCCTCTTCGCCGTCGTCCTCATGGTCGTAGCCCTGGGCATGCAGCGCACCGTGTACCAGCAGGTGGGTGATGTGGTCGGCCACCGGGATGCCCAGCTCGGCCGCCTCGCGCTCCAGCACACCGGCGGCCAGCACCAGGTCGGCCACCACCACGGGTTCGTGTTCGTAGTCGAAGGTCAGCACGTTGGTGGCGTAGTCCTTGCCGCGGTAGTCGCGGTTCAGCGCCTGGCCTTCGGCATCACCGACGAAGCGCACCGTCAACTCGGCGGGCAACTCCAGCGCGGCGCGCAGCCAGCGTTGTACCTTGTGACGCGGCAACAGCGCCCGGTGGCGGGCATCGGCAAACTGGAGCGACAGGCTGAGTGCCGGCCGCGGTGAGCGGCTCATGGCGCAGTGCCCGGGTTGCCTGCGCTGGAAGCGGTGTGACCGGCGTCTTGGCTGGCGTTGACGCGCTTGGCCGCGTCATAGGCCTCGACAATGCGCGCCACCAGCGGGTGGCGCACCACGTCGCCCGAGCTGAAATGTGAAAACGCGATGCCCGGAACACCGGCCAGCACGCTGGCCGCCTCGATCAGCCCGCTGCCAGCGCCGCGCGGCAAATCGACCTGGCTGACATCGCCGGTGACCACGGCACGTGAGCCAAAGCCGATGCGGGTCAGGAACATCTTCATCTGCTCGGGCGTGGTGTTTTGCGCCTCGTCGAGGATCACGAACGAATGGTTCAGCGTGCGCCCACGCATGAAGGCCAGCGGCGCGATCTCGAGCAGGCCTTTCTCGAACGCGGCCGTCACCCGCTCCAGCCCCATCAGGTCGTACAGCGCGTCATAGAGCGGGCGCAGGTACGGGTCGACCTTTTGTGCCAGGTCGCCCGGCAGAAAGCCCAGTCGCTCACCGGCCTCGACCGCCGGTCGGGTCAGCACGATGCGCTGCACGGCGCTGCGCTCCAGCGCGTCCACCGCGCAAGCCACCGCCAGAAAGGTCTTGCCGGTGCCGGCCGGCCCGATGCCGAAGGTGATGTCGTGGCTGAGGATGTTGTGCAGGTACTGCAGCTGGTTGGGCGTGCGGCCGCGCAGGTCGGCGCGCCGGGTGTGCAGCTGGATCGTGTCGGCGCCGGGCGGCAAGGCGGCGGCATCGGCCCGGCCGCTGGTGGCACGCGCCTCCACCAGTGCCAGTTGCAAGGTCTCGGCAGGGATGGGCTGGGCCGCTTGGGTGTACAGCGACTGCAGCAGCGCCAGCGCACGGCGGGCGGGGTCGGCCTCACCATCGATGCGAAACACCGCGCCGCGGCGGGCTATCTGCACCGACAGCGCTGCCTCGATCGTCCGCAGGTGCTGGTCAAAAGCGCCACACAGCTGCGCCAGGCGCTGGTTGTCGGTGGGCTCAAAATCGTGGCGAAGAATCACTGCAGGGGCGGCGCCAAAGCGCGCATTTGGGTGGTGTAAGCGCTGGATTCTCCAACGAACCGCGGCCGCCCGTGTGCCACACAATGGCCAGCCCATCATTGCCCGCCCTGTCCGTGCACCCTCCGTCTGCCACGCCCCTGGCCTGCCCGCACCCCCGCGACCGCCGACGGTCTGCGCCCTGGCTGTTGTCGGCGCTGCGCCGGATCTGGCCGCTGAACTGGCTGCAACCCGCCGGGCTGCTGGCGCTGCTGCTGGGTGCCTGGGCCGGGCCGACACAGGCCGAGGCGCAGCTGCTGCAGCAAGCCCAAACCCTGACCGAGACCCGCCCGCAGGCACCTGCCACGCCCCCCAGCGACTGGGCAGCGGCCCGTAGCGTTGCGCTGCCCGATGAATGGCCGGCCGACCGCGTCGGCCCGGCGGGTGTGGTGTGGTACCGCCTGCGCCTGGACCGCCCAGCGGCTGGCGACCCCGGGGCAGCGCCAGCGGACGATGCCGTGCTGTATGGCCTGTACGTTGAGCGCGCCTGCAGCGTGTTGCAGGTCTGGCTGAACGGCAACTTGCTGCACGAGGGTGGCCACTTCGTCGAGCCCGTCACCCGCAATTGCCACCGCCCGCAGTTGGTGCCGGTACCCGCGGCGCTGCTGCAGCCCGGTGCCAATACGGTGCACCTGCGCATCAAGGGCTACCCGCTGGCCGCCGTCAGCTCGCGGCAACGGGCGGGCGGCGTGTCCGAGGTCGAGTTCGGCCCCTACGACCTGATGGCCGCGCACCACGCGCGGCGGCTGGTGTTTGCGATCCGCCTGCCCGAGGTGATGAGCGGCGCGCTGGTGCTGATGGGCAGCTTCATGTTCGTGATGGGCTGGTTCAACCGGGCGCAGAGCTACCTGGCCTACTTCGGCGCGCTGATGGTGGGCTGGTCGTTGCTGCTGGCGCGGCTGTGGGTGGCCGACCTGCCGCTGCCCAACGGCATGACCGAGCTGGCGCTGGCCGGGCTGATGAGCTTCATCACGCTGGCGGCGGTGCAGTTCCTGATGCGCTATGCCGGGCACCGCCTGCATTGGCTCAACATCGCGCTGCCGCTGCAGTGCCTGCTGATGCCCTTGTCGCTGGTGGCGGCCGGGCCGCAGCGGCTGCACACCGCGGCCGGCGTCTGGTCGGCCTTGCTGACGGCGCAGATCGTGACGGCGGCGGTGTACTACCTGGCCGAGGCCAGACGCCACCACACGCCGCAGTTCTGGTCGATGGCCGCGCTGCTGTCGGCCATGGGCGTGTCGCTGACGGTGGGCCTGACCGCCCAGATGCTGGCGTTGGATACCCGCATCGGCTATGTCGCCGAGTTGGTCCCGGCGCTGGGTTTCCTGGCGCTGGGGCTGCGCCTGGTGCAGCAGTTCGGCCGCGCCTACCAGACGGTAGAACAAGACCGGGCCGAGCTGGAGGTGCGCATCCGCGAGGCCACCGCGCAGATCGAGCGCAACTTTGCCCAACTCTCGGAGCTGAAGGTCGAGCAAGTAACCGAGCGTGAGCGCAAGCGCATTGCCGCCGACCTGCACGACGACCTGGGCGCCAAGCTGCTGACCATCGTGCACACCAGCGACAGCGAGCGCATCAGCACCTTGGCGCGTGAGGCGCTGGAGGAGATGCGTTTGTCGGTGCGCGGCCTGACCGGCAAGCCGGTCAAGCTGATCGACGCGCTGGGCGACTGGCGCGCCGAGGTGGTGTCGCGCCTGACGCAGTCGGGGGTGCAGGGTGAATGGAGCTCACCGTCCGACGAAGAAGTGCCGCACACACTGTCGTCGCGCGCCTATGTGCAGACCACCCGCATCCTGCGCGAGGCGGTGAGCAACATCATCAAGCACAGCGGCGCGTCGCAATGCTCGGTGCGCTGCACCATCGCCCAGGGCGACTTCCAGCTGGTGATCCAGGACAACGGCAAGGGCATCCCGATGGAGCTGGACGGCCGGCTCGACAAGGGCCACGGCATGGCCAGCATGAAGGGCCGCGCCAAACAATTGCAGGGCCAATGCCTGGTGGAGTCGGGCCCAGGCTACGGAACCGTGATACGCCTCACGCTGCCGCTGGAGCGCCACACCACAGGCGGTTGAGCCGCTGCTAGTATCAATTCGCGTCGTTCCGGCGTACTGAACGACTGCCTATTTTGATGAACAACATCCTGCTGCTCGAAGACCTGCCCGAGATCCGCGCCTGGCTCAAAAGCCTGGTGCTGCAGGTGTTCCCCACCGCGCGTATCACCGAATGCTCGCGGGTGCAGGACGCGCTGCACCAGGTGCAGTCACTGCGCTTCGATCTGGCGCTGTGCGACCTGGGCCTGCCCGACGGCAGCGGCACCGACGTGGTGGCCAAGCTGCGTGATGTGCAGCCCGAGGCGCTGTCGGTGGTGGTCACCATCCACGATGACGACGAGCATTTGTTCCCGGCGCTGCAGGCTGGCGCCTATGGCTATATCTTGAAAGAGCAATCCCGCGAGCTGATCACCGAGCAGCTGCAGCGCATTGCGCAAGGCGAGCCACCGCTGTCGCCGTCGATCGCCCGCAAGGTCATCAAGTACTTTGCCAGCATGGCCAAGCCGCAGGCCAACGCCATGCCCGAGGTCTCGCTGACCGACCGCGAGAGTGAGGTGCTGCTGCGGGTGGCCAAGGGCTTCACCTTGCCCGAGATCGGTGTGCAGCTGGGCCTGTCGCGCCACACCATTGCCGACTACGTCAAGCAGATCTACCGCAAGCTCAATGTCAGCTCGCGGGCCGAGGCGGCGCTGGAGGCGCAGCGGCTGGGTTTGTTCCGCCGCTGATGGGCCGGCTGATCGGCGGCTGACCGGCGGCTGATCGGCCGCCGCCGGACCGCGCGGCAGCGGCAAATTGCCATCGCCGCATCGGCCACAATCCGGCTCATGATCGGACGACTCACAGGCATCCTGGCGGAAAAGTCGCCCCCGCAAGTGCTCATCGATGTGGGCGGCGTCGGCTATGAAGTCGATGTGTCCATGAGCAGCTTCTACAACCTGCCGGCGCTGGGCGAGCGCACCACGCTGCTGACCCACTTCGTGGTGCGCGAGGACGCGCAGCTGCTGTTCGGCTTTCTCACCCAGGCTGAACGCGCCGCCTTTCGGCAACTCATCAAGATCTCGGGCGTCGGCCCGCGCATGGCGCTGGGCTTGCTGTCGGGCTTGAGCGTGGCCGAGCTGACCCAGGCCGTGACGCAGCAGCAAGCGGGCCGGCTGGTCAAGGTGCCCGGCATCGGCAAAAAAACCGCCGAGCGCTTGCTGCTGGAGCTCAAGGGCAAGCTGGGCCCGGACCTGGGTCTGCCGGGCGCAGCGGTCGTCAGCGATGCCCAGGCCGACATCGTGCAGGCCTTGATCGCGCTGGGCTACAGCGAGCGCGACGCCGCTGCGGTGCTCAGGTCGATGCCGGCCGATGTGGGCGTGAGTGACGGCATCAAGCTGGCGCTCAAGTCGCTGTCGCGTTGACGCGGTGGCACTGACGCGGTTGCGCTGAACCCTGCGGCTGCAAAAGCCGGCCCGGCGCCGGGCCCGAGCGTGGACAATACGCTGTATGGGCATACAGACCGACGACTTCGCCGACCTTCCGGCGTCCCCCCGCGTGGTCAGCGCGGCCAAAGCCTCACCGCAAGAGGAGGTGATCGAGCGTGCGCTGCGGCCCAAGCTGCTGGCCGAGTACATCGGCCAGGCCAAGGCACGCGAGCAGCTGGAGATCTTCATCAGCGCGGCGCGCAAACGTGGCGAGGCGCTGGACCATGTGCTGCTGTTCGGCCCGCCCGGCCTGGGCAAGACCACGCTGTCCCACATCGTTGCCGCCGAGTTGGGCGTGGGCCTGCGCCAGACCAGCGGCCCGGTGCTGGAAAAGCCCAAGGACCTGGCCGCGATCCTGACCAGCCTCGAAAAGAATGACGTGCTGTTCATCGACGAGATCCACCGCCTGAGCCCGGTGGTCGAAGAAATCCTCTACCCCGCGCTGGAGGACTACCAGATCGACATCATGATCGGTGACGGCCCGTCGGCGCGCTCGATCAAGCTCGACCTGCAGCCCTTCACGCTGGTCGGCGCCACCACCCGCGCCGGCATGTTGACCAACCCGCTGCGCGACCGCTTTGGCATCGTCACCCGGCTGGAGTTTTACAGCGCAGCCGAGCTGGGCACCATCGTCACCCGGTCGGCCGGCCTGCTCAAGCTGGTGATCCAGGCCGAGGGTGCGTTCGAGATCGCGCGCCGGTCGCGCGGCACACCGCGCATCGCCAACCGGCTGCTGCGCCGGGTGCGCGACTATGCCGAGGTCAAGGGCGACGGCACCATCACAAGGTCGATCGCCGACAAGGCGTTGGTGATGCTGGACGTGGACCCGGAAGGCTTCGATTTGATGGACCGCAAACTGCTGGAGGCGGTAATCCACCGCTTCGACGGCGGCCCGGTCGGGCTGGACAA
>JBBRZR010000104.1:0-12602 GCA_038236495.1 Burkholderiales bacterium
GCATCCGCGCCCCCGGCACAAACCCTTTGTGCGGTCTCAGACAGACGGGCCAGGGCGGCATGGCCACACTGCATTGCAAGGCACAGCAAGAACCTGTGCCGAGCCCTGCAGCGTGCCGACGCGCGCCCCTACTTGCTGGACCTTCGAGCACATGCCCATGAGCAGCACCCCGCTTGCCGCGACGGTCCAGCAAACGCCCGGTCGTCCGGTCGACGCCATCGCCACAGCCGGTGGCGACAGCAAGCCCGCCAAGTCCGGCAAGTTGGGTCTGAGCCTGCTGGTCGCCTTGGTCGTGGGCTCCATCCTCGGCAGCGGCATTTTCGGGCTGCCGCAAAACATGGCGGCCGGTGCCGGTGCAGGCGCCATCGTGATCGGCTGGCTGATCACCGGCGTGGGCATGCTCAGTCTGGCGCTGGTCTACCAGATGCTGGCGCTGCGCAAGCCGGCGCTGGACAACGGTGTCTATGCCTATGCCCGCGCCGCTGCGGGCGACTACCTGGGCTTCAACTCGGCGCTGGGCTATTGGGTCAGCGCCTGGATCGGCAATGTCGGCTACCTGGTGGCCGCCTTCGCGGCACTCGGCTACTTCTTCCCGGCGTTCGGCGAGGGCAACACCCCCGCGGCCGTGGCCGGCGCCTCGGTCGTGCTGTGGGTGGTGCACGCGCTGGTGCTGCGCGGCATACAGGGCGCGGTGGTGCTCAATGCCGTCGTGACGGTGGCCAAGGTCGTGCCGCTGGTGCTGTTCATCGGCCTGGTGGCGATGGCGTTCAAGGCCGACACCTTCAGCCTGGGTTACTGGGGCGATGTGAAGCTGGGATCGGTGCTGGACCAGGTCAAGAGCACGATGCTGGTCACGGTCTGGGTGTTCATCGGCATCGAAGGCGCCAGTGTCTACTCGGCCCGGGCACGCCGCCGCGAAGATGTCGGGCACGCCACCGTGGTGGGTTTCGGCATCACGCTGGCGCTGTTGATGTCGGTGTCGCTGCTGTCGCTGGGCGTGATCAACCAGAGCACGCTGGCCGGCCTGAAGTACCCGTCGATGGCCGGTGTGCTGGCGCATGTGGTGGGCACCTGGGGCGCCGTGCTGGTGTACGTCGGGCTGATCGTCTCGGTGGGTGGCGGGTTTCTCGCCTGGACCTTGCTGGCAGCCGAGTCACTGTTCACGCCCGCCGGCGATGGCGTGATGCCCAAGGGCCTGTCGCGCCAGAACGCACAAGGCGTGCCCGCCAACGCGATGTGGCTCACCAGCGGGATGGTGCAAGCCTTTCTGCTGGTGACACTGGTGTCCAAGGCGTCCTACCTGGCGCTGATCTCGCTGTCCACCGCGATGATCCTGCTGCCCTACCTGTTCAGCGCCATCTACGCCGCGTTGATCACGGCCCGCCATGAGGGCGAGCCCGGCACGCTCAAGGCCATCGACTTGCCGATTGCAGCGGCAGCCACCGTCTATTGCGCCTGGTTGCTCTATGCCGCCGGGCCCAAGTACCTGCTGCTCAGCGCCTTGTTGTACGCACCGGGCTCGCTGGTGTACGTGCTGGCCAAGCGGGAGCAGCGACGCCAGCTGTTCACCCCGCTCGAATGGGCGCTTTGCGGCGGGCTGTGGTTGCTGGCCGTGCTGGCAGGCTGGCGGCTCAGCAACGGCAGCCTCAGCCTTTAGGCTCCGCCGTCAGTCGGGGCACAATTTTTCTTGATCCAGGAGATTCACGATGACCCAAGGCGCCCTCTCCGAGGTCGGTACATTGCGCAAGGTGTTGGTCTGCCGGCCCGGCCTGGCGCAGTCCCGCCTGACACCGGCCAACTGCCAGGAGCTGCTGTTCGACGACGTGCTGTGGGTCTCGCAAGCGCGCAATGACCACGACGCCTTCACCAGCAAGATGCGGGAGCGCGGCGTCCAGGTACTGGAGTTGCAGGACCTGCTGGCCGAGGTGCTGGCCCTGCCCGATGCCTGCGACTGGGTGCTGGACCGCAAACTGGGCATCAACGACATCGACGCCGAAGCCGCAGCGCAATTGCGGCCCTGGCTGAAGGCGCAAACCCCCGCCCGGCTGGCCGAACTGCTGGTGGGCGGCCTGGTGCGCCGCGAGCTGCCGTTCGAGGTCACCGGGCTGACAGCCGCCTGCCTGGACCCGGGCGGCTTCTTGATGCCACCCCTGCCCAACATGCTGTTCACACGCGATTCAAGTTGCTGGATCTACGGCGAAGCGGTGCTGGGTGCGATGTACTGGCCGGCGCGCCGGCACGAAACCCTGCTGATGCACGCGCTGTACCGCTACTCGCCGGCCTATGCGGCCGAGATCACGCCGGCGTGGAAAGACAGCCAAAGCCAGCACGACGAGAACCCAGGCGCGGCGACGCTGGAAGGCGGTGACGTGATGCCCATCGGCAATGGCGTCGTCCTGATCGGCATGGGCGAGCGCAGCGCGCCGCAGGCTGTCAGCCAGCTGGCGCGGCGTTTGTTCAGCCGCGGCGTAGCAACGCGGGTGATTGCGGCCAGGTTGCCAAAGTCCCGTGGCGCGATGCACCTCGACACCGTGTTCACCTTGTGCCATGCCGACCTGGCCACCGTGTTCCCCGATGTGGTCGACGGCATCCAGGCCTTCAGCCTGCGCCCGGGCGACAAACCCGGCACGCTGGATGTGCGCGCCGACAAGGGCCACTTTGTGGCCGTGGTGGCCGAGGCACTGGGCCTGAAACACCTGCGCACCGTGCAGACCGGCGGCGACAGCGCCGAGGTCGAGCGTGAGCAGTGGGACGACGGCAACAACCTGCTGGCGCTGGCGCCGGGCGTGGTGATGGCCTACGACCGCAATGTCTACACCAACACCCTGCTGCGCAAGGCGGGCATCGAGGTCATCACCATCCCGGGCGGTGAACTGGGCCGCGGGCGGGGCGGCAGCCATTGCATGAGCTGCCCGATCCAACGCGACGCGGTGTAACGCGATGAGCTTCAACCTGCACAACCGCAGCCTGCTGACGCTGCAAGATTTCGAGCCCCGCGAGATTGGTTTTCTGCTGGACCTGGCGGCCGAGCTCAAGCGCAGCAAGGCGGCCGGCAACGAGCATCCGCGCCTGAAGGGCAAGAACATCGCGCTGGTGTTCGAGAAGGCCTCCACCCGCACCCGTTGCGCCTTTGAAGTGGCGGTGCACGACCAGGGCGGCCATGTCACCTACCTGGACTCGGCCAGCTCACAGATCGGCCACAAGGAATCGCTGAAAGACACCGCCCGCGTGCTGGGCCGCATGTTCGACGGGATCGAGTACCGCGGCTTTCACCAGCAAGTGGTCGAGGACATCGCCAAATACTCTCATGTGCCGGTATGGAACGGCCTGACCGACGAGGCCCACCCCACCCAGGTGTTGGCCGACCTGCTGACGATGCGTGAGTTTGGTGAAAAGCCACTGCATGCAATGTCGCTCTGCTACCTGGGCGACGCACGTTTCAACATGGCGTGCTCGCTGCTGGTGGGCGCTGTCCAGATGGGCATGGACATGCGCATCGCCGCGCCCGCAGCCTTGCAGCCGCCGGTCGAGCTGGTAGACCGCATGCGCACACTGGCCCAGCGCACCGGCGCCAGGATCACCATAAGCACCGACCCGCAGGCGGCGGTGGCCAGCGCCGACTTTCTCTACACCGACGTCTGGGTGTCGATGGGCGAAGACCCGTCGGTGTGGAAAGACCGGATCGACCAGCTGTTGCCCTACCAGATCAACAGCGCGCTGATGGCGGCCACCGGCCAGCCCCGCACCCGGTTCATGCACTGCCTGCCGGCGATGCACAACCTGGACACCGAGATCGGCCGCAGCGTGCACCAGCAGTTCGGCCTGAGCGCGCTGGAGGTCACCGACGAGGTGTTCGAGTCCGAGGCGTCGATCGTGTTCACCCAGGCCGAAAACCGGCTGCACACCATCAAGGCGGTGCTCGTGGCCACCTTGGCCTGAGACCGCATGCGGATCGTCGTTGCAGTCGGCGGCAATGCGCTGCTTCGCCGCGGGCAAGCCTTGAGCGCCGCCAACCAGCTGGCCAATGTGCGTCGGGCGGCGCGGCAACTCGCCCGCGTGGCGGTGGGCAACCAGATGGTGCTCACCCACGGCAACGGCCCGCAAGTGGGTCTGCTGGCGCTGCAAGCCGCCGCCTACACCGCCGTGCCTGCCTATCCGCTGGATGTTTTGGGGGCAGAAACCGAGGGCATGCTCGGTTACCTGCTGGAACAGGAACTTGGCAACCTGCTGCCCGCACGGCCGTTGGCCACCTTGATCACCCGCACCGAGGTCAGCCGTGCCGACCCGGCGTTCAAGCACCCCACCAAGCCCATAGGGCCGATGTATGCCGCAGCGCAGGCCGCCCGAATCGCTGCCGAACGCGGATGGGTCGTCGCGCCCGACGGCACCGGGGATGCGGCACCTACCGCGCAAAACTGGCGCCGGGTGGTGGCGTCGCCCATGCCGGTTCGGGTGCTGGAGCTGATGCCCATCCAGTGCCTGTTGGACGCGGGTGTGCTCGTGATCGCCGCAGGCGGTGGCGGTGTGCCGGTGGTGCGGGCAGCCAGCGTGGACGGCACCGACAACCCGGCACTGGAAGGCATCGAGGCCGTCATCGACAAGGACCACTGCGCCGGCTTGCTGGCGCGCCAGCTCGACGCGGATTGCCTGCTGATTGCCACCGATGTCAGCGCGGTGTTTCTCGACTTCGGGCAGCCCGGCCAGCGGCCGATCGGCAAGGTTTCGCCCGGCGCGCTGCTTCACGGCGCCGGGCTGGCACGCTTCGCAGCCGGCTCCATGGGCCCCAAGGTGGCGGCGGCCTGTGCCTTTGTAACCGCCACCGGGCGGCGGGCGGTGATCGGGTCACTGGACCAGATCGAGTCGATGCTGCAAGGTGTGGCCGGCACGCAGATCAGCCTGGACGGCGCCGACCGCTTGTAAGGTCTGGGCGGCGGGGCCGCGGCCGGGGCCGGATCGCTGTCACGCCCGGCCGGGTTGTCGGGCTTCAGCCTGAGGCCGTCGCCTCGGCCTGCGGATGGCGCTGCGCTGCGGCCGGTCTGATGCCCACAAACAGCGCGATGGCGGCCGCAGACAGTGCGGCCGCCAGTGAAAACGCCAGTGCCGGCGACGATGACCACAGCGCCCCCGCCACCAGCGACGCGGGCAGGTAGAGCACACCGGTGACGAAGTTGTAGATGCCCACCGCGCTGGCGCGCCGGTCCGGCTCCAGGTCGGCGATGAACGCACGGCTCTGCGACTCGTCGATGGCATAAAAAAAGCCGTAGGCCGCAAACGCCGTGATGATCTGCCAGGGCTTGTCGGCAAACACCAGGCCCAGGCTGATCAGCCCGTAAACACCGTAGCCCAGCACCAGGATACGGCCGCGGCCGATGCGGTCGCCCAGCAGGCCGACCAGCGGCGCAAAAATGACGCAGGTGGTGTTGAACAGCGCGTACAGCAGCACGATATGGCTGACGCTGAAGCCGATGCCGTGGGCCCGCAGCAGCAGGAAGCCCAGGCTGAAATAGGCCAGCGAGAACATCGCAGCGGGGATCAGAAAGCGCTTGAAACCGGCGCTGAGCTGGGACCAGTTCTCACCGATGGTCTCGCGCGCATGGGGCACGCCGGGCTGGTCCGACATCCGCGACAGCAGGATCACGCTGAGCACGGCAGGCACAAAGGCAACCCAGAACAAGGTGCGGTAAGTGCTGGGGGATTCGCCCAGCCAGGACAGCAGCCCGTAGGCGGCCAGCGGGCCCAGCACGGCGCCGGCCTTGTCCAGCGCCTTGTGCACGCCGAAAGCGTAGCCGCGGGTACGCTGCTGCGCGATCGATGACAGCCAGGCATCGCGAGGTGGCCCGCGAAAGCCCTTGCCCAGCCGCTCGATCACCCGAAACAGGCCCAGCCCGAGCACCGACGAGCTGACCAGCAGGATCATCTTGGCCAGCGTCGAAAACCCATAGCCCGCCAAGGCATACACCTTGCGCTTGCCGCTGCGGTCGGAGAACCAGCCCGCCAGGTAGTTCAGCGACGAGGCCGAGAAGTCGGCCAGCCCCTCGATCAAGCCGAGCAGCGAACTGGAGGCGCCTGCCACGGTGGTGAAGAAGATGGCAAAGACCGAGAAAATCATCTCCGAGCTGAGGTCGGTCAGCAGGCTGACCAGACCGAGTTTCAACACATCGGGCGGCAGGCTGTCCGGGTGCAGCGGATCAGGCATGCTCATGGCGCGCCGCCAGGATCCGGCCCGGCGCCAGTTGCAGGTTGAGGAAGTCGTTGGTCTTGTCCACAAGTCTTCTGGCCCGATCAGGCCACAGCACCAAACAAGGCACCTGCGCCGGCCGTGACCAGCATGGCTGCGGCACCCCAGAACGTGACCCGCCAAGTGCCCGTCCAGATCGCAGACCCACCCGTCCGCGCCGAGACCGCGCCAAGACCCGCCAAGAATACGAGCGAGGCGATCGAAACCCAAAGAATCAACTGCGCAGGCGATGCCACCAAAACGACGCCGATCGGCAGTGCGGCGCCCACCGCAAAGCTGGCCGCTGAGGCCAGCGCCGCCTGTGTCGGGCGCGCGGCGGTCGTCACCGACAGCCCCAACTCGTCGCGTGCGTGGGTGCCCAGCGCGTCATGCGCCATCAACTGGCCCGCCACCTGATCGGCCAAGGCCGCATCCAGCCCGCGATCGACATAGATGCCCGCAAGCTCGCGCCGCTCACCCACCGGGTCTTGCTGCAATTCGGCGCGCTCCCGCCTCAAGTCGGCGCTTTCGGTGTCCAGCTGCGAATGCACCGACACATACTCACCCGCCGCCATCGACATGGCCCCGGCGATCAACCCGGAAATGCTGGTCATCAACACGGCCCGGTGGTCCGCGCCCGCCGCCACCACACCCAGCACCAGGCTGGCAGTGGACACGATGCCGTCGTTCGCGCCCAGCACGGCCGCGCGCAGCCACCCCATGCGGTCGGTGCGGTGGTTTTCACTGTGGCGGCGCAGCGCCGCCGTGAAGCCGTGCCGGCCTCGCATGGCACGGCCCGCGGCCGTTGTTTCAGTCGTCATCGGGTGGTCCTCCGGCCTTGGTTTGCGGGCTCAAAAACTGCGACCCGTCCAAAGCCCCACAGCGTCCACTGGCGGGTATTGCCCGGACAGGTCATACCCGGCCAAGCACTGCCGCCACGGCCGGTGCGACAAGTGTCGGGTGCAAAAGTTGTCAGGCTCAGGCCGCCGCCTCGGTGGCCGGAACCATGCCAACCGTTTGTGACAACAACAGTTGCTGATCCGTTTGCAAGCCCATCGCCTGCGACAGCGCTGCACGGTCAAACCAGGCCCGGATCACCGCCGCCAGGCCTTCCGACGCGCAGTACAGGTAGACGTTCTGCGCCATGGCGCCCGCGGCTGCAAAGGCGTAGGCCTCGCGCTGGGCGGCGAGCACATGCTTCATGCGGCTGTGGTCGGCCACAAAGACCAGGTCCAGTGGCGCGGTGTCTACAAAATCCTGGTTGCCGGTGACGCGACGCACGTCGCTTTCAACGACCAGTTGCAGCCGGTGTTGCACCGGCTCGTAAAGGTAGAGCCCCTGCGGCATGGCCACGTACAGCATGACCTCTTGCGAGTTCATCGCGCTGGGCGCGGTGCGGCCACCGGCACCGTGCCGGTTGATGCCGGCTGCCGCCCAGAGCAGGTCCGACAGGGTTTGCTCGGGCATCGGGTCTGGCGCAAATTCACGCCGGGACTGGCGGCTGGTCAACGCCGACATCAGCGGCATGCCGCCGCTGAGCGACGGCGGCAGCAGCAACCGGGTGGGATTTGCATCGCCAAGCAACGGCAGGGGTTTGAGCTGGCCCATCAAACCGAGGGCGAGTTTGGTCAGGGTGTTCACGGCGCGGCACCCGGTGGGGTGATGCGGTCCATGTCGTGGACCTCGCGTTCATGGGTCGTGGGGCCTTGCAGCACGATGGTCTTTCGGCCGCCATCGTAGTCGGCGATCACGAACTGTCGGTCGGGCAAATGCCCGTGCACCGATGGGAACAGCGCAAATACCTGGTCGCCAGCGATCAAGGCATCCACCACTGCGGCCACAGGCGCTGCGGTCCGCGCTGCGCTCCAGGCGTTTTTGAGCGGGTCCACCGGGCCCCAGCACACGCTGACGACGCGCCCGTCCGCATCCAGGTCCACCGCAGAAACGGCATGCGTGCTCATGGCGCCGCCACCGCTGCGCTGACGTCCAGGTTGGACGATGAATCGACCTCGCGCCGAATCACTGCACTGACGTGACCATCGGCGCCCGGACGGACCTTGGAGACTTCAAAAAATCGGCCCGCTTCGTTGGCGTCCTCGGGGGTGAGAAGACGGGCGCGTCCACCTTGGTAGGTCATGGCAATTTCTCCTTGAGTGGGCTGGCATAACGGTACCTCGACCCGGATGCGGGTGTCTTCCGGCAGCACCGACACTGCGGTGCGCGGGTGCCCTGATCCAGTGTGTTGCCTGGCTCGAACTTCGCTCTGTTCGTTGCCGCACCCACGGGCGAATTTCTTGAACGGCACCAGGTCGGGCAAGCGGGTGCTACTGCCAGCCGTAGCGCCGGATGTAGAGGCGCTTCATCGCTGTCGTGAGCCCGCAGTAGCCCAGCAGAATGGCGACCAGCCAGCCGTAAAAAGCCAGCGGCAGTGCCTGCAGCTTGAAATAGCCCGCCAGCGGCCCCAGCGGCAGCCACAGGCCCACCGCCATGATCGCCAGCGTCATCGCCATCAGCGGCGGCGCGGCACGGCTTTGCACGAAGGGCAGCTTGGGCGTGCGCACCATGTGCACCACCAAGGTCTGGGTGAGCAGGCCGACCACGAACCAGCCCGACTGGAACAGGGTTTGGCTCGCCAGGCTGTTGGCGTCGAACACCCACCACAGCACAGCGAAGGTGATGATGTCGAACAACGAGCTGATCGGACCGAAGAAGCGCATGAAGCGGCCGATGTCGGCAGGGTTCCACTTCAGCGGTTGGGTCACCAACTCGGGATCGACATTGTCGAACGGTATGCCGGTCTGGCCGATGTCGTACAGCAGGTTCTGCACCAGCAACTGCAGCGGCAGCATCGGCAAAAAAGGCAAGAAGGCGCTGGCCACCAGCACCGACAGTACGTTGCCGAAGTTGGAGCTGGCCGTCATGCGGATGTACTTCAGCATGTTGCAAAAGGTGGTACGGCCCTCCACCACGCCCTCGATCAGCACCAGCAGGCTTTTCTCCAGCAGGATGATGTCGGCCGCCTCCTTGGCGATGTCCACCGCGCTGTCCACCGAGATGCCGATGTCGGCCGCACGCAGCGCCGGTGCGTCGTTGATGCCGTCGCCCATGAAGCCCACCACATGGCCGCTGGCGCGCAGCGCCCGCACGATGCGCTCCTTGTGCAGCGGTGTCAGCTTGGCGAAGATGCTGTGTTGCTCGGCCGCAGCCTTCAGCGCCTCGTCGCTCAGCGCCTCGACCTGCGCGCCCAGCATCACCGCGTCGCCCGCCACCCGGGGCAGGCCGACCTGACGGCAGACCTGCGCCGTCACCAGGTCGTTGTCGCCGGTCAGCACCTTGACGGTGATGCCGTGTGCCGCCAGCTTTTTCAGGGCCGGCGCGGCGGACTCCTTGGGCGGATCGAGAAAGGCGATGTAGCCGATCAAGGTCAGCCCGCTCTCGTCAGCTGCCGAGTAGGTGGTCTGGCTGGGCGGCAGCGTCTTGACTGCCACCGCCACCACCCGCAGCCCCTCGGCATTGAGCGCTGCGGTGACGGCCTGGGTGGTGGCCAGCAGGGCGGCATCCAACGGCACGGTCGGCATCGTGCGCTCACCGTCCAGGCTGGCATCGGTCGCATCCTTTGTGCGCACATGGCTGCAGGCGGCCAGCACCTCTTCCACCGCGCCCTTGCAGATCAGCTCATGGTGCTGGTCTTGCCCGGCCAGCAGGGTGGCGACCACCACCGACATGCGCCGGCGCTCGAAGTCGAACGGGATCTCGTCGACCTTGCGGTAGGCGTCCTTCAGCTTCAGCTCGGCGGGCAGTTCCACATGGTCCAGCACGGCGCGGTCCAGCAGGTTCTTCAGCCCGGTCTGGTAGTGGCTGTTGAGGAAGGCGAAGTTCAGCACCTCGTCGGTGTCCTGGCCATAGGCATCGGCATGGCGCGCCAGGGCGATCTTGTCCTGCGTCAGTGTGCCGGTCTTGTCGGTGCACAGGATGTCCATCGCGCCGAAGTTCTGGATCGCGTCCAGCCGCTTGACCACCACTTTTTTTCGGGACAGCAGCACCGCACCCTTGGCCAGCGTGCTGGTCACGATCATCGGCAGCATCTCGGGTGTCAGGCCGACGGCCACCGACAGCGCAAACAGGAAGGCCTGCAGCCAGTCGCCCTTGGTGAATCCATTGACGAAGAAGACGATGGGCACCATCACCGCCGCGAAGCGGATCAGCAGCCAGCTGACACTGTTGACACCCGCCTGGAAGGCGTTGGGCGTGGTCTCGGTGGCGGTGGCGTGTGCGGCCAGGGTGCCGAAGTAGCTGCGCCCGCCGGTGGCCACCACCAGTGCCGTGGCCGTACCGGAGACCACGTTGGTGCCCATGAACAGCAGGTTGCGCTGGTCGAGCGGGCCATGGGCGGCAGCCGCGCCTGGCGCTTCGCTTTGCACGAACTTCTCGACCGGCAGGGATTCGCCGGTCATGGCCGATTGGGCGACAAAGAGGTCGCGTGCGCTGAGCACCCGGCAGTCCGCCGGGATC
Source organism: Burkholderiales bacterium (assembly GCA_038236495.1). GTDB lineage: Bacteria > Pseudomonadota > Gammaproteobacteria > Burkholderiales > Burkholderiaceae_C > Pseudaquabacterium. The sequence goes on from JBBRZR010000104.1 coordinate 10,730, forward strand.
ATGTCGCCCGCCGACAGGACCACGATGTCGCCTGCCACCAGGTCGCGCAGCGCGATTTCCTGCCCCTTGACCGGTGGCGCGGCGGCGGTGGTGGCGGTGGCGGTGGTGGTCGCGGCAAGCGCACCGGGCGCCCGGCGGATGACGGTGGCCGTGTTGCGGACCAACGCGCGCAGGCTCTCGGCGGCGCGGTGCGACCGGCCCTCCTGCACGAACCGGATGACCGTGCTGAGGCTCACCATGGCGGCAATCACCACCGTCGCCTTGGCGTCGGCACTGAAGTACGACAACAGCGCCAGGACCGTCAACAGCACATTGAACGGGTTCAGGTAGCAGCGCCACAGGTGCAACCAGGCCGGCAGCGGCGGCTCGTGCTGGATCTCGTTCGGTCCATCGCGCGCCAGGCGGCGCGCAGCCTCGCTGGCGTCCAGTCCGTCGGCCCGGGACTGCAGGCGTGTGAGTGCTGCCTCGGGCTCCTCCTGCGCTGCGGCCAGCAGGTCCTGGCCCAGTGCCTGCCGTTGCGCGGGCGCAGCCAGATCACCTGCGGGCAGATCGGGCACCACCGCCGGCGCCAGCGTCTCCAGCAGCGGCCGGCGCTGGAAGTGCCGTTGCACACGTCGGCGGCGCAGAAAGGTACTGAAGCCCTGGGTCAGGGCCGCGTACACCCCGTGATGCCGGGCCGCTGACCGGCCGCGCTTGGCGCGGTGGCCGTCGAGGTCGGGGTGCAAACGCTTGCTCACGCCCAGGCCGCCCGGGTCTTGGCCCGGCACGCCTGCGCCAGCGCTGTGGCTGCAGCCGCTGTCAGGCCGTTCGCAGCCTGGGGCTCACCGAGCACCCTTGTGATCCTTCTGCCCGCTGTTCTTGTGCCGCCCCAGCACCTCTGCAGGCTCGACCGGCTGGGTGGGCCGCTGGGTTTGCGCCGGGTGCGTGGGTTCGACCGGACCGGGCGTCTGCGGTGGGGTCTTGGTGGGGTGCGGGTTTTGCTGGGTCATCGAAGTCTCCGGTATCGGGTTGAGTTGCCGGTCAACGCTGTGGCAGCGTCGCCGACGGGCACCTTAGCGCTGGGGCGGACTGTGCACGGTGCGGCAGCGCACGCATGCTGATCGGCAGGGTCAGTGCTGCCTTGCGTTCGCTTCCGCACAGAGCCTGCTGCAGTACAGCGTCATGCTGCTGTATCCACAACCCCCTGGGCGCCCCACCGTGAAAACTGATTCTCAAGGCCAGCAAGACGTGATGGCAGACCACTCGTCGTTCTACGTTTTCGACACCCATTTCGCCGCTGAAGAGGCGATCCGTACCCTGGGTAAATCCGGCTTCGACATGAAGAAGTTGTCGCTGGTCGGCAAGGGTTACCACAGCGAAGAAAAACCGATGGGCTTTTATACCGTCGGCGACCGCATCAAGGCCTGGGGCAGCACCGGGGCCTTCTGGGGCGGCATCTGGGGCCTGCTGCTGGCGCCTGCCGTCTTTGTGCTGCCAGGGCTGGGCCTGGTGGGCTTGGCCGGGCCGGTCGTCGCCGCACTGGTCAGCGCACTGGAAGGTGCCGTGGTCGTCGGTGGCCTGTCGGCACTGGGCGCGGCACTGACCCAGATCGGCGTGCCCGAGGACCAGGTCATCAAGTACGAAGCGGCCTTGAAGGTGGACAAGTATTTGCTGGTGGTCCATGGCGGCCCCGAAGACCAGGAAAAGGCGCGCGCTTTGCTCGCGCAAGCCAGGCCAGCGGTCGCCGCCTGACCCCCTGCGGCCGACACCGCACCGCATCCGCGTGGTGCGGTGTAGGGCTTACCTGAACACCTCGAACGCGCGCCGCCATGACCATCAAAACCCACAGTGCACGCATCACCGGGCCGGTGTCCTACCTGACCGAGCAAGGGCA
>JBBRZR010000105.1:0-12525 GCA_038236495.1 Burkholderiales bacterium
CCGTTCGAGGTCGAGGCCACACTGGTGCAGCACCCGGCAGTGCTGGAGGCGGCGGTGATCGGCGTGATCGATGCCGAGGGCCTGACCAAGACCAAGGCCTTCGTGGTGCGCAAGAACGGCGCGGCCGTGACCGAAGACGCGCTCAAGCAGTTTGTCAAGGACCGGCTGGCGCCCTACAAGTACCCGCGCCAGATCGAGTTCGTGGACGACCTGCCCAAGACCGCCACCGGCAAGATCCAGCGCTTCAAGCTGCGCGAGCGTGAGCGTGGCCAGCACTGAGGCGCTGTCGGCGGCCGCTGCCTCTGCGCTTGCGGTGAGCCGCAGCAGCGCCGCCATCGCCCAAGCGTCCGGCTTCATCGAGATCGACTGGCGCGGCCGGCCGGTGCAGATCGAGCACCAGTGGCTGGGCGACCCCGGCGCCGGGCGTCCGCTGATCGTCTTTTTGCACGAGGGCCTGGGCTCGGTGACCATGTGGCGGGATTTTCCGCAGCGCCTGTGCGCGGCAGTCGGTTGCCGCGGCCTGGTCTATTCGCGCCCCGGCTATGGCCGCTCGTCGCCTCGGGCCGCTGACGAGGCCTGGGGTACCGACTTCTTGCACCGCCAGGCGCTGGAGGTGCTGCCGGCCCTGCTGACCGCGCTGGGTGTAGACACGGCAAAGAACAAGCCCTGGCTGTTCGGCCACAGCGATGGCGGGTCGATCGCCTTGCTGTATGCCGCGTACCGGCCCGACGAAATCGCTGGCGCGGTGCTGCTGGCGCCGCACATCCGGGTCGAGGACGTGTCGATCAACAGCATCCAGCAAGCCCGCCAGGCCTACCAGGACACCGACCTGCGGGCCAGGCTGGCGCGCCACCACGACGATCCGGATTCGGCCTTCTGGGGCTGGAACAACATCTGGCTGCACCCCGACTTTCGCGACTGGAGCATCGAGGTCGAGATCGCCAGCATCACCTGCCCGCTGCTGGCGGTCCAGGGCATCGACGACGAATACGGCACCCTGGCGCAGATCGAAGGCATCGCCAGCCGCGTGCCGGGTACAGAATTGCGCGCTTTCGCCGGTTGTGGCCATTCGCCACACCGCGATCAGGCCGATGCGGTGATCCGTGAAACCACCGCCTTCATGCAAACCAGGCTCACGCCACAGACCGGAGACATCCCATGACCCCAGCCCTTGCCCCGACCCGCCGCACCTTGCTGGCCACCGTTGCCCACGCCGCCACGCTGCTGGCCACCCTGGCCGTCCCGCTGGCCGTGCAAGCCCAGGCCGCGCCCAAGCTCAAGGTCGGCCTGATGCTGCCCTACACCGGCACCTATGCCGCGCTGGGCAATGCGATCGAAAACGGCTTCCGGCTGCAGATCGCCGAGACCGGCGGCAAGATCGCGGGCCGCGAGGTCGCGTTTTTCAAGGTCGATGACGAGAGCGACCCGAGCAAGGCCACCGACAACGTCAACAAGCTGGTCAAGCGCGACCAAGTGGACGTGCTGATCGGCACGGTGCACTCGGGCGTGGCGATGGCCATGGCCAAGGTGGCCAAGGACACCGGCACCCTGCTGATCGTGCCCAACGCCGGCGCCGACGCGGTGACCGGGGCAATGTGCGCGCCCAACATCTTCCGCTCCAGTTTCAGCAACTGGCAGCCCGGCTACGCGATGGGCGAGGTGCTGGCCAAGAAGGGCACCAAAAAGGTCGTCACCATCACCTGGAAGTACGCCGCCGGCGCCGAATCAGTCAAGGGTTTCAAGGAGGCGTTTGAGAAAGGCGGCGGCTCGGTGGTCAAGGAGTTGAGCCTGCCGTTCCCGGATGTGGAGTTTCAGGCGCTGCTGACCGAGATTGCCGCGACCAAGCCCGACGCGGTCTACACCTTTTTTGCCTGCGCAGGCGCGGACAAGTTCGTCAAGGACTATGCCGCGGCGGGCCTCAAGAAGAGCATCCCGTTGTACGGCGCCGGCTTCTTGACCGACGGCGCGCTGGAGGCCCAGGGCGCCGCCGCCGAAGGCCTGTTCACCACCCTGCACTACGCCGACAGCCTGGGCACACCGCGGGACGCGGCCTTCCGCCTGGCCTATGCCAAGGCCTACAAACTGCAGCCCGACGTCTATGCCGTGCAGGGCTATGACGCGGCGCAGATCCTGGCCATCGGCCTGAACGCGGTCAAGGGCGACGTCAGCAAGAAGGCCGAGTTTGCGGCCGCTGTCGAGAAGTCCAAGATCGACAGCCCGCGCGGCCCGTTCAGCCTGTCCAAGGCGCACAACCCGGTGCAGGACATCTACCTGCGCCAGGTGGTCGGCAAGGAAAACAAGCTGGTCAGCGTGGCCAGCAAGGCCCTGACCGACCCGGCACGCAACTGCAAGATGTGACCGGCAGCGGATGGACCTCACCACCCTCCTGATCCAGTGCCTGAACTCGCTGCAGTACGGGCTGCTGCTGTTCCTGGTGGCGTCGGGGCTGACACTGATCTTCGGCATCATGGGCGTGATCAACCTGGCGCACGGCAGTTTTTACATGATCGGCGCGTACATGGCCTATGCGCTGGCGCCGATTGTCGGCAACACCTTCGGCGGCGGATTTTTTGCCACGCTGGCGGTCGGCGTGGTGCTGGCGGTGCTGCTGGGCTACGCGCTGGAGTGGGCGTTCTTCAGCTTTCTCTACGAGCGTGAGCACCTGCAGCAGGTGCTGATGACCTATGGCCTGATCCTGGTGTTCGAGGAGTTGCGCAGCCTGCTGGTGGGCGACGACGTGCACGGCGTGCAGCCGCCCGACTTCCTGGCCGGCACCCTCCCGCTGGGTGAGCTGATGACCTACCCGGTGTACCGGCTGTTCATCTCGGGGGTGTGTCTGGCGCTGGCGCTGGGCATGTATGTTGTCTTCACCCGCACCCGCCTGGGCATGATGATCCGTGCCGGCAGCAGCAACCGCGAGATGGTGCAAAGCCTGGGCATCGACATCAAGTTTTTGTACCGGGTGGTGTTTGCCGCCGGCCTGGGGCTGGCGGTGCTGGCCGGCATGGTGGCTGCGCCGGTGTCGTCGGTCTACCCCGGCATGGGCAACCAGGTGCTGATCATCTGCTTCGTGGTGGTGGTGATCGGCGGCATCGGCTCGATCCGCGGCGCGCTGCTGGCGTCCTTGCTGATCGGCGTGGTCGACACCTTCGGCAAGGTGATCTTTCCGCAGGCTGCGGGTGTGCTGGTCTACCTGCTGATGGCGCTGATCCTGCTGTGGAAGCCCAACGGCCTGTTCCGGGCCGGATGACCGCACATGACTGAATCATCAAGCAAGCGCAACCTGGGTCGCGGCCTCTTTGTCGCGCTGTGCGGCCTGGCGCTGGCCGCCTACCCGCTGGTGGCCGGCGCCTTCGGGCTGGACCTGGTCACCAAAATCATGGTCTATGCCATCTTTGCGCTCAGCCTGGAATTGCTGGTCGGTGCCACCGGCCTGGTGTGCTTCGGCCATGCTGCCTTCTTTGGTATCGGCGCCTATGCAGCCGTGCTGCTGTCGCCGGCCAGCGATCCGGGCAACCTGCTGTGGCTGCTGCCGGCCAGCATGGGGGCGGCCGCCCTGTTTGCGCTGTTCATGGGCGCACTGTCGCTGCGCACGCAGGGGGTGTACTTCATCATGGTGACACTCGCGTTTGCGCAGATGGCCTATTACGTGGTGCACGACACCCCGCTGGGCGGCGGCACCGACGGCATCTACCTGAACGCCAAGCCGGTACTGACCGTGGTCGGCACCCCCTGGCTGGACCTGGGCCAAGCCGGCGCGATCTACGGCTTCACCCTGGCCTGCCTGGTCGCCGTGTTCGGCTTCTTGGCGCTGCTGCTGCGCTCACGTTTCGGCAGGGCGCTGGCCGGCATCAAGGCCAACGAGCAGCGCATGCGTGCGACAGGGTTTTCCACCTATCCGTACAAACTGGCGGCATTTGTGATCTCCGGTGCCATTGCCGGGCTGGCGGGCTTCTTGTTCGGCGTGAAGGACGGCTTCGTCAACCCCGAGCTGATGAGCTGGCATTTGTCGGGCGCCGTGCTGATCATGATCATCCTGGGCGGCCTGGGCCATTTGCGCGGCGCGCTGATAGGCGCCTTTGCCTTTGCGCTGCTGCAGGAGTTTTTCAAGTCCGAGGCCATTTTTGGCACCTTTGCCAAGCATTGGACACTGGGCCTGGGCCTGAGCATCATCGCCAGCGTGGCGCTGCTGCCGCGGGGCCTGGTGGGCGTGCCCGGCCAGTGGCGGGCGCGGCTGCAAGGCAGGCCCGGCGGCGCTGCCGAGCCCACCGAGATCCAGGCATGAGCCCGGACAGCGCGATTCTGCTGCGCGGCCACGGCATCACCCGACGCTGGGGCGGCCTGGTGGCCGTCAACCAGGTCTCGCTGGACCTGGCACGCGGTCAGGTGCATGCGGTGATCGGCACCAACGGCGCCGGCAAATCCACGCTGATCAACATCCTGTCGGGTGAAATCCCGCCGTCCTCCGGCCAGGTTGAACTGCTGGGCCAGGATGTCACCGCCTGGTCACAGCCCAAGCGCGCCCGCGCCGGGCTGGGCCGCAGCTACCAGCGCAACACCATCTACCCTGCATTCAGCGTGTTCGAGAACTGCCGGCTGGCGGCGCAAGCGCGCACCCCCAAACCCTGGTTCTGGTGGCAGGACGCCCAGCGCTGCCAGGCCAGCACCGCTGCAGCCCGGGCCGCTGCGGCGCGGGCCGGGCTGAACACGGTGCTCGACCGGCCCGCCGGCCTGCTGTCGCACGGCCAGAAGCGCCAACTCGAGATCGCGATGTGCCTGGCCACCGCGCCGCAGGTGCTGCTGCTCGACGAGCCGCTGGCCGGCATGGGTGCCGAGGAGACCGAACGCATGCTGGCGCTGCTGGCCGAACTCAAGACCGGCCATGCCATCCTGCTGGTCGAGCACGACATGGACGCGGTGTTCCGCATCGCCGACGCCATCACCGTGATGGTCAACGGCACGGTGATCGCCAGCGGCACGCCGGACTTCGTGCGCCAAAGCCCCGAGGTTCGCACCGCCTACCTGGGAGACCACTGAGATGGTGGCCGCGCTCAGCCAAGCCAACGATCCGGCGCTCAACCACGCCGACCTGATCGTCGATGCCCGTGCGGTACATGCCTGGTACGGCTCCAGCCATGTGCTGCACGGCATCGACTTAGGCCTCCGGCGCGGCAGCACCGTCGGTCTGCTGGGCCGCAACGGCATGGGCAAGAGCACACTGATCCGCACCTTGCTGGGCCATGTGACGCAGCGAAGTGGCCACATCGGCCTGTTCGGCCAGGACATGTCCAAGGCCAAGCCGCACACGGTCGCGCGCCTGGGTGTGGCCTACGTGCCCGAGGGCCGTGGCGTGTTCCCCAACCTCAGCGTGCGCGAAAACCTGGTGATGGCCGCCCGCGATGGCCGCCAAGGCCAGCGCGATTGGACTTATGAGCGCGTGCTGGACACCTTTCCGCGCCTGAAGGAGCGCCTCACCCACCTGGGCGCCCAACTTTCGGGCGGCGAGCAGCAGATGCTGTCGATAGGCCGGGCGCTGATGACGCACCCCGAACTCCTGATCCTGGACGAAGCCACCGAGGGCCTGGCCCCGTTGATCGTGGCCGAGATCTGGCGCGTGATCGGCGACATCCGGGCCAGTGGCATCGCCACCCTGATCGTCGACCGCGACTACCGCAAGGTGCTGGCCAGTGCCGACCAGGCGCTGGTGCTGCAAAAAGGCCAGGTGGTGCTGGCCGGCAGCGCCGACGAGGTGGCGGGCAGCGCTGCGCTGGCGGGGTTTCTGGGGGTCTGAGGCCGCCGGCCTGTTCGGCGCTGGCAGTTTGAACTTCGACTGACGGCTCGTTGCTGACTTTGGTTTTTGCGTCTGAGACTTGCCGTTCTTGGGTGAGGTGCGACCGCACCGCGCCGGGCTGACGTGCCCCGCTCCGTGTCATTCCGGGCCGGAAAACCACCGGCCCTCCCTTCTCTACCTGCGCGGGACACGCCAGCCCGACCCGGCGCTAATCCACCTGCTGCGCGCGCTGGGTTTTAAAGCCAACGCACGCGGAAAAGGTGCCGGCGGCCAAGGGCGTTGGGTGACCGGATCCCGTAAGTAAAGGAGGAGATGTCGGCCCCCTGGCCGGCATCGGGGGACTGAGCCCGGACACAAAGAGTCCTGAGGACGCTTTGTGCCTGGCGAAGGCCTGGGCCTCTGGCCCAGGCATGGAGGGAGCCGGTTGCCCGACGGCCTTGGTTGCCACGCGGACCCCTCGTCGAACGGCAGCATCCTGAGTGGCCGTGCGCCGACGCCGGATTTGCCGGGGCTGCGCCCGGGTGCCGGCTGGTTTAGGCTGCGCTCGCAGACACGACCCCGCCAGGACATACCCATGAATGCTCAAGACACCGGACAGCCGTCGCACAACCGCAAGCCCGCCGCCGCGCTGTGGCTGGCCGGCCTGCTCGGCTTGCGCCGTCCGATGGTTCTGCCGCACAGGCTGCCGACCTGGCCGCCTGGCACGATGGCCGGGCATTGCAGGGCACGCCGCGCTGGGCGCAAGCGGTGGCCGACACCCAGCTCAAGTTCCCGAAGGCCGCCGTGACGTTTTCGTGTGCACTCGACCTGCCGATCTCCCAGCAAGCCACGCCGCACCTCAACATGCTGCTGCGTCCCAGTCTGCTCGACACTGGCCTGGCCACCTATGCAGCCAAGGACAACTACAAGCGACTGCGGCCGTTCGTCGTGCAGAACGAGGCCACCTGTGCGCGGGCCGAAGAACCCGCACTGGCCCAGGCACTGGCCCGCTGAACCGGCCCTGGCCCCAGCCGCCCAGGCGGGTTGCAAGCGGCGCCCGGCGCAGCGCAGGCCTGCAGCGCGCCCGCAGGGTTTTCAATCGCCCGGAATTTGCGGCGGGTTCAGCGAGACCTTGCGGGCGGAGCGCTTGCGCATGTTGATGTTGAGCGCCTCGACGCCCAGCGAAAACGCCATCGCGAAATACACATAGCCCTTGGGCACGTGGTGATCGAAGCCCTCGGCGATCAGCACCACGCCCACCACCACCAAAAAGGCCAGCGCCAGCATCTTGATGGTCGGGTGGTCGGACACAAAGCGGCCGATCGGGCCGGCAAACAACATCATCAGCGCCACCGATGCGATCACCGCGGCAATCATGATGCGCACGTCGTCGACCATGCCCACCGCGGTGATGATCGAGTCGAGCGAAAACACCAGGTCCACCAACATGATCTGCAGGATGACTGAAGTGAACGTGGCCTTGACGGCGCTGGGTCCGTGCCCCTCCTCGCCTTCGAGCGACTGGTGAATCTCGCCGGTGCTCTTCCAGATCAGGAACAAGCCGCCGGCGATCAGGATGGCGTCGCGGCCCGAGATCTCCTGCTCCAGCACCGTGAACAGCGGCGTCACCAGCCCGACGATCCAGGCCAGCACCAGCAGCAGGCCGATGCGCATGAACATCGCCATGAACAAGCCCAGCCGCCGGCCCAGCTCGCGCTGCGCCTTGGGCAGCTTGTCGACCAGGATCGAGATGAAGATGATGTTGTCGATGCCCAGCACCAGCTCCAGCAGCGTCAGCGTGCCAAAGGCGATCCAGGTCTGGGGGTTGCTCAGCAAGTCCATGGGTTCAGGTCGGTAGGTAAGGGTCGGCAGCGCAAAGACCGCAAAGCCGCACAGGATAGCGCGACCGGGTGTGAGTGCGGGCCGCGTCAGGCGTTCCATCGACGTTGGCGGCATGCCGGCGGGTCCGGTGCTTCAGCCCGCGACCTTGGGGGAAACGCAGCTTACGTCGCGCCACCAAACTCGCCAGAATGTGTCGTTTCGCCCCGGCTTGGCCGGCGGCCCCAACCCCTGCCGGAAGCCACCATGACCCCCGTGACCACCACCGCCGCCCTGCCCTGGATCGCCTCGTACCCCCCGGCGCTGCACTGGGACAGCCCGATCCCGCTGCGACCAGTGCAATCCCTGCTGGACGATGCCGTGGCACGCTGGCCCGACCGGGCCGCGATCGACTTCATGGGCCGGCTGATCCCGTACCGCGAGCTGGGCGACCTGGTGGCCCGCGCCGCCAAGGGCTTGCAGCAGCTGGGCGTCAAGCCGGGGGTGCATGTGGGTCTGTTCCTGGCCAACACGCCGCACTACATCATCAGCTTTTTCGGTGTGCTAAAGGCCGGCGGGGTGGTGGTCAACTACTCGCCGCTGGACGCCGAGCGGGTACTGGAGCACAAGGTCGCCGACAGCCAGACCGACATCCTGGTCACGCAAGACCTGGCCTTGCTGTACCCGCAGATGGACCGGCTGCTGCACAGCACCCGGCTCAAAACCCTGGTGATCGGCAACCTGGGCGAGATGAGCGCGCACCCGGCCGGTGTCAATGCCCACCTCAAAGCCGCAGGCCAGCTCAGCGAGGTGGTGTTCGATGACCGCCATGTGGCCTTCCAGACCCTGCTGGACAACGACGGCACCTACCAGGCGTATGACATCGGCGACCCCAAAGACGCGCTGGCGGTGCTGCAGTACACCGGCGGCACCACCGGCCATCCCAAGGGCGCGATGCTGACCCACGGCAACCTGACCGCCGCCAACCAGCAGTACTGGCTGACCTGCACCTACGGCGGCGCCAACCTGAAAGAAGGCGAAGAGGTGGTGCTGGCAGTGCTGCCACCCTTCCACATCTATGCGCTGTCGGTCAACATGCTGCTGGGCGTGCGGCTGGGCGCCACCCAGATCCTGCACACCCGCTTCGACGTCGAGGCGGTGCTCAAGGACCTGGCGGGCAAGAAGGTCACGCTGTTCCCGGGTGTGCCCACCATGTACACCGCGCTCAACAACTTCCCGGGGGTCGAGAAGTACGATCTGCGGGCGCTCAAGTTCTGCGGCTCGGGCGGCGCGCCGCTGCCGGTGGAGGTGCACCAGCGTTTCATGCAACTCACCGGCTGCAGCCTGGCCGAGGGCTGGGGCATGACCGAGACCTCGCCCTCGGGCACCTTCTCGCCGCCCATCGGGCCGCAGCATGTGGGCTCGTGTGGCCTGCCGATGCCTGGCATCACCATCCGCTTTGCCAGCCTTACCGATCCCGACGCCTACGCCGCGCCCGGCGAGCGTGGTGAGATCTGCATCCAGGGCCCGAACGTGATGAAGGGCTACTGGAACAACCCCGAGGCCACCGCCGAGGCCTTCAACGCCGACGGCTTCATGCGCACCGGCGACGTGGGTTATATGGACGACACCGGCTACATCAGCATCGTCGACCGCACCAAGGACATGCTGCTGTGCAGCGGCTTCAACGTCTACCCGCGCACCATCGAAGAAGCCATTTATGCCCATCCCGACGTGGCCGAGGTCTGCGTGATCGGCATCCCCGACGAGTACCGCGGCCAGTCGCCCAAGGCCTTTGTCACGATGAAGGCCGGCGCTGTGCCGCTGACGCTGGCCGTGCTGAAGGACTTCTTGAGGGACCGCATCGGCAAGCACGAGATGATCGGCGCGATGGAGGTCCGGGCCGAGTTGCCCAAGACGCCGGTGGGCAAGCTGTCCAAGAAGACACTGGTCGATGAAGAGGCGCAGCGCGCCAAGCCCGTTGGCGCCTGAGCCTGCCACCCCCACAGGAGCACCGCATGAAAGACATGGACCACCTGAGCGTCGTCGACGGCGCGTTTTTGCACCTGGAAAGCCCCGAGATGCCGATGCATGTCGGCAGCCTGGCGCTGTTTGCGCCGCCGCCCGGCAGCGGTGATGAGTGGTTCGAGGCGGTCAAGACCCATGTCGCTGGCCGCATGCACCTGGCGCCGGTGTTCACCCGCAAACTCGCTTTGATGCCATTCGATCTGGCCAACCCGGTCTGGATCCACGACGACGACATCGACCTCGATTACCACATGCGCCGCACCGTGCTGCCAAAGCCCGGCACCATGGCGCAGATGGAGGCGCTGTGCGCCCGGCTGCACTCCAGCCTGCTCGACCGCAGCCGGCCGCTGTGGGAGTTTTATGTGATCGAAGGCATGGCCGACGGGCGTGTCGGCTTTTACTCCAAGGTGCACCACTCGGCGGTGGACGGCCAGGCTGCGGTGGCGATGGCCAACAGCATCTTCGACATGACGGTGGAACCGCGCCGGGTACGCCCGCCACGGGCCCAGCGCACCCACCGCTACCAGCTGGGCGTGGCCGAGCTGCTGGGCGCCGCGCTGGGCAACCAGCTGAGCCAGGTGCTGCAGTTCGCCAAGCTGCTGCCGCCGCTGGCCGGCGCCGCGCTCAAGGCGGCCAAGACGGCCTTGGCCCAGCGCCGCGCCGGCACCCGGACATCAGCCCCGGGCACGCGGCTCAAATTTGCACCGGCCACACCGTTCAACGCGTCCATCACCAACCAGCGCGCATTTGCCGGCGTGGCGCTGCCGTTGCTCGAAGTCAAAGCCACCGGCAAGCTGCACGGCGCCTCGATCAACGACATGGTGATGTGGCTGTGCAGCACCGCGCTGCGCGACTACCTGGCCGATGCGCGTGAGCTACCCGACAAGACCCTGGTGGCCGGCGTGCCGATATCGCTGCGGACTGAGGGCGACACCAGCGCCAACAACCAGGTCTCGGGCACCGTGATCGACTTGGCCACCCAGGTCAAGGATCCGGTCCAGCGCCTGGCCCAGATCATGGCCGGCACCCGCAGCATGAAGGCCCAGATGGGCAGCTTTGGCAATCTGATCCCCAAGGATTTTCCGTCGCTGGGTTCACCCTGGCTGCTGAGTGGCCTGGCCTCGCTGTACGGACGCTCACGGCTGGCCGACCGCATCCGCATCGCCAACGTCACCATCTCCAATGTGCCCGGTCCGCAGGTGCCGCTCTACCTGGCCGGCGCCAAGATGGACGGCCTGTACCCGCTGTCGATCGTGGTGCACGGCGTGGCGCTGAACATCACCGTGCAGAGCTACATGGGCCAGCTGTGTTTTGGCCTGATCGCCTGCCGCCGGGCGGTGCCCGACATCGGCGAGCTGGCAGTGCAGCTCAACCGGGCGATGGAGGCATTGCGGCGGCTGCCGGTGCCTGCGGCTGCGGCCGCGGCTGCGGCGGTAGAGAAGGTGGCGGAGACGGTGGCGGAGGTCGCATCGCCGGTCTCAGCACCCAAAGTCACTGCCAAGCGCGCCCGCAGGCCTACCCCCCGAGCCAAACCCAAATTGACGGTGGTCGAGCTGACGGCCGCAGCGGCCGCTGGGGTCGAACCGCAGGCCCGCCCGGCCGCCCGCGCCCGCCGCACGCGCCCTGTGGCCGCCAGCGCCTGAGCGCAACGACAAGCCGTTCGCCGCCCCTTGGCGCCAGGCTGCAATCCCTCCTCAACTCGAGAAACCCCTCCATGCCATTCGACTTTCTGGGCAAACGTGTATTGGTGGCCGGCGGCAGCCGCGGCATCGGTCGGGCCATCGCGCTCGGTTTTGCCGCCGCCGGCGCCGATGTATCGATCTGCGCCCGCAGCCCGACGGCCCTGCAGGCCACCCGCGACGATCTCGCCAGTCTGGGCCACCAAGTGCACGCCGCTGTTTGCGACCTGGCTGACGGGCCGGCGGTGGCGCGTTATGTGGACGCCGCAGCAGCCGCATTGGGCGGCATCGACGTGCTGGTCAACAACGCCTCGGGCTTTGGCATGGGCGACGACGAAGCGGGCTGGGCCGCTGGTTTGTCGGTGGATGTGATGGCGATGGTGCGGGCGTCCCACGCGGCGGTGCCGCACCTGCTGGCCGCGACGGGCGCCTCGATCATCCACATCTCGTCGATCTCGGGGCTGCGGCCGTCCACCCGGTCCGCCGCCTATGCCGCGGTCAAGGCGGCGATGATGAGCTACACCGGCAGCCAGGCGGCGATGCTGGCGAGGCGTGGCGTGCGGGTGAACTGCATTGCGCCGGGGTCGGTCGAATTTGCCGGTGGCGTCTGGGACCAGCGCAAGCAGGCCGGTGACGCGCTGTATGACCGCACGCTGGCGGGTATCCCGTTTGGCCGCATGGGCACACCCGACGAGATCGCCGCAGTCGCACTTTTTCTGGCCTCGGACCATGCCCGCTGGGTCACCGGCCAAGTCATCGCCGTCGATGGCGGCCAGTTGCTGGGCGTGTAGCACCATGACCGCCCGCGATACCGAACCCAAGCGCAACGGCGCGGCCAGCCCCACCGAAAAACGACCCGCCACCGGCAGCCGCGGCATGGTGGTCAGCAACCACCCGCTGGCCTCGGCTGCCGGTGCCGAGATGCTGGCGGCCGGTGGCAACGCGGTGGACGCGGCGGTGGCCACGCTGTTCACGCTGTCGGTGGTCGAGCCGATGATGGTCGGCCTGTTGGGCGGCGGCTTTGCCAACCTGCGGCTGGCCGATGGCCGGCAGACCATTCTGGAGGGCCAGGGCCGTTGCCCGCTGGCCGTGGACGCCACCACCTTCACACCCGACCCCGACGCCGCCCCCGGCATGCTGGACGCGCTGGGCCGGCGCAACAGCGTGGGCCGGGCCGCCGTGGCCACGCCGGGCAACCTGATGGCCTGGTGCGAGATGCTGGCGCGCCAC
>JBBRZR010000106.1:0-12502 GCA_038236495.1 Burkholderiales bacterium
ACTGCGCCGGTCACCCAACGCCCTTGGCCGCCGCCACCTTTGCCACGTGCGTTGGCCGGAAAACTCAGCAGACACCACTGGCGGAGTAGCGCCGCGTCGGGCTGGCGTGTCCCGCGCAGGTAAAGAAGGGAGGGCCGGTGGTTTTCCGGCCCGGAATGACACGGAGCGGGGCACGCCAGCCCGGCGCGGTGCGGTCGCACCTCACCCACGAACGGCAAGTTTCAGGCGCAAAAACCAGAGTCAGCAATGAGCCGAAAGTCGCAGCCCCGATTGACGCTACCGGGCAGTGCAGAACCTAGTCCACCGTCGCGCCCGACTCCCGCACCACCCGGCCCAGCCGAACCGACTCGGTGCGGATCAGTTGCCCGAACTGCTCGGGCGTACCGGCGACCACGGGTGTGCCCAGATCCTCCCACTTCTTGCGAAACACGGGGTCCTTGAAGATGGCGTTCAAGGTGGCGTTGAGCTTGGTGATGATCGGCTCGGGCGTGCCGGCACGCACGGCAATGCCGTGCCATGCGGTGGTCTCGAAGCCCGGCAAGCCGGCCTCGGCCATGGTCGGCACGTTGGGCAGTGCCGGGCTGCGTTGGGCGGAGGTGACGGCCAGTGGCACCAGTTTGCCGGTCTTGACAAACTGCAAAGAGCTGCCAAGCACGTCGAACATCACCTTGACCTGGCCGCCGACCAGGTCGTTGAGTGCCGGGCCCGCGCCCCGGTACGGGATATGGGCCAGCTTGACACCCGCGGCCTTGCCGAACATCTCGCCGGCCAGGTGCTGCGGCGTGCCGTTGCCGGCCGAGGCGTAGCTGAAGTCACCCGGCCGCAGCTTGGCCTGGGTGATGAACTCCTTGACGGTCTTGATGCCGGCCGAGGGATGCACCTCGAACAACAGCGGGAACGACGAGATCTGGATCACCGGTGCCAGGTCGGTCAGCGCATTGAAGCTCATGCTGCGGTACAGGCTGGAATTGACCGCCATCGGCCCGCTGGCCGCCAACAGCAGGGTGTGGCCGTCGGCGGGTGACTGCCTGGCCACATCGGCACTGCCGACGTTGCCCCCGGCGCCGCCCTTGTTTTCGATCACCACCGTCTGGCCCAGCCGGGTCTGCAACTCGGGCTGCAGCAAACGCGCCATCAGGTCGGTAGGGCCACCCGGCGGGTAGGGCACGACAAACCGGATGACGTGGTTGGGGTATGCCGCGGGTGTTTGTGCCAACAGGTGCTGAGGCGTCAGGATACCGGCGGCTGCCAGCAGCGCGCCGCAGAGCGCCGTGCGTCGGGTGGATTGGAAGGGGCTGCGCATGGGGGTGTCCGGGTTGGGAAGATCCGTCATCAGGGCGGGGTGGGCGCCGGTACCGGCGCATGGCGAAATTTCAGCCCGCGAAGCGCTGGCAGATACCGTCCGCGCTGGCCGGCGGCCGGCCCAGGCAGCGGGCGCTATCGGTCGACTGGGCCACCAGCGCGGCGGCGGGCATCGGGCAGGCGTGCCCGGTGGCGCCAAACGCGCACATCGCCCAGGGCTCGGGGCCGCAGTGCGCGGTCTCGGCGGCCAGTTGACGGGCGGTCAGCGGCACGGCCGGGTGGTCGCCGGCCTGCTTGTAGGCACCGTTGGGCGCGACGGTGAGGATCAGCGGGTCGGTGCTCATGTCGGTGTAGCCTGTGAAGCAGCCTCAGCCACGCTGACCTCAGGCGTCAGCACCGGGCCCTTGCCCGAAAAGCGGTCGAGTGCCAGGTAGATCACCGGCGTGATGTAGAGCGTGATGGCCTGCGAGAACAGCAGCCCGCCGACCACCGCCACGCCCAGCGGCTGGCGCAACTCGGCGCCGGCACCCAGGCCCAGGGCAATCGGCAGCGCGCCCATCAGCGCGGCCAGCGTGGTCATCATGATCGGCCTGAACCGCAATACGCAGGCCTCGCGGATCGCCTGCTGAGGCGTCATGCCGCCGTGGCGCTGCGCGTCGAGTGCAAAGTCGATCATCATGATGGCGTTTTTCTTGACGATGCCGATCAGCAGCAAGATGCCGATGGTGGCGATCAGCGTCAGGTCCATGTCGAACAGTTTGAGCGTCAACAGCGCGCCCACCGCTGCCGACGGCAGGCCGGCCAGGATGGTGATCGGGTGGATGTAGCTCTCGTACAGCACACCCAGCAGCACGTAGATCACCAGCAAGGCACCGACGATCAACACCACCTGGCTGCCCTGCGAGCTTTTGAACACCGCCGCGTCGCCACCGTAGGCGGTGATGACCGAGTCGGGCAGGCGGATCTCTTGCCGCACCGCGTCGATGCGGTTGGTGGCGTCGCCCAGCGCCGCACCGGGCGCCAGGTTGAACGACACCGTGACCGCCTGCAGCTGGCCGACATGGTTGATCGAGGTCGGCCCGATCGTGCGTTTGACCGTTGTAAAGCTCGACATCGGCACCAGCGCGCCGGTGCTGGCACGCACATAGACGCCGCCCAGCGCGCTCTCGTCGGCCTTGGCGGCGGGGGCCACCTCCATGATCACCTGGTAACTGTCGACGCCAGTGAAGATGGTGCTGACCTGGCGCTCGCCAAAGGCCGAGAACAGGCCAGAGCGGATCGCGTCGATCGACACACCGAGTGCATTGGCGCGCGCCCGGTCGATCTCCAGACTGGCCTGCAGGCCGCGCAGCTGCGAATCACTGGTGACATCGCGGAACAGCGGATCGGCGCGCAGCTTTTCTTGCAGCTTGACGGCCCAGTCGTTCAACTCGCCGGCCTGCACGCTTTGCAGGATGTACTGGTACTGCGCCTTGCTGGGCCGGCCGCCGAGCTGCAGGTTCTGCGTCGGGCGGATGAACACGCTGATGCCAGCCACGCTGCGCAGCTGCTTGCGCAGGCCCTCGATGACCTGCTTCATCGGTGGGCGCTCACCGCGGGGCTTCAGGTTGATGAACATGCGTCCGGTGTTTTGCGAGCCCTGGCCGCCGTTGAACGAGCTGACCGTGGCCACCGCCGGGTCGTCGCGGATCAGCGCCGCCACCTGCTGTTGTAGCCGCAGCATCTCCTCGAACGACACGTCCTCGGCGCCCTCGGTGCTGACGTTCATCTGGCCGATGTCTTCTTGCGGAAAAAACCCCTTCGGGATGTCGTTGAACAGCCAGGCCGTGGCCACCAGCGTCAACAGCGCCAGCAGCAGCACCGACTTGCGCCAACGCAGCGCGCCGTCCAGCGTGCGGCTGTAGCCGCGCAGCATCGCGTTGAAAGCACGCTCAAAACCACGCACCATGAAGCCGGGTGGCTTTTTGTGCGCTTCGTCCGACAAGAATCGGCTGGCCAGCATCGGCACCAGGGTCAACGAGACAAAGGCCGAGGCCACCACCGCCAGCCCGACGATCACCGCAAACTCATGGAACAGCAGGCCGATCACGCCCGGCATGAAAAAGATCGGGATGAACACCGCCACCAGCGATATCGAGATCGACAGGATGGTGAAGCCGACCTCGCGTGAGCCGCGCAGCGCGGCCTGGAACGGCGGCTCGCCGGCCTCGACGTGGCGCATGATGTTCTCGAGCATCACGATCGCATCGTCCACCACCAGGCCCACCGCCAGCGTCAGGCCCAGCAGCGAGATGTTGTCGATGGTGTAGCCAAAGGCCCAGAGCATGGCCAGCGCACCCAGCAGCGAGACCGGCAGCGACAGCGTCGGGATCACGGTGGCCACAAAGCGCCGCAAGAACAAAAAGATCACCAGCACCACCAGTACGATGGTGCCCAGCATCGTCAGCGTGACATCGTGCAGTGCGTCGCGGATCGACACCGACCGGTCATTGACCACATTGATGCGCACCGATTGCGGCAGCTGCTCCCTGAAGGCTGGCAGCTTGGCCTTGATCGCATCCACCACCGCCACCGTGTTGGCATCGGGCTGGCGCTGGATGCCGATGGTGATCGAGGTCTCGCCGTTGAAATTGGCCGAGCTTTTGAGGGTCTCAAAACTGTCCTCGACCTGCGCCACCTCGCGCAGCCGCACCGGGTTGCCGCCGCGCACGCTGACGATCAGCTCGGCAAACTCGGCGGCATTGCGCAACTGCTTGTTGGCTTGCAGCGTCAGGATCTGGCGCGGGCCCTCCAGCGTGCCGACCGGTGAGTTGGAGTTGGCCGCTGTCAGTGCCTGCCGCAACTCGTCCAGACTGAGGTTGCGGGCGGCCAGCGCGGCGGGGTCTACCCGCACCCGCACCGCAAAGCGCTTGGAGCCATAGATGTTGACCTGCGCCACGCCGTTGAGGGTGGACAGCGTGGGCGAGATCAGGTGCTCGGCAAAGTCCTGCAGGTCGGCCAGGTTCATCGACGGCGAGGTCAGCGCCAGGAACAGGATCGGGGCATCGGCCGGGTTGACCTTGCGGTAGCTGGGCGGTGCGGTCATCTCCAGCGGCAGCGTGCGCTGGGCGCGCAGCAGCGCGGCCTGCACGTCCACTGCGGCCAGGTCGATGTTGCGCGCCTCGTCGAACTCGAGCGTGACGTTGGTGCTGCCCAGAGTGTTGGTCGAGCTGATGACGTTCAGCCCGGGGATGGTCTGGAACTGCTTTTCCAGTTGCAGCGCCACCGCAGTGGCCATGGTCTCGGGGCTGGCCCCGGGCAGGTTGGCAAAAACGTTGATGACCGGCGTGTTGTAGCTCGGCAGCGCCGCCACCGGGATGCTGCGCAAGCCGATGACACCGGCGGCGATGATCGCCACGTTGAGCAACACCGTCATCACCGGACGGCGGATGAACAGCTCGGACAGGTTCATGGTGTGCGCACCCCGCCGCTGGCCGCGCCTGATGGATCGGCTGCCGCGCCGCTGGCTGCGCCCGCTGCGCCGCGTGCGCCTGAGCCACCCGATGCGCTGCGCCCGGGCTCTGCCGAGCGCTCGATCAAGGGGGTGCCTGGCCGCACGTTCTGCCGGCCGTCCAGTACCACCCGCTCGCCGGCCGTGAGGCCGGAGACCACCGCATCGGTGCCGGCTGCTGCCAGGATCTTGACCGGCCGGATCGCCGCCAGATTGCCCGGCCCGGCGACAAACACCGCCGTGCCGCGTGCGTTCTGCACGATGGCGGCCTGCGGCACGACGATGGCGTCGGGCAGGCTTTGCAGCGCCATCTTGACGTTGACGTAGGCGCCCGGCCACAGCGCCTGGTCTTTATTGGCAAACACCGCCTTGACCTTGACCGTGCCCGAGGTAGCGTCCACCGCGCTGTCCACAAAACTCAGCTTGCCCTTGCGCAGGCCGGGTGGGCTGGCGCCGCCGGGGCCGGCGGCCGGGCTGTCGGGCAGCAGCGCCGTGACCTCACCGCTGCCCGAGGTCAGCGCCTTCAGCGCGTCCGGCAGGTTGCGTTGCGGCAGGTTGAAGGCCACCGCCACCGGATCGATCTGGGTGATGTTGAGCATGGCCGCGCCGCTGGGCGAAACGCTGCTGCCGACAAACACCGTGATCGGCCCGACCCGGCCAGCGCCCGGTGCGCTGATGCGCGAATAGCTGAGCTGGGCCTTGACCGCGTCGATCGCAGCCCGATCGGCAGCCACCACGGCCTGCTGGCCATCCACGTTGGCCAGCGAGGTGTCGACCGCGCCTTGCGAGACAAAGTTCTGGCCCAGCAGGTCTTGGCTGCGCGCCAGCTGGCGTTTGGCATCCGCCAGCGAGGCTTCGTCTTTTTGCAACTGGGCCTCGGCCTTTTTCAGGTTGGCCTGGTCGATGCGTGCATCCAGCGTGAACAGCGGCTGGCCGCGCTGCACATACTGGCCCTCTTTGACATGCACCGCCAGCACCTGGGCCGTAACCTGGGGTTTGACGTCCACGCTGCTGAGAGCGGTCACCGTGCCGCTGGCGTCCAGCGCCACGGTGAAGTTGCGTGCCGCGGCGCGCACCAGCGTCACGCTGACAGGCGGGGCTGACGCGGCAGCGGCCGGGGCCGATGCCCCGGCACCCGCAGCCGAGGCTGCCGACGGCCCGGCCGCGCCCGCCGCCGGATCGGGTGCGGCGGTGCGCGGGCCGCAGGCCGACAGCAGGCTGGCCAGCAGCAAGAGGCTGACGCCGTGGTGCAGGCGCGGCGCAAACGCGGGGTGCGGCGCGCGTGATGCCGACATCGAGGGGGTGAACAGGGGCCGTGTCAATGCGGTCTCCAGGCAAAACAGGTCAAAGGGATTCGATACGGGGGAATGCCAGCGCCAGCACCGCCAGGCCGTCCACCAGTGCGCTCAGTTGCTGCGGCGTGCAGGCTTGCAACGAGCCTGCCAGGGCGGTCTGGGTCTGCAGGCGCATGCGGTCGAGCACGGCCTTGCCGCTGGCGCACAGCTGCAGCTCGGTGCGGCGTCGGTCGGTGGTGCTGCCCTGGGAATGCAGGTAACCGGCGCGCACCAGCCGGTCGGCCATCGCCGATGCGGTGGCCAGGGTGACGCCCAGAAACCCGGCCAGCGCGCTGACCGAGCTGCCAGGATGGTGGTCGATGAAGTTCAGGCCGCGAAACTGCGGCACCGTCAGCGGGCTGTCGAGCTGCGCGCGCATCACGTGCCGCATCGCGTCCATCGCCCCGGGCAGCACCGCCATCACCTGCGCCGCAGCCGACGCGGCGTCCGGGGCCGCCGGGGCGGACCGCACGGCCGGTGCGGCAGGCTTGGCGGCAACGGCAACGGCTGCGGTCAGGGCAATGCTGGCCACCGACGAACTGGCGGCCTTGCGGCGTGGGGCGGGTGTGGGGGTCAGCAGGGCAGTCATGGCCAGGAACCGGGCGGGAATGCTTCGTGAGGCTAACCATCACCATACCAAAGCGTGGCCTCACCTGCCACGGGCGTTTTCCTCAACCGTGCTGCAATGGCAGGGCTTGGCGGCGGCTGGCGCAGCACGCCGGCAAGAGACGGCGTGCTCAGTCGGTACTGGCCTGGCGAGCTTGCTGCCAATCCCTCAGGCGGTGCTGCCAGTCGCCCAGTCTTGCGTCGGCCGGGCCGCCGTCCGGGCCCATGCCGGTGGCCACCAGCTGGTCGAGCAGGATCTCCTGATCGACCGTCAAGCGCTCGGGGAAGCAGGGCTCGATGTGCACCAGCAGGTCGCCGCGGGGCCCGCGCCGCGTGGCGGGGAAGCCCTGGCCGGGCAGCCGGTAGTCGCGCTTTGCACGGTCCAGCACCAGCGTGTCCGGGCCGGACAGCGTGGGCAGCACCACCGGCCGGTTGGCCAGCCAGACAAAACCGTTGACCGGCACGGTGCAGCGCACGTTACCGCCGCCGTCGTCCAGCGTGAAGATCGGGTGCGGCTGCAGTTGCACCCGGATCAGCAGATCGCCCGGGCTCTGGTCCGGCCGCATGCGGCGGCCATCCACCTGCAACTGGTCGCCGTCCCGCACGCCAGGCGGCAGCCGCACGGTGACCCGGTAGCCGGGCGTGCTGCGCTGGCCGGCGCCGTCGCAGCTGGAGCAGGGCGTGGGTTGGCGGCCGCTGCCGCTGCAGGTGGCGCAGGGTGTTGCGCTGCTGCCGAACAAGCCGTACCAGCCGCGTTGGCGCTGTGTGCCGGTACCCGCGCAGGCGTGGCAGGCGGTGGCGCTGGGCCGCCAGCCGGCGCCTGCGCAGTCGGCACACGGGCTGCCGCTGGCTTTGCCGCGCAGCACCTTGGTGCAGCCCAGCGCGGCTTCTTCCAGCGTCAGCTTGAGTTTGCGGCTGACCGTGCGGCCACGCCGCTGTGGCGCCGCGGACCCGTCGGTACCGGGCGCGCCGGATGTGTGCGAGGGCTTGGCAGGCCGGGCCTGCGTTGGCGGCGCGGCGGGTGGCGCGGCAGACGGCGCGTCCGGCATGGAGCCGTCGGAGACCATCGGAAAGCCGGCACGGCGCAGCGCCTCGAACGCCAGGTTGATGCGCTGCATGCGCACCAGCGCACCGGCCTGCTCGTTGCGGTCCGGGTGCCACAGCGACACCAGCCGGCGCCAGGCGGCCTTGACCTCGCGCTCGGTCGCGCCTGGGGCCAGGCCCAGTTCGGCGTATGCGGTGTCGGTGCCCAATCGCTGTCCCAATCTTTGTCCCTGCCTCGGTCTCCAGACCACTTTGTGCCACGCCAGGCGCAGCGGCGGAGGTCCGACGCCGGTGGATGGTAGCCGACAGCTCCGGGCATCGATGCAAATTTGTTGCGGTGCAGCATTGTCGGACCTGACCGGGTCGGCCTGTTCCGGCGGCCCGCAGGCGTGCCTCAGGCGCTGACGATCCAGCCCTCCAGCGCATCCACCACCGTCGGCAGGCCCCAGCCGGGCTGGCCCAGCGCCCAGCCGGCCTGCACCAGGCACAGCACGGCGTCCAGTGCATCGCCGCTGGCATCGTCGGCCAGGGCATCACGCTGGGCGGCGCTCAGCTTCAGGCGCAGGCCGAGTCGCGTACGGCCTTGTTCCAGCGCCTCGACGATGTCCTTGCGGGCGATCAGCCGGTCCGGCGTCTGCTTGGCGCGGTCGTCGCTTTTGTAAGAGCGGCGGGCGATCAGCTCGCGTGCCAGCAGCCCCGGATAGGCCTCCAGCGCCACCCGCCCTGCATCGCCTTGGCCCGGCGTGTGGGCCGGAAAACTCAGGCCCGCGGCCTGCAGCAGCGGCACGCCGGCATGCAGCATGTAGGCCACCGGCGGGTTGACCCACTTCATCGACGGGCTGGACCCTGCCGGGCCGTCGCAGGCGCGGTGGGCAAATTTGCCACCCACCGGCCGGGCGTCGCAAAACGCGGCAAAGGTGTCGCGGATCTGTGGCCGGCCTAGCGCCGCGTAGTGCCGGATGCTGGCAGCCCAGTCGGTGGGCCAGCCCAAGGTCTGCACCAGCTCACGCGGCAGCCCGAAGGGCAGATCAAAACCGCCGACCCAGGCGCCGGGCTGGGCCAGCCAGAGGCCAAAGGATGCCAGCGTGTCGAAGTGCTGCAGGCCGTCCAGCCGCAGCACGGCGCCGTGCAAGGTGCCGCTGGCCAGCACGATGGGTTTGCGCCGGCTGGGGCGGCTGGAGAAGTCGATACCGATCACACGGGGGCTCATGCTGCGGATTGTCCGTGGCGCCTGCCCCGCCGCGCTGCGGCCCGGGGGCATGGCCCCGATCCCGGCCGGCGCTGTCGCCGGCATGACTGACGCGACAAGCCGATGCACCGCACCATCTGCACACGATGAATCTGCCGCTGTCTTGGGTATCGCTCAACCAGCGTGCCGTGCATTGGAGCCCCACCACCCGGGGCTTGTTGTGGACCAGCGCGGCCGGCCTGACGTTCTCGATGCTCAACGCCTTGATGCGCGCGCTGACGCAGCACATCGACCCGTTCCAGGCCCAGTTTCTGCGTTACTTTTTTGGCCTGCTGGTGCTGCTGCCGGTGATGGCGGGGCGCGGTTTTGCCGGCTACTGGCCGCAGCAGGTCGGCCCGCAGTTCACCCGCGGTCTGGTGCACACCGCCGGGCTGTGTCTGTGGTTTTCGGCGCTGCCGCGCATCCCGCTGGCCGACATGACCGCCATCGGCTTCACCGGGCCGATCTTCATCATGATCGGCGCCTATGTGTTTTTCAAGGAGCCGATGCGCTGGGCGCGTTGGCTGGCCTGCGGCATCGGTTTTGCCGGTGTGCTGATCGTGGTTGGCCCCAGGCTGTCGGCCAGCGGCGGCTTCTACCACCTGCTGATGCTGGCCTCGGCGCCGGTGTTTGCGGCCTCGTTCCTGCTGACCAAGGCGCTGACCCGGCACGAGTCGCCCGGCGTGATCGTGGTCTGGCAATCGATCTCGGTGTCGATCTTCAGCCTGCCGTTGGCGCTGCTGCACTGGCAGTGGCTGGGGCCGTGGCAGTGGGCGGGCTTTGTGCTGTGCGGCGTGCTGGGCAGCGCCGGCCACTACAGCCTGACACGCTCGTTCATGGCGGCCGACATCTCGGCCACCCAGTCGGCCAAGTTCCTCGACCTGGTCTGGTCGGCGCTGATGGGCTGGTTGCTGTTTGCCGACATCCCCAGCCAGTCCACGCTGATCGGCGGCACCGTGATCTGCGCGGCCACGATCTGGGTGGCGCATTTTGAGTCGCGCCGCCGGCCCAAGCCCCGGCCGGCCGCCGCGCCGGCAGCGGCCGAGCACGCGGCCGCTGCCGATCCGTCAGGCCTGACCTGAGCCGGGTGGGTTGTTGGGCGAGACGTTGGGCGGGCTGTCGGGCGCGATGTCGGGCGGGTCGCCGGAGAATCCGACCGGCCCGGCCCGCCGCTGCTCTCGCAGCATGAACAGGTACAGGCTCTCCACCTTCTGCCGCGCCCAGGGTGTCTTGCGCAAGAACTTCAGGCTCGACGCCACGCTCGGGTCGCTGACAAAACAGCGCACCGGGATGCGCTCACCCAGGCCGGCCCAGCCGTAGTGCGTGGCCAGCGCGGTGACGATGCCCTCCAGCGTCAGGCCGTGAAGAGGATTGCGCGGCTGGGCCGGGCCGGCGGCTGGGGCACCCGGTCGGACAGCAGGCTTGGGCGGTGTGGACATAGCGGTATTTTGGCAGCGCTGGGGCTGCCAGCGCCGCACCGCGCTGCGCCACCGCGGCGCGCTGCCGGTCACAGCGCCAGCAATGCCACGCCGCCGGCCATGCAGGCGGCGCCGACCAGGCGCAGCCCCCGGTCGGTCTCGCCCAACAAGCGCCCGCCCAGCAGGGCGGCAAACAGCATCGACACCTCGCGCGCCGGTGCCACGTGCGACAACGGCGCCATCTGCATCGCGTACAGCACCAGCACATAGCCCAGCGGGCTGATCGCGGCCAGCAACAGCGCGGCCTTCCACTGCGCCCGCACATCGCGCACAAAGCCGGCCCGGTCGGCCAGCACGGCGGGCAGCATGAACGGGATGCGCAACAGGTTGCCGATGTAGTCCACCAGGATCGGTGAGATCAGCAGCACCTTGACGGCATAGCCGTCCAGCACGGTGTAGGTGGCGATCAGCAGCCCCGTCAGGCCGCCCCAGCGCAGGCCAGCCAAAAGCCGGGCGCGCTGCGCCGGATCGTGTGCCCGGGTCCACTGCCGGGGGCCGCCGGCAATCAGCAGCACGCCGGCAGTGATGGCCAGCACGCCCAGCAGGCCGCGGGTGCTGAGCGACTCACCCAGCACCACCACCGCCGCCATCGAGCTGACCAGCGGCCCGCTGCCGCGTGCCACCGGGTACACCACCGTCAGATCGGCGGCGCGGTAGCCGGCCAGCAGCACGTTGAAGTACACCAGGTGCGTCAGCCCGCTCGCCAGCAGCAAGCCCCACTCGGCCCAACCCCAACCCGGCACCTGCTGCCAGGCCAGCACCAGCCCCAGTGGTGCCCACAGCAGCACGATCATCAGCGCGCCCATCATCACGAAGTGCCGGCCGCCGCCGGTCTTCTTGGCCACGATGTTCCAGCCCGCGTGCAGCAGGGCGGCCACCAGCACCAGGGCAAACGCAGTCAGCGGCATGCTGCGATTGTCGGGGTGTGCGGGTCGCGCTATGGGGGTCGCGGTTGGAGCGGCGCGGTGTCGCCCGGCGCTACAGTGCCGAATCTCTCGCTTTCAGGACGCCGCAGCCATGACCACCCGCCATCCCGACCTTGTGCACGTGCTGCGTGGCGGCATCGTCGAATCCCTGCACTGCGGGTCGATCGCCATCGTCGATGCCGACGGCGCGCTGGTGCAATCGCTGGGCGATGTGGACCGGCCGATCTTTCCGCGCTCGGCCTGCAAGGTGCTGCAGGCGCTGCCGCTGGTGGCCAGCGGCGCGGCCGATGCGCTGGGCCTGAGCGACGAAGAACTGGCGCTGGCCTGCGCCTCGCACGGCGGTGAGCCGCGCCATGTGGCCACGGCGGCGGCGATGCTGGCCAAGGCCGGTCTGGACGCATCGGCGCTGGAGTGCGGCGCGCACTGGCCTAGCTTCGACGGCGCCTTGAAGGCGCTGGCGCGCGAGGGCGGCACGCCCGGCGCGTTGCACAACAACTGTTCGGGCAAGCACTCGGGCTTTGTCTGCGTCGGTTGCCTGATGGCGCGCGCCGCCGGGCGCGAGCCGGCCGAGTTTGTGCGCGGCTACCTGCGCCCCGAGCATCCGGTGATGCGCGAGGTGACGGCCGCGCTGGCCGCCGCCACCGGCGCTGACCTGGCGCGCGCGCCGGTGGGCACCGACGGCTGCTCGATCCCCACCTTTGCGATCCCGCTGCGCCAGTTGGCGCACGGTTTTGCGCGGCTCGCCACCGGCATCGGCTTGTCGGCTGGCCATGCCCGCGCCGCCCGCCGCCTGCGTCAGGCGGTGGCCCATGCGCCGTTTTTTGTCGCTGGCAGCGGCCGCTTCGATACCCGGGTGATGGAGCGCCTGGGTGAGCGGGTGTTTTGCAAGGTGGGCGCCGAAGGCGTGTTCTGCGCTGCGCTGCCCGAGTCCGGCCTGGGCGTGGCGATCAAGGTCGACGACGGCAACAACAGCCGGGCCTGCGAGGTGGTGATGGCCGCGGTGATCGAAGCCCGGGTGCGGCTGGATGACGACGAACGTGATTTCATGCGGGGCTTCAGCGATGTGCCGCTGGTCAACTGGAACCGTATCGAGG
>JBBRZR010000107.1:0-12501 GCA_038236495.1 Burkholderiales bacterium
GCAAATGAAAACGGCGCAAGCCGGACCGTGAACGGGCCGGCTTGCGCCGTCACAAGCTGCCGGCAGGCCGCCGGCCTTCAGCACGGACTCAGTGCACAGCCATCCCTTTGCGCCGCGTCACCGCCAAACCGGCAATGCCCAGTGCGACCAAGGCCAGTGACGCTGGCTCGGGCACGGCGCTGACGTTGTCGAGCACGAAGTCGGTGTTGGCGGAAAACCGCACCTCCTGCAAGCCTGTCCAGTTGGCAAAGCCGAAGCTGGTCAGGTCGCCAAAAGGCAGTGCCTGGCTCAGCAGGCTGCTGTCGGCCCGCAGGCCTTCAATCAGCAGCGACGGTGTGGTCGTGGTGTCCTGCAGATCGAACAGGCCAAAGTCCAGCGATTGCAGAGTGAACAGGCCACCGCTGCTGGCGGTCAGCGTGAGCAGGCTGTTGGCCAGCACCAACAGGCCGCCGCTGCCGCCGCTGCCGATGCCGTCCAGCGGCAGGAACGACGCCGCGTCGCCCGAAAACGTGAAGCCGGCTTCGTTATAGCTTTCCACGTTGGTGATCGGGTCGATGTCGATCAGCGAGGGGTTGTTGAATGTCACCAGCGCGGCCTGGGCGGCCGAACCCGTGCACAGGGCCACGACACAGGCCAAGGTGGATAGAACGTTGCGCATGTAGCGGTACTCCTGGATGCGGTTGTGGATGTCGAGGCCAGCCATCACTTGGCGCCCGGGTTGGGTGTGTTCATGTACGGAAACCCCGCCATCAGCGGCACCACCGCCTGGTCTACCGCATCGTTGAGCTTGAACACCGTGCCGTTGGCGGCCAGCGGCACCACGGACGGGTTGCACGCCAGGCCAAAGCCCAGCGCATTGTTGTTGCCGTTGGCCACGCACAGCCCGCCCATCACCGCCACCAGCGAGATGTCGACCACGTCGTCCTTGGGCCGGCGACCGTTCGGGTAGCCGGCCAGGTCAGACCCGCCGGACAGCAGGCTGCCCACCACGCCGAGCCGGTTTTGCTGCGCAAACGGCACGGCAGCCACGGCGGTGTTCAGCCGCAATTGCTCGGACGCCACCACATTGGCCGGTTGGTTCAGGTTGAACGGCGTGCCGCCCGGGCCGAGGTTGGTCTTGATGCCGGTCAGGAAGGTGCCGACCAGGTCCAGCCGCGGAAAGTTGGTCGGTGCGATGCTGGCATTGCCCAGGTCGGCGGCATAGACCAGGCTGATCAGCGCCGGCAGCGTCGGGTGGGTCACATAGGGGGCGAACTGGCCGTCCTTGCTGGGGTGTGACGCATTGAACTTGTCTTTGTCACCCAGGCCGATCACCACCTCGTTGACCAGGGGCATGCCCAGCCGGGACACCTGCACCCACGCCCCGCCGACGTTCACCGCCGTGCCGTGGCCGGTCGGCGGGTTGGGATTGACGAGCTGGCTCTGGCGCACGCTGGCGCTGGTCCAGCCGCCGATCACCGGGTCGCTGCCCTGGGTCAGGCAGGCCTTGGGCACTTCCAGCGCCAGCGTGGTGACGTTCTTGTCCTGGATCGAGTTGGCCGCCGCCGCATTGATCTGACCCGGGTCGGTGATCACGCTCAGCGGTGCATTCACCAGGTCGAAGATCGGCCCCAGGTTGACTGCAAATGCCTCTTGGCGCTGGCCCACAAACACCCGGCCCGGCTGGGCGCAGCCTGGGATGGTGATGCTGTAGACGTGCTTGGCGGCATACGTGTCGTAAGCAGCCTTGTTGCCCAGCGTCTTGGTGCCGATGTAGTCGGCCGGCTTGTCGAACACGGCCGTCTGGGCCCCGCCATTGCTGCCGGTGATGGCCGCGGCCACCCCGGTGCGGCGGTCACCCCGCACGATCGTCAGGCTGTACTGCTCGTTGACATTGAGCGCCGCATCGTTGGGTGCGCTGACACCGCCGGCCTGGGTCAGCGGGATGCCGATCATCTGGTTGCCGATGGGCAACTTGATGTTCTTGAAGTTGTTCTTGAACTGGAACTGGAAGGTGATGTCTTCCTTCGCGTCACCGTTGTTGTCGATGTGGATCTCGTACAACGCGTTCGCGTCCATCTTGAAGTAGTTGGGGCCGCCGTAGGCGTCTTGCAGCGGCTGGTAGTTGGCGATCAGCGTCACATAGTCGCCGCGGCCCGCCTCGTAGCTGTTGAAGAGGTAAAAGTCGGTGCCGTCGGTCTTGGGCATGGCCGAGATGCTGGGCGCTTCGCGGTGGCTGGACGCCAGCGCGGGGCTGGCAGAAAAAGTGGCCAGGATCGCGGCGCAAACAGCGCTGATGGCGCTGGCGCCACCAGGGGCGCGGGGCATCGTCGATGCCGTCCGGCGTGACGGGGCAAGGGTGGGCAGGGGCATGGCAGTTCCTCGGGGTGGGCGTTGTCGACTGACGCACCTCGTTTGAGCGCGCCGCTCAGCGCCCGAAGCAGGCACCGATCAACAGCCTTACGCGCCCGCCGACCTTTGGATGCGTGAGGACGCCACGCATCTACCCCCCGACTTAGGGGGGTGTCGCCAGCCAGCAGGGCCTTGTCGACGGGCCAACCTGCACGGCGGCGCCTGGCCGGCCCGCCCTGAAGCGAGGCGGATTCAGCCGCGCAGCAGCTTGGTCTCGGCCAGTGCCAGCGCCTCGGGCAGGCCCGACAGCACCAGCGTGTCGCCGCCGGCCAGCACCAGGGCCTCATCGGCCGCCACCACCCGGCCGCTGGCCAGCCGCAACGAGACCACCTGCACGCCGATGGCATGCAGCGCCTGGTCGGCCAACGGCCGGCCCAGGCAGGCGGCGGCCATCGGCAAGGTGACACTGGCCAGGCGCGCTTGCTGCAACTCCTCGACCGTGTCGTCGTCCTGGCCATGGAAGTAACCGCGCAACAGGCTGTAGCGGGCGTCACGTGCATCGCGCGTCAGGCGGATGACACGCCGCATCGGCACGCCCACCAGCACCAACGCCTGTGCCGCCAGCATCAGCGAGCCTTCGATGGCCTCGGGCACCACCTCGGTGGCGCCGGCATCGCGCAGGCGCTCGATATCACGGTCGTCCAGCGTGCGCACGATCACCGGCACCCGCGGGGCGTGCTCACGCACCAGTTGCAGGATCTTCAGCGCCGATGCGGTGTCGTGGTAGCTCACCACCACCGCGCTGGCCCGCGCCAGCCCGGCGGCCATCAGGCTTTGCAGACGGGCGGCATCACCAAACACCACGCTCTGACCCGCGGCAGCGGCTTGCCGCACCCGGTCGGGGTCCAGGTCCAGCGCGATGTAGGGGATGGCCTCCTGCGCCAGCATGCGCGACAGGTTTTGCCCGCTGCGGCCGTAGCCGGCGATGATCACGTGGGCCTCGGTCCTGATCGCCTTCTTGGCGATGGTGGTGACCTGCAGCGATTGCAACAGCCACTCGCTGCTGGAGAGCTTCATCACGATGCGGTTGGCATACATCACCCAGAACGGCGACGCCAGCATCGAGATCACCATGCAAGCCAACACCGGGCTGACCCAGCGCGGGCTGACCAGGCCCTCGTCGGCGCCCAAGGTCAACAGCACAAAGCCGAACTCGCCGGCTTGCGCCAGGTACAGCCCGGTGCGTATCGCCACCCCGGGCGTGGCCCGGAAGGCGCGCGCCAGCCCGGCCACCAGCACTGCCTTGGCCAGCACCGGCAGTGCGCTGAGCATCAGCACCAGGAACCAGTGCTCGATCACCGGCCGCCAGTCCAGCTTCATGCCGATGGTGATGAAAAACAGCCCCAGCAGCACGTCGTGGAACGGCCGGATATCGGTCTCGACCTGGTGCTTGAACTCGGTCTCGGCCACCAGCATGCCGGCGACAAACGCGCCCAGCGCCAGGCTCAGCCCGGCGTGCTCGGTCAGCCAGGCCAGGCCCAGCGTGACCAGCAGCAGGTTGAGCACAAACAACTCTTCGCTCTTGCGCCGCGCCACCAGCGTGAGCCACCAGCGCATCACGCGCTGGCCGCCCACCAGCAGCAGGGTCAGCAGCACGGTGGCCTTGACCAGCGCCAGCGCCAGCGCACGCGCCATGTTCTCGCCGCTGTCGCCGAGCGCCGGGATCAGCACCAGCAGCGGCACCACCGCCAAGTCCTGAAACAGCAGCACGCCCATCACCCGCTTGCCGTGCTCGCTTTCCAGCTCCAGCCGCTCGGCCATCAGCTTGACGACGATGGCCGTGGACGACATCGCCATTGCCGACCCCAGCACCACCGCGCCCTGCCAGCTCAAGCCCCATTGCGCGCCGGCCCAGCCAAAGCCCAGCGCCAGCAGCGCATTGCCGGCCACCGCACCCAGCACTGTCAGCAGCACCTGGGACAAGCCCAGCCCGAACACCAATGTGCGCATGCTGCGCAGCTTGGGCAGGTTGAACTCCAGCCCGATCACGAACATCAGGAACACCACGCCAAACTCGGCCAGGTACTTGACGCCGGCGGTGTCCTTGGCCAGTGCCAGCGCGTTGGGCCCGATCAGCACACCCACCGCCAGGTAACCCAGCATCGGCGGCAGCCGCAGCATGCGGCAGGCCACCACGCCCAGCACAGCGGCGACGAGGTAGAGCAGGACAAGTTCCAGGGTGGTGGCCATGCCGTGGAGAGGGGTCGCGTGAGGGCCTGTTCAGGGTGGGCGCGCCTAGAATCAGCCGCACCTTCCCCGTGATGCTAAGTCAGGCCACACTGTCCGACCCGGTCCGTCCGTACCCCGTGATGCCCCTGACCCCGCCCTTCAACCCCGACCGCGCGCTGCAGCTCGCCGCCCAGACCTTCGAGATCGAAGCCCGGGCCTTGTTGGGGCTGGCTGCACGCCAGGGCGAGGGCTTTGCCGGCGCGGTGGCAGCGATGCTGGCCTGTCATGGCCGGGTGATCGTGATGGGCATGGGCAAGAGTGGCCATGTCGGACGCAAGATCGCGGCCACCTTGGCGTCCACCGGCACGCCGGCGTTTTTTGTGCACCCGGCCGAGGCCAGCCACGGCGACCTGGGCATGGTGCAGCCGGGCGACGTGGTGCTGGCCATCTCCAACAGCGGTGAGAGCGACGAGCTGGCCGCCATCGTGCCGGCCTTGCGTCGCCTGGGCACCACGTTGGTGGCAATGACCGGCAAGCCCGACTCCACCCTGGCGCGCCATGCCGACCAGGTCATCAGCAGCGCGGTCGACCAGGAGGCCTGCCCGCTCAACCTGGCGCCTACCGCCAGCACCACCGCGCAGATGGCGCTGGGCGACGCGCTGGCCGTGGCCCTGCTGGACGCGCGGGGGTTCAAGCAAGAAGACTTCGCCCGCTCTCACCCCGGTGGCGCGCTGGGCCGCAAGCTGCTGGTGCATGTGGCCGACCTGATGGTGCAAGGCGACGCATTGCCGCGGGTGGCCGCAGACACCCCGGCCATCGACATGATGCGCACGATGTCGGCCAAGGGGCTGGGCGCGGCACTGGTGGTGGATGCGCCGGGCCGGCTGCTGGGCATCTTCACCGACGGCGACCTGCGCCGCCAGGTCGAGCGCGGTGCCGACCTGCGCACGCTGACCGCTGGCGCCGTGATGCACCCGAACCCGCGCACCGTGCGGGACGACGCGCTGGCGGTGGTCGCGGCCGAGTTGATGGAGCTGCACCGCATCACCTCGGTGGCGGTGCTGGCGGCCGATGGCACGCTGGTCGGCATGCTCGGCATCGGCGATCTGATGCGCGCCAAGGTGGTCTGAGCCATGGCCGCGCTGCACTTCTCCCCCGAGCTGCTGCTGCGCGCCCAGGGCCGCGGCCTGGGCATCCAGGCCGCGATCTTCGACGTCGATGGCGTGCTGACCGACGGCCGGCTGTTCATCGGCGAGGCCGGCGAGGTCTTCAAGGCCTTCCATGTGCTGGATGGCCACGGCCTCAAATTGCTGGCCCAGGCCGGCATCACGCCCATCATCATCACCGGCCGCGACTCGGCGGCGGTGCGGCGCCGGGTCAGCGACCTGGGCCTGCTGCACGCTTTTTTTGGCGTCAGCGACAAGCTGGCGCTGGCCAGCACCGTGTTGGCCGAGCGCGGCATCGGCTGGGACGCGCTGGCGGTGATCGGCGACGACTGGCCCGATCTGCCGCTGCTGGCGCGTGCCGGTTTTGCCTGCGCGCCGGCCAACGCCCATGCCGAGGCCCGGGCGCTGGCGCACCATGTCACCTCGGCGCACGGCGGCGCGGGTGCGGCGCGCGAGTTCTGTGATCTGCTGTTGATGGCCAGTGGGCGGTATGAAGCGCTGTTGCAGACCTGCCTGCAAGCCGGCCTGGGCACGCTGGACGCGCGCTGACCCCGCCTTGCGCCAACGTTGTGCCACAAGATGCCCCACCCGCTCCACCCGCCCCACAGCGACCGGCCCCGCCCCGGTCCATGACCGCCGCCACCACGCCGCGCGCCTTGCACCTGCCCGGCCTGCCCGAGGTCTCGGTGCAGATCGGCGGCGTGGCGCCCGACTCCACACTGGACCCGATCGCCGAGGTGGCAACAGCGCCCCGCCCGGTGCCGGCATTGGGTTACCGGCTGCGCCGGGCTCTGTCGTCATACCTGCCGCTGGGGCTGATGGCGCTGCTGGCACTGTCCACCGGCTGGCTGGTCAAGCACACCCCGCAAGCGCCCTCGCCGACGGCCGCCGGCCCGGTGCGCCAGGACCCGGACTACACCATGACCGGATTTTCGATCGTCCGCTTCGGCCCGGACGGCCGCGAGGTGCTGCGCATCGCCGGTGATGTGCTGCGCCACTACCCGGCCACCGACCAGCTCGACATCGAGGGCGTGCGCATCCACGCCACCGCACCCGACGGCCGCGTCACCGACGCCACCGCCCGCCGAGCGCTGGCCAATGGCGACGGCAGCGAGGTGCAGTTGCTCGGTGGCGCCCGGGTGGTCAGCCAGATCGACGGCAGCGACGCGCTGGAGATGCGTGGCGAGTTTCTGCACGCCTTCCTGCGTTTCGAGCGGCTGCGCTCGCATTTGCCGGTGCAGGTGCGCCGGGGTGGCACCGAAACCCGGGCCGGCGGCCTGGACTACGACCACCTGGAACGCCAGCTGCGGTTTCTCGGCCCGGTGCGCACCACGGTGCAGCCTGGGCCGCGGCCGGGCAGCACCGCCGGCCCGGTGGCCAAGCCGAAGGCGCCGGGCTGATGCGCCCGCCCGGTCGCCAGCGCAGCAAAAACCTGCCCACACCCCGCACGGAGCCTGCCTGATGCCCACCCAGCCCCCCTTGGTTTTCATCACGGGTGCGTCCAGCGGACTGGGCCAGGCCCTGGCCCTGCGCTACTACCGGGACGGCTGGTCGCTGGCGCTGGTGGCGCGGCGCGCCGATACCTTGCGCGAGTGGGTCGCCGCCCAGGGGCTGATGCCATCCCGGGTAGCGGTCTACGGCGCCGACGTGCGCGATGTGGCCGCCATCACGGGCGTCGGCCGCGCCTGCATTGCCACCCAGGGCCTGCCGGACGTGGTGATCGCCAACGCCGGCATCAGCGTGGGCATGGACACGGCGCAGGCCGAGGACCTGGAGGTCATGCGCGCCACTTTCGAGACCAACGTGCTTGGCACGGCCGCCAGCTTCCAGCCGTTTGTCGCGGCCATGTGCCAGCGCGGTAGCGGCGCGCTGGTGGGCATCGCCAGCGTGGCCGGTATCCGCGGCCTGCCCGGCCACGGTGCCTATTGCGCCAGCAAGGCCGCGGTCATCAGCTATTGTGAAAGCCTGCGCGGCGAATGTCGGCCCTCCGGCGTCAAGGTGGTGACGATTGCGCCCGGCTACATCGACACACCGCTGACCCGCGGCAACCGCTACAGCATGCCGTTTTTGCTGAGCGCCGATACCTTCGCCGACCGGGCGTTCGACTGCATTGCCGCCGGCCGCCGGTTCAGGGTGATTCCGTGGCAGATGGGCGTGGTGGCAGCCCTGATGCGCGTGCTGCCCAATGCGCTGTTTGACCGGTTGTTTGCCGGCCGTGCACGCAAGCGCAGGCAGCACGAGTAGGCCTTGGGCACACCGCGATCCACGCGGTGCGGTGGGATCGTCCATGAAAAAAGGCGCCATGAGGCGCCTTTATGCTGGGGTCAGAATCCCGTCAGATCAGTAGCCCTGGCTACCACCACCGCCGTAGCCGCCACCACCGCTGCCACCGCTGCCGCCACCACGCGGGCCGCCGCGACCGGTGCCGTACGGGCTGCGCCCGCCGCCACCACCCGCGCCGCCACCGCCGCCGCCGGCACCACCGCCGTAGCCGCCGCCGCCACCGCTGCGGCCACCACCGCCGCCGTAACCACCGCCGCCACCGCCGGTGCCACCACCGCCGCCGTAGCCGCCACCACCACTGCTGCCACCGCCACCATAGCCGCCGCCGCCGCTGCGGCTACCGCCACCACCGCCGTAGCCACCGCCGCCACCACCGTAGCCGCCACCACCACCACCACCCGGACGCTCTTCGCGTGGGCGTGCTTCGTTGACAACGATCGCCCGGCCTTCGAGGGGCTGGCCGTTCATGCCGTTCATGGCGGCTTGCGCCTCGGCGTCAGACGCCATTTCGACGAAGCCGAAACCCTTGGAACGTCCGGTCTCGCGGTCCATCATCACCTTGGCAGACGTCACGGTGCCGAATTGGCCGAACGATTGCTGCAAGGACTCGTCACGCACCGAGTACGCGAGGTTGCCGACGTAAAGCTTGTTTCCCATGGCGGGAAGCTCCTTCTGAAGAAAAGTAAACCATGTGGAGCTTCAACCCAGCGTGAAACATCCAAGCTACAGGCGCCGTCTCCATACACGGGCCGGAAGCGCTCACGCTTCCTGCTGAATATTATGGTGGCAAATCGCGTGCCGCCACCAGTGCGACAGAACCGGGGCAAACCCGCAAGTATCATGAGTGTTGTCATGCGGGTACAACCTAGCACCCAGGGGGCCCTGCCCGCGGTCAATTCGGTGCTTCAAAGCATCGAATCGGTGCGCAATGCGCCGGCCTTGTACCTGCTGATGCTGGCGCTGGCCGGATCGGGTCTGCTGCTGACCTTGGCCCAGGGCGCTCTGGCGCGTGAAGCCGCCGTGGTCGGTGCGCTGTGGGCCGGTGCGGCCTTCTTCGTGTTGTTTTACGGCAGCAATGCCGCCGGCCTGGTGCTGATGGACGAAGCCCTGGGCCGGCCCGGACGCCACCCCGCCGATGCGCTGCGCGACGCGCTGGGTCTGGCGCACCGGCTGCTCGCCGTCGTGTTGTGCGTGATCGCTGCGGCCGCGCTGCTGGTGGGCGGCGTGCTGGCACTGCTCTGGGCCAGCCGGCTGCCGGTGATCGGCCCGACACTGCTGGGATTGACGGTGGCGCTCGCGGTGCCGGCCACCGGCCTGGTGGCGCTGGCGATGCTGACCCTGGTCGGGCCGCTGGCAGCGCCGGCGGTGTGGTCCGGCATGGGGGTGCGGGCGGTGCTGGCGCTGCTGGTATGGCAGGTGCGTCGGCGTTTTGCCCACGCCGTGCTGCTGTCGGCGGCGGTCAGCCTGCTGAGCGCAGCGGTGGCTGGCCTGGTGAGTTTTGTGGTGCTGTCCGGTGGCCGGGCGGTGCAGGGGCTGGCGGTGCTGCTGGCCGGGATCGACCTGGCGCCCGACCCGTTCATGGCGGCGCTGTTTGGCCAGGGGTTTCGGCTGGCCCCCGGTGCGCCGGCGCTGTCGGCCCACACCTCGGCCGCGTTGACGGGTGCCGGGGTGGTGTTTGCGCTCGGCCTGGTGGTGCCGGGGGTGGTGTACCTTCGTGGCCTTTGTGAACTGTTCCTGGCGCTTCAGGGGCTCGACGACGACGCCGCTGGGGTGGTCGCGCCGGACACCACGCCGCCCTCCACCCCGACTTGATAGCGCCCATGGCCAATACCTCGATGGACTTGCTCAAGCCGCTGGTCGCGTTGTTGGCCATCGTCAACCCGATCGGCGCGGTGCCGTTCTTCCTGGCTTTCACCCAGGGCTTGAGCCGCACCGAGCGCCAGCGCACGCTGCGGGTCAGCGCGTTTTCGGCTTTTTGCGTGATTGCCATCAGCGGTGTGGCGGGGCTGCAGATCATCGGATTTTTCGGCATCTCGATTGCCTCTTTCCAGGTCGGCGGCGGCATGTTGCTGCTGATCTCGTCGCTGCACATGCTCAACGCCCAGCCGGCCGAGAGTGGCAAGGACGATCTGGTCGAGGGCCAGACCAAGGCCGACATCGGCCTGAGCGTGGCCGTGGTGCCGCTGACGATCCCGCTGCTGACCGGCCCGGCCACCATCTCCACCGTGGTGATCTACGCCGAGAAGACTCAAACCTTCCTGCAGCACGCCGTGCTGGTGGGTTATGGCGTGGTGATCGGCCTGGCCACCTATGCGGCGTTTGCCGCGTCCGGCCGCATCGCCCGGGTGCTGGGCCGCACCGGCATCAACGTGATGACCCGGCTGATGGGCCTGATCCTGGCGGCGATGGCGGTGGAGTTGCTGGCCGACGGCCTGGTCAAGCTGTTCCCCATCCTGGCCAGCCCGACCCTGCGCTGACCGCCCCGACCGCCCCGACCGGCTTCTTGAATCGACGATGAGCGACACGCAAGCGATCTACGACCACATCATCGTCGGCGCCGGTACCGCCGGCTGCCTGTTGGCCAACCGGCTCTCGGCCGACCCGACCAAGCGGGTGCTGCTGATCGAGGCCGGTGGCAACGACGATTACCTCTGGGTGCACATCCCCGTGGGCTACCTGCACTGCATCGGCAACCCGCGCACCGACTGGCTGTACGTCACCGAGCCCGATGCCGGCTTGAACGGCCGCAAGTTGCGCTACCCGCGTGGCAAGGTGCTGGGCGGCTGCAGCAGCATCAACGGCATGATCTACATGCGCGGCCAGCAGCGCGACTACGACGGTTGGGCCGCGGCTTCGGGCGACGCCCGCTGGCGCTGGGACGACTGCCTGCGCTACTTCAAGCAGCACGAGGACCACTGGCGCGGCGCCGACGCGCACCATGCCGCGCCAGGCTTCGACGCCACCGGCGAGCGCGCCGGCGGTGAATGGCGGGTCGACCGGCAGCGCCTGTCCTGGGAGATCCTGGACGCGTTTTCTGCCGCGGCGCAAGAGGCCGGCATCCCGGCCACTGCCGACTTCAACCGCGGCAACAACGAGGGCGTGGGCTATTTCGAGGTCAACCAGCGCGGCGGTGTGCGCTGGAACGCCACCAAGGCCTTTTTGCGGCCGGCGCAGCATCGCGACAACCTGCAGGTCTGGACGGGTGCACAAGTCACCCGGTTGATCACCGCCCGCGACGACCGCGGCCTGCGCGTGACCGGCGTCGAGGTGCGGCCCGAGGGCCACGACCACAACCGCGGCGCGCCGCTGGTGGCGCGTATGCATGATGGGGGTGAGTTGGTGATGGCCGCCGGCGCCATCGGCACACCGCAGATCCTGCAACTCTCGGGCATCGGGCCGGGTGCGCTGCTGCAACGCCACGGCATCAGCGTGCAGCACGACCTGCCCGGCGTGGGCGAGAACCTGCAAGACCATTTGCAGATCCGCGCGGTGTTCGAGGTGCAGGGTGTCAAGACCCTCAACACCCTGGCCAACTCGCTCTGGGGCAAGGGCCTGATCGGGTTGGAGTACCTGCTGCGCCGCAGCGGGCCGATGAGCATGGCGCCGTCGCAGCTCGGCTGCTTCACCAAATCATCCCCCGGGCTGGCCTGGCCTGATTTGCAGTACCACGTGCAGCCGCTGTCGCTGGACGCCTTTGGTGAGCCGCTGCACCGCTACAACGCTTTCACCGCCAGCGTCTGCAACCTCAACCCCACGTCGCGGGGCCAGGTGCAGATCCGCTCGCCCCGGCCCGAGGACGCGCCGGCGATCCAGGCCAACTACCTGTCGACCGAGCACGACCGCCGCATCGCCGCCGAGTCGCTGCGCCTGACGCGGCGCATCGCCGCGCAGCCGGCGCTGGCGAAGTACCGGCCGCGTGAGGTCAAGCCGGGGCTGCAGTTCCAGACCGACGACGAGCTGGCGCGGCTGGCCGGCGATATCGGCACGACGATCTTTCACCCGGTCGGCACCTGCAAGATGGGCCGTGCCGACGACCCGAGCGCGGTGGTGGACAGTGAGCTGCGGGTGCGGGGCGTGGCCGGCTTGCGCATTGCCGACGCCAGCGTGATGCCCAGCATCACCAGTGGCAACACCAATTCACCCACGCTGATGATTGCCGAGCGGGCCGCCGAATGGCTGCGCCAGGACGCGGCCTGAAACCGGAGGGCCGGCGCCCGGACTCGCCCATCGGTCGGTGACCCAAGGTGTGGCAAAGCGGTTGAAATGGCGGGTTAACCCGAAATGACGGGCGTCAGGGCGCTGCCTACAGTGCGCGCACTTGGCCAGAGTGGGTGCTTGTTCAGCCCGCG
Source organism: Burkholderiales bacterium (assembly GCA_038236495.1). Classification (GTDB taxonomy): domain Bacteria; phylum Pseudomonadota; class Gammaproteobacteria; order Burkholderiales; family Burkholderiaceae_C; genus Pseudaquabacterium. The sequence goes on from JBBRZR010000107.1 coordinate 12,359, forward strand.
CCGGCCCAGGGGCCGAGGAGACATCAACAGCATCAAAAAAGCAGTCGGGGGGCTGACCGGGCGCGTGATTCCCATCACAGCGCCGACCGGCAGGCCCGACACGGTGGCGCCAGACTTTGCGGTCTGGCGCTATTTTTTTTGCC
>JBBRZR010000108.1:0-12356 GCA_038236495.1 Burkholderiales bacterium
CGGTGGCGGCGGCCAAGGGCGTTGGGTGACCGGCGCAGTGACATAAAGGGGGAGACGTCGTCCGCCAGGACGGCGTCGGAGGACTGAGCCCGGACACAAAGCGTCCTGAGGACGCTTTGTGCCTGGCGAAGGCCTGGGCCTCTGGCCCAGGCAGTCACGGAGCCGGTTGCCCGACGGCCTTGGTTGCCACCCGGACCGATCGTCGAACGTCAGCATCCTGGTGAGATGCACGGCAGCAACGAGCCGCAAACGGCCCATCAACACCACCAGCTGGCAAACCCGATCAGCTCAGCGTTCGGGTATCGATCCACTCCACACGTCCGGTGCGCCGCCGGGCCTCGTTCATCATGTGCTTGGTGCCACCGGGGCCGTCGGCGCCGGCGCCGTTCCACAGGCCGATGAAGCGGAGCCGTTCGGGTCCGGACACGAGCGCGGTGTTGAGCAACCAGCGGTTGCAGCGCTCGAACTGGTTCTGGCCCCTGGGCCCCGGGCCCAGTTCGTCCGGCATGATGCGCGGCGCGTCGGCCAGGTCGGTTTTGAGGGCAAACCAGCGGTCACGCCAGCCGGCGCCGTTGGCGCTGGGCAGGATCGACTCCTCGATGAACGCCGGCTCGTCCATCGGCAACAACACCTGGCAGCGCACGCCGCGGGCGGCACAGGCCTCGAGAAACAAGATGTCGCCGCCGGCCGCGGCCTGGCACAGCGCCAAGTCAGTCGGGCCGGCGTCCAGTGCAGCCAATGCCGCCGCGATGCGTGCTGCCGCCGCGGCCTCCATGGATGCTGGAAACCGCGGCGGGTTGCGGTCGGGTGGGTCCATCCGGTGACCCGAGAACAGCAGCACATGGCGGGGGTCGAACGGCGCCGCCAGCCTGGCGATCTCGCGCTCGACGATGGCCAGCGCGTCTGCCGTTTCCAACGGACGGAACCCCAAATCGCCCAACAGCAACAAGGTCTGGCGAGACGAGTCCAGCGCAAACCAGTCGCCCTGAGCCGCAGCCACCGCCACCCGCCAGGACTTCTGAACGGTCTTGTTGTCCTCGCTGAGCAGGCTCCATTCGGCGAGCGTGGCACGCGCCCAGTAGTCCTTCGAGTCACGCGCCAGTGCCGCCGCCACCGACCAGCGTACGCCGCCGCGCAGCGCCTCGGTATCGGCCACGTTATCGACATAGCCGGACATTTCGGACAGGTGGGCGCGCAACACCGTCAGGGTCAGGGCGTTGATACCGGCGTAGAAATGGCTGGGGTCGGCTTCGAAACCCTGGCGGTAGGGCGCAATCGCCTCGGCCAGCAGCGCGTCCTCGCCAGCGGCCGCGGCCTGCAGCACCGCCGGCTCCACCACACTGCCCACACCGCCGCGGGGCCGCCAGCGGGCGGTCCAGGCGTCTTTTTCGACCCGGCCGGCCAGCGCACGCAACTCGGCGTCCTGCGCGGCGTCACGCACCAAGGCCTGCACGCCGGTGCGGGCCTCGGCAAAGCGGTTCAGGCGCCCCAGGCAGACGGTTTGCTTTTGCCGGCTGGGGATGTCGTCCGGGTCGATCACCAGCGCCTTGTTGAACTGCTCCAGCGCCAACGCCGGCTGCCGCAGCTTGAGCAGGCTGTTGCCCGCCATGCGCCGGGCCTCCAGCGCCAGCGCCCGCGTCGGCGTCTCGTCGGCCAGCGTCAGAATGTCACCCGGCCGGTTGCTCTGGCGCGCCACCTCCATGCGGTCCGACCAGGTGTCGTAGGCGCCACGAAACTCGTTGTCGCCGGCCAGCAGCAGACGCTTCCATTGGGGCTGCTCCAGGTGCGGCAGCAGTTGGTAGACCGGGCTGACCCGCCGCCGGGTCGAGGCCGCCAGCGTTTCGGTCGCCATCGCCGACAGTGCCGAGATGGTGGCGGACAGGCTGGCCGGATCGGGCACACCGTCGGCAGTCAGCGCGTAGTGCAGCTTGCGGTCGGTGTAGACATCGAACACCGGCGGCGGGTTGAAGCCCGGCAACACCCCGACCACCAGCACCACGCCGCGCGAGCGCAACGCATGGCGCACGCCCAGTTCGTACCAGACGTTGGGGTTGGCCGAGGTCAGGTCGGCCAGCACCAGATCGGCCGCCAGCAACTCCTGGAACATGTCGACCCGGATGTCGCCAGCGCGCTGCTCCTCGTCGGCCCGGAACACCTCGAAACCAGCATGCAGCAAGGCCGGCCGCAGCAGGTCGGCCAGTACCCGGTCGAAGCGGATCGTGCTCTTGCCGTCCGGACCGGGCTTGGCACCGAAGGGCATCGCGATGAAGGCATGAGGTTGCATGGCGTGGCGTCCGGCAGGTGTCAGAGCGTTGATGGCGCAATGTACGGCGGACAGGCTGCGGTGTCTCGAATCCCGGCGTCTCGGCACGCGACGCCCGGCCAGGGATTGGCATGGCATGGCTCGGCTTCGGGATTGGGCCCTGCGGCACAATCCGGCGCACCATGAGCCTGGTCTTCCCGCACACCTTCGTCCCGTGGTTTCGCGCCGTGGCGCCCTACATCCATGCCTACCACGGCAAGACCTTCGTGATCGGCATGGCCGGTGAGCTGGTTGCCGCCGGCAAGCTCAATGTCTTTGTACAGGACCTGGCGATCCTGCACGCCATGGGCATCAAGCTGGTGCTGGTGCACGGCTTCAGGCCACAGGTCGACGAGCAACTCAAAGCCAAGGGCCACAGCTCGCGCTACAGCCACGGTATCCGCATCACCGACGCCGTGACCCTGGATTGCGCGCAAGAGGCTGCCGGGCAATTGCGCTTCGAGATTGAGGCCGCGTTCTCCCAAGGTTTGCCCAATACTCCGATGGCCAATGCCACGGTGCGGGTGGTGTCGGGTAATTTTTTAACCGCACGGCCGGTCGGCATCGTCGACGGTGTGGATTTCATGCATTCCGGTCTGGTGCGCCGGGTCGATGCTGCAACGATCCGGCGGGCCATCGATATCGGCGCGCTGGTGCTGCTCAGTCCGTTCGGGTTTTCGCCGACCGGCGAGGCCTTCAATTTACGCATGGAAGAAGTGGCCACCGCCACCGCAATTGCGCTGCAGGCCGACAAGCTGTTGTTCATGTCCGAGATTGCCGGCATCCTGGAGGACCGCAACAATCCCGACAGCGCGATCGACACCGAAATGGCGTTGGCCGATGCCCGCCGCCTGCTCGATACCCTGCCCGCACCGGTGCAGCCCACCGATCTGGCGTTTTATCTGCAGCATTGCGTCAAAGCCTGCGAAGCGGGCGTCGAGCGATCGCACATCCTGCCCTTCGCGGTCGACGGCGCGATATTGCAAGAGGTATTTACCCACGACGGCATCGGCACCATGGTGGTCGATGAAAAACTCGAAAGCCTGCACGAAGCCACTGCCGACGATGTCGGTGGCATCCTGCAATTGATCGAACCTTTCGAGCGCGACGGCACCTTGGTGCGGCGCGAGCGCAACGAGATCGAGCGCGACATTGCCAATTACACCGTGATCGCGCACGACGGCGTGATATTTGGCTGCGCGGCGCTCTACCCCTACCCCGAGGCCCGCACCGGCGAGATGGCTGCGCTGACCATATCGCCGCAGGTGCAGGGGCAAGGCGACGGCGAGCGCATCCTCAAACGCGTCGAGCAGCGCGCCCGGGCGCAGGGCCTGGACAGCATCTTCGTGCTGACCACCCGCACCATGCACTGGTTCATCAAGCGCGGCTTTGCAGCGGTCGACCCCGACTGGCTGCCCGAGGCCCGCAAACGCAAGTACAACTGGGACCGGCGCTCGCAGGTTCTGGTCAAGAAACTGGCCTGACGGCCTGCCCCAACCGATACATTCCCACCAAGGAGAATCCACATGGCCCGCACCGTGCAATGCGTCTATCTGAAAAAAGAGGCCGAAGGCCTGGATTTTGTGCCCTACCCGGGCGAGTTGGGCAAAAGGATCTACCTCAATGTCAGCAAAGAGGCCTGGGTGGCCTGGCTGAAGCACCAGACCATGCTGGTCAATGAAAACCGCTTGAATCTGGCCGACCAGCGGGCCCGCCAGTATCTGGCGCGGCAAATGGAACGCTTCTTCTTCGGCGAGGGTGCCGACCAGCCTGCGGGTTACGTGCCGCCCACACCTTGACCCGGTCCGGCAGCAATATTCAACTTCGGGAAAATAAGTAGACCCAACAATTTAAAATCTGGTCTACACTCGCACCACCAACGTTTCCCCTGGAGCCCGAATATGTCCTCACTGCAAGACCTGCTGGCGCAACGCGCTGAACTCGAAAAGAAGATTGCCGATGTCCAGCGTGAATCACGCGCCGACGCCATTGCCAAATGCCGGGCGCTGATGGCCGAGTTTGGCCTGACGTCTGCGGATATTGCTGGCAAAGTGGCGGGCGTGCGTGCCCCGGGGGTTGTCAAACCCACCGGCAAAGTGGCCGCCAAGTACCGCAACGCCGCCACGGGTGACAGCTGGACCGGCCGCGGCCTGCAACCCAAATGGCTCAAGGCCGCACTGGCCGCTGGCGCCAAGATCGAAGAATTCACGATCTGACAGGCCGCTGATGGCGTGCTGCCGGCACGCCTGGCATTTTGCTGCGGCCCGGGTTTGCCCGGGCCGCAGCCGTTTCAGGACCCGGATATCCCGCCTTGCCTGCGGGATACCCGGCACCAGTCCGGCAGGCTAGCATCGGATGACCCTGCGGCGCCCATCCGGCGCCCGACCTCTCAGACGCCCGCCCTTTGACAACGCCAGCCTCCACCGCCCTCTTCCAACAGCCATTGCCGTGGGTGCTGCGGTCCTTGCTGGTCACACTGGCCTATCTGGCGGCCGGCAAGCTCGGGCTGTCGCTGCCGGGGCCATCACCGTTCATCAGCCCGTTCTGGCCTGCAACCGGTCTGGCCCTGGCTGTTCTTGTGCGCTGGGGCCCGGGCCAGCTGCCGGCGCTTGCGCTGGGTGCCTGGCTGGTGAATCTGCAGGCGGGCGAATCGCCGGCCGTGGCCTTGGCCATCACAGCCGGCAACCTCGGCGGCCCCTGGCTCGCGACCCGGTGGCTGGCACGGGCCAACTTCAACCCCCGGTTGGAACAGCGGCGTGACCTCTGGCTGCTGATCGGTGCCGGCGCTTTGGGCGCCACCGTCATCAGTGCGGCCAGTGGCACGGCCTGGCTGGCGCTGGCCGGCCGCATCAGCGCTATAGACCTGCCCGTCAATGCGATGTACTGGTGGGCGGGTGACTGCCTGGGCCTGATCGTCGCCGGTGTGCCGTTGCTCACGTTCCGCTGGCTCAACCTGACGCAGGCACTTCGGCCCGACCAACGTTGGCGCACCGTGGGTTTGTTGGCCGGCAGTGCAGTGGCCGTCGCGCTGGCGCTGTCGGCGCAGTCGGCACTGGGGCTGGCGCCGCTGGGGCTGTCACCCGCGCTCGGGCTGCTGCTGCTGCCCCACCTGCTGCTGTGCTGGCTGGCCATGCGCGCCGGCCTGGGCACGGCATCGGCCGCCGTGCTGCTGCTGTCCATCACCACCCACGCGGCCACGGCTGTCGGCATGGGACCGTTTGCCGCCATGCCGGCCGGTGGTGGCCTGCTGCTGTGGGTCTACGCTGCCAGCCTGTCGGCGCTGGTGCTGCTGACGCATGTCCAGGTGGGTGAGCTGACCCGGCTGGACGAACGCTGGCAGCTGGCGCTGGAAGGGTCCGATCTGGGCGTGGCCGACTGGAACCTGCGCACCGGGCAAGGCTATACCTCACCGCGCTGGCGCGACCTGATGGACGAGCCGGACAGCGAGCACGACGCCAACCTCGACCACTGGCTGGCCAAGGTGCATGCCGACGACCGCGACGCCGTGCGCAGCGCGCTGTCCACCCAGCACACCCCCGCTGGCACAGGGCAACGCCGCGAGCTGCAGGTGCGGGTGCGTGACGGCTGGCGCTGGTTCGAGTTGCACCTGATCGTGGCCGAGCGGGACCACGCCGGCGCCGCGGTGCGGGTGGTGGCGTCCTTGGCCGACATCAGCGCCCGACGCAGCGCCGAGGACCGGCAGCAGCTGTCGTCCAGCGTCTTCATGCACCTGCACGAGGGCCTGGTGGTCACCGACGCCGACCTGCGTTTGCTGGACGCCAACCCGACCTACTGCCGCATCGTCGGCATCCCGCGCGAGGAGTTGATCGGCTCCGTGCCCGGCCTGTTGCGCCCGGGCGCGATGGATGCCGCAGGCCGGCCGCAACAGGCCAGCCTGTGGGCCGCGTTGCGCAGCACCGGCAACTGGGTGGGCGAGGTGATCGAGCGACGCCGCAACGGCGACGCCTGCGCGCTGCATGTCACCGTGTCCACCGTCAACGGGCCAGACGGTGTGCTGCGCTACCACGTGCTGGTGGTCAGCGACGTCACCGAGCATCGGTTGCAGCGCGAGCAACTGGAGCGCCAGGCCCATTTCGACGAGCTCACTCGCCTGCCCAACCGGGCGCGGCTGACGCAATTGCTGGCCGAGGCCATGGCCGCCACCGACCGCGACGGCTACCTGCTGGCGGTCTGCTACCTCGACCTGGACCACTTCAAGACCATCAATGAGCGCCACGGCCATGAGGCCGGGGACCGGCTGCTGGCCGAGCTGGCCAACCGGCTGCGGTCGGCGTTGCGCGCCCGCGGCACGGTCTGGTCCGACAGCGCCGCCCGGCTGGGTGGCGACGAGTTTGTGCTGCTGCTGCGGGCCGGCACGGTGGACGAAGCGCGCGCCGCGGTCGAGCGGGTGCTGCGGGTGGTGGCCCAGCCCATCGTGCTGCGCCCCGGCGCCGAGCCTGAGGTCGTGACCGCCAGCGTTGGCGCCACCGTCTACCCACTCGATTCGAGCGATGCCGACACCCTGCTGCGCCACGCCGACCATGCGATGTACGGCGTCAAGCAGTCGGGCCGCAACGGCTACTTGTTCTTCGACCCCGAGCACAGCCGCCGCACTGAAGAACGGGTGCTGGCCATCGGCCGGGTGCAGGACGCGCTGGACCGCAACGAGCTGATGCTGTACTACCAGCCCAAGGTCGACCTCAAGCGCGGCGTGGTGCTGGGCGTCGAGGCCCTGCTGCGCTGGAACCACCCCGAGCACGGCGTGGTGCCGCCGGCGCAGTTCTTGCCGCTGATCGAGCACACGGGGCTGTCGGCCCGGGTCGGCGACTACGTGCTGGCGCAGGCACTTGATCAACTGGATGTCTGGCAAAACCAGGGGCTGGACATCTCGGTCAGCGTCAACATCGCCGCCCGCCACCTGCAAGAGCCCGACTTTGCGCAGCGCCTGGGCGAGCTGCTGGCCCGCCACCAGCGGCCGCTGGGGCCGCGGCTGGAGCTGGAGGTGCTGGAGACCGCCGCGTTGACCGACATCGGCTTCACCTCGGCGGTGCTGGAGCGCTGCGCCAGGCTGGGCGTGCGCTGGGCGCTGGACGATTTCGGCACCGGTTACTCCACCCTCACCTACCTCAAGCGGCTGCCGGTGCAGGTGCTCAAGATCGACCGCTCGTTTGTGCAGAACATGCTGACCGACCCGCAAGACCGGGCCATCGTCGAGGGCGTGATCAGCCTGTCGGGCACCTTTGGCTGCGTGGTGGTGGCCGAAGGCGTCGAGAACGCCGCCCAGGCCCGCATGTTGATGGACATGGGCTGCGACATCGGCCAGGGCAACGGCATTGCGCTGCCGATGCCGGCGGCCGAGGTCGGCCCCTGGGTGCGCGAGTGGAAAGGCCTGTTTGTGCTCAGTTCGGCACCGGTTGCAGCCGTTGCTGGCGGGGCTGCCCCCCTGGCACCAGGGGGCCAAGCCGCGGCCACACCGCCGGTGGTCCTGCCCCCACCGCGCAGCCTGGGCGGCGACTGACCTCTGCGCCGCTACACCCGGGTGCACCGCCCGGCTTCGCTAGACTAGTCCGGTGCTGCCCCAAGGTTTCATCCAGGATCTGTTGTCCCGCGTCGACGTTGTCGAGGTGGTGGGCCGCCATGTCGAGCTTAAGAAGGCCGGCATCAACCACAAGGGCCTGTGCCCGTTCCATGGCGAGAAATCGCCCAGCTTCATCGTCAGCCCGTCGCGCCAGACCTACCACTGCTTCGGCTGCGGCGTGCACGGCGACGCGATCCGCTTCCTGACCGAGTACAGCGGCCTGTCCTTCATGGACGCGGTGCGCGACCTGGCCCAGCAGGTCGGCCTGAAAGTGCCCGAGCGGGAGGACAGCCCTGAAGACCGCGCCCGGGCCGAGGCCGAAAAAGCCCAGCGCGCCACGCTCAGCGACGTGCTGGCCAAGGCGGGTGAGCACTACCGCGCCGCGCTTAAAGCCAGCCCGCGGGCGGTGGCTTACCTCAAGAAGCGCGGCCTGACCGGCGCGGTGGCGAAACGTTTCGGCATGGGCTATGCGCCCGAGGGCTGGCGTACGCTGGCGGGGGTGTTTCCGCGCTATGACGATCCGTTGCTGGCCGAGTCCGGCCTGGTGATCACCAGCGGTGGAGACGGCGACAAACCCGGCGAAGAGCAAAAACGCTACGACCGCTTTCGCGACCGCATCATGTTCCCGATCCGGTCGGTGCGGGGCGAGGTCATCGGCTTCGGCGGCCGGGTGCTGGATGTCGGTGAGCCCAAGTACCTCAACTCGCCCGAGACGCCGGTGTTCCACAAGGGCCAGGAGCTGTACGGCCTGTTCGAGGCGCGCCAGGGCCTGCGCGCCAAAGGCTACGCGCTGGTGGTCGAGGGCTATATGGACGTGGTCGCGCTGGCGCAGTGGGGCTATCCCAACGCAGTGGCCACGCTGGGCACCGCCTGCACCGCAGAGCACATGGGCAAATTGTTCCGCTTCACCGAATCGGTGGTGTTCAGCTTCGATGGCGACGCCGCCGGCCGGCGCGCTGCCGGCCGGGCGCTGGAGGCCGCGCTGCCGCACGCCAGCGACCTGCGAAGCATCCGCTTTTTGTTCCTGCCCACCGAGCACGACCCCGACTCCTACATCCGCGAGTTGGGCCCCGAGGCCTTCGAGCGCGCGGTGGGCCAGGCGGTGCCGCTGTCGACCCAGCTGATCACCCAGGCCGGCGCCGACTGCGACCTGGCCACCGCCGAGGGCCGCTCGCGCATGCTGTCGCAGGCCGGCCCGCTGGTCGAATTGCTGCCCGAGGGCCTGCTGCGTGAGCAAGTCGTGCTGGAGCTGGCCAAGATCGGCGGCATCGGCGCAGAGGCCCTGCTGGCCCATTGGGCCCGCCGCGCCGCCAGCCGGCCCCGCGCGGCGCGTGAGGCAGGCACCACCAGCCCCACCACGGCCGACGACCCGCAGGGCGCAGCGGCCGGGCCACGCGACGAAGCCGGTGCGAACTATCACGACGACGGCACGCCGCCCGACCAACGGCCCAGCGCCGGCGGCTGGCGCAAGACCGAAAGTGGTGCCTGGCGCAAGGCGGACAGCGCCGGCCGGGGCGGCGGCGCCTGGCGCAAGCCCGAGCGCAGCCGCTTCAACCCGATGCCGGGTCACCGCGCCACCCCGCCGCGCACCGCCTCGCTGCTGGACCGCACCGCCTGGCTGCTGGCCCGCCACGCAGCGGTCTGGCTGGAGCTGTCCGGCGAGTCGCATGAGTTCCTGATCGCCCAGCCCGCGCCCTACAGCGAGTTTTTTGCCGCGCTGGAACGGGTGCTGCACGAGCAAGGCAGCATCACCATGAACGCCCTGATCGCCGAGATGCGGCGGCTGCCGGACCAGCCCGACGACGACGAGCACGACACCCCCAGCACCCTGCGCCCGCTGCTGGACCGGCTGGCGGGCTTCCATGAGGTCGAGGACGACGAGGCGCCGGCCCAGTTGGTTGAAGCGGTGCTGCGAAAGCTGCGGGAGTTTGCCGTCAGGGACGAAATGGAGTGGCTTGTCGAGTCTGGCGAGTTGTCAGAGACCGCCATCGCACGCCGCAAAGAGCTGGTTGCGCTAACCATAGAACTCAAGAATCCCCAGGGCACGGGTCCGGCCAGCCGTCACTGAATCAGGCACGGACACGGCTACACGCCGCGACCAGCCCCGCCCGTCGAACCGGCACAAATTCACGATTAAACTGGCCAACATGACGCGCATCGCTGAGCGCACCGTGCTGTTTGCTGACCTGCGGGGCAGCACAGCCCTCTACGAGACCCTGGGCAATGCCGAGGCCACGTCGGTGGTGACACACACCGTCACCGCCCTGTCGCGCGCCGTACCGGCCTGCGGCGGCGATCTGGTCAAGACATTGGGTGATGGTCTGATGGCGGTGTTCAACACGCCGGCCGAAGGCTTTCTGTCCGCGCAAAAGATGCACGAAGAGCTGGAGCTGTTGGTCATCCGCGGCCGCGAGCGGGGTGCATCGGCCGGTCTGCGGGGCCTGCGCCTGCAAGTGGCACTGGCCCGCGGTGAGGTGGTGGAGATGGGCGGCGACTGCTTTGGCGATGCCGTCAACGTGGCCGCCCGGCTGATCGACCATGCCAGCGACAACGAAACCCTGATCACCGGCGAGGTGTTGTCCGGCTTGGCCGATGAGTTGCGGCCACGGTTCCGCTCGCTCGACTGGATGCACCTGCGCGGCCGGGCCGAGCCGGTGCAGGTACACGTGATGGGCGGGCGCCGCGGCGTTGACATGCTGGCCACCCAGTTTGGCGGCGTGCCGCACACGCTGGAGCCCGAGGCGGTGCGGCTGGTCTGGATGGATGTCAACGAGGTTTTCGACGGCGAGCACATGCCGGTGGTGATGGGGCGCAGCCCGCAGGCCAATTTCCGGGTCGACGACAGCCGGGTGTCGCGCTCGCATGCGCGGCTGGACTGGCATGGCGGCTCGTTCCAGCTCACCGACCTCAGCTACAACGGCACCTACGTGCGCTTTGGCGACGCGGCTGAAGTGGTCAGCCTGCGGCGTGGCCACTGCACCTTGCACGGCTCGGGCTGGATCGGCCTGGGCGGGTCCCCCAGCGATCCCTCCGCGCCCAGCGTGCGCTTCGAGTTGCTGTCCTTCGTGGACACCGTGCCGCACAAACCATGAGCCTGCAAGGCGCGCCTGCCGGGTTCGCCAGCCAGAACCACCGGCACGGCACAGGCCGTGCAATAGCCCCGGCACCGCTGGCCACACACGCCCATCGCCGGCGTAGCGCCAACCCATCGCGGACAATCGACCGCGATGAAATTTTCACCCGAACCCCCCTACAGCCATGGCCGCGGCGAGCGCAGCGCGATCCTGCTCGTCAACCTGGGCACGCCCGACGCGCCCACGCCTGCCGCCCTGCGGCGCTACCTGGGGCAGTTCCTGTGGGACCCGCGGGTGGTGGAGATCCCCCGTCCGCTGTGGTGGTTGATCCTGAACGGCGTGATCCTGCGGTTCCGGCCGGCCAAGTCGGCCGCCAAATACGCGGCCATCTGGACCGCTGCCGGCTCGCCCCTGCTGACCTGGACGGCGCGCCAGGCCGAGTTGCTGCAAACGCAGCTGCAAGCCCGCGGCCACCACCTGACGGTGCGCCATGCGATGCGCTACGGGTCACCCGCGATCGACACCACCCTGGACGCACTGGCCGCCGACGGCGTGACCCGGTTGCTGGTGCTGCCGCTGTACCCGCAATACGCGGCCGCCACCACCGCCAGCACTGTCGATGCCGTGGCCGTCTGGGCGATGCGCAGCCGGCGCTTGCCCGAGCTTCGCTTCATCAACCGTTACCACGACGATCCGGGCTACATCGCCGCGCTGGCCCACAGCGTGCGTGCACATTGGGCCCAACAGGGTCGCGGTGACAAGCTGGTGATGAGTTTTCACGGCGTGCCGGCGCGCAGCCTGGGCCTGGGCGACCCTTACCACTGCGAATGCCAGAAGACTGGCCGGCTGCTGGCCGAAGCGCTGGGCCTGGCCCAGGGCGACTACATCGTCACCTTCCAGAGCCGGCTGGGCCGCGCCAAGTGGCTGGAACCCTACACCGAGCCCACCGTCAGACGCCTGGCTGCAGAGGGCGTCAAACACATCGACGCCATCTGCCCCGGCTTTGCCGCCGACAACCTGGAGACGCTGGAAGAAATCGCGATGGAAGCCCGCGACGCCTTCACAAGCTCGGGTGGCGAGCGCTTCAACTTCATCCCCTGCCTGAACGACGCCCCCGACTGGATCGCCGCGCTGGCCGACCTGAGCGAACGCCATCTGCAAGGCTGGCCCACCCAGGCAGTGCCCGACACCGTGGCCCTGGCCGCCCAGCGTGACCGGGCGCTGGCGCTGGGCGCGGCCGACTGATCAGCCGGGGTTGCGGCGCCGGGCCTTTGACCGAACCGCGCCTGCCAGCCCCGCCAGTCCCGCCAGCAACATCGCCCAGGCGCCCGGCTCCGGCACCGGCGTGGCCGTGAAGCTCGCGCCACCGCTGGCGCTGAAGCTGAAGTTGGTGATCGTGTAG
>JBBRZR010000109.1:0-12354 GCA_038236495.1 Burkholderiales bacterium
TGGCGCGGCTGTCCAGCGCGGCGTCGGGCCGGGCGGGTGCTTCGGCCGGGCTGTTCACGCACCGTCCTTCATGCCAAACACCTCGCAGCCCACCGCGTCGCAATCCGGGTAGACGTCGGGTTTTTCAGTCGACACCCGGGCGGCCCGCACCCTGGGGTGGGCCAGCATCAGCTGCAGCACATCGTCGGCCAGTGTCTCCTGCAGGTGGATGTGACCGCGCGAGACCCGCTCGGCGATCGTGCGGCGGATGAAGTCGTAATCCAGCACTTCGTCCAGTTGGTCCTGGGTGGGGGTGGACAGCGCCAGCGGCACGTACAGATCCACATTGATCTTGACGCGCTGCTCGCCCTTTTTCTCGAACTCGTGCACGCCGATGTTGATCCAGACCTCGTAGTCGCGCAAAAACAGGCGCCGGCAGTCCATCAGGCTGGGGTTGGTGAGCAGGCTTTGCATGTCAGGAGGCTTTCAGGGGCTAGGGCGCCAGCTGCTGCTGGGCCAGAAACAGCACGTCGCGCGGCTGGCCCAGCAGGTGCTGGCCGCCGTCGACCACCAGCGTGTGGCCGGTGATGGCGGGGGATTCAAGCAAAAAGCGCACGGCGCGGGCGATGTCGTCGGGGGTGGACGAGCGCTGCAGCGGCGTGAGCCGGTGCGCGGCGTCGAACTCGGCCTCGTTCATGGTGCCCGAGACCAGCGTGACGCCGGGCGACACCGCGTTGATGCGCAGCCGCGGTGCCAGCGCCTGGGCCAGCATCACCGTGGCCTCGGCCAGCGCGGCTTTGGACAGCGTGTACGAGAAGTAGTCGGGGTTGGGGTTGACCAGCTTCTGGTCCAGCAGGTTGATCACACAGCCCGTGGCTGCTGCGCCGGTCGGGTCACGCGCCAGCAGGTGGGCATGCAGCGCACGCGCCAGCAGCACGGCCGGCGCGGTGTTGCTGCGCCAGGCGCGGTCCAGGGTGCGGGTGGAAAAGCTCGCCACGCTGTCGTACTCGAACAGCGAGGCGTTGTTGACCACCGCGTCCAGCCGGCCCAGTGCCCCTACCGCCGCCGGCACCAGGGCTTCACAAGCCGCATCGTCGGTCAGGTCGGCGGCCAGCACCCGGGCACGGGCGCCGAAGGCTCTGGCCTCGTCGGCGGTGGCCTCGGCGTCGGCCAGCGATGTTGCACCGCCGCGGCAGTGCAGCACTACGTCCCAGCCGTGGCGCGCCAGGTCCAGCGTGATGACGCGACCGATGCGCCGCGCCGCGCCGGTCACCAGCGCCACTGGCCGGGTGGCGGCGGATGCGGTCGGGTTGGACCGGGACGGCGGGGAGGATGTGGAGGGCGACATGCTTTCTACAATGGCGAGATGGTCCAAAACGTTGACACCACAAGCGATGCTGCGGGCCAATCCGCCAGTGTAGCCAGCGCCCTGGACCGCGTCGTGCGGGGTGCCATTGCGGACAACGGCGGCTGGTTGCCGTTCGACAAGTTCATGGCGCTGGCGCTGTATGCACCCGGGCTGGGCTATTACGCCAACCACCGCCGCAAGTTCGGCACCATGCCGTCGTCGGGCAGTGATTTTGTGACCGCGCCCGAGCTGTCGCCGCTGTTTGCCCAGACGCTGGCGGCCCAGGTGGCGCAGGCGCTGCTGGCGCTGGGCCGTGCGGCTTGCCCGCCGCGGCTGATGGAGTTTGGTGCCGGGTCGGGTGCGCTGGCCGAAGGCCTGCTGGACGCGCTGGACGCCCTGCGCGATGCAAGCCTGGTGGTGCAGCAGTACGCCATCGTCGACCTGTCGGGCACGCTGCGCGAGCGCCAACAAGCCCGGCTGGCGCGTTTCGGCAGCCGCATCCAGTGGCTGGACGCGCTGCCCGAGGTCTTTGACGGCGTGGTGCTGGGCAACGAGGTGCTGGACGCGATGCCGGTGCAGTTGCTGGCCTTCGATGGCCAGCGCTGGTTCGAGCGCGGTGTGGTTGCCGCCGACGCTGACCACAGCGAGGCCCTGGCCTGGTCAGACCGGCCGACGGCGCTGCGCCCGCCGTTGGATGCAGCGTTCGTGCCCGGCACGGTGGTCGAGATCCACCCGCAGGCCGAGGCCTTCGTCAGCACCGTGGCGGCCCTGCTGCGGCGCGGTGTGCTGATCTTCATCGACTACGGCTTCCCCGAGACCGAGTTCTACCTGCCGCAGCGCCACAGCGGCACGCTGATGTGCCACCAGGCCCACCGCGCCGACACCGACCCGCTGGTCGAGGTGGGGGCCAAGGACATCACCGCCCATGTCAACTTCAGCGGCATCGCGCTGGCCGGGCAGGACGCCGGGCTGGACGTGATCGGCTACACCTCGCAGGCACGCTTTTTGATCAACTGCGGCCTGGTGGACCTGCTGGCCGGCGCCAGCCTGGCGCAGCGCGCGATGGCGCAAAAACTGGTCAACGAGCATGAGATGGGCGAGTTGTTCAAGGTGATCGCGATGTCGCGCGGCGTGACGTTCGAGCCGCTGGGTTTTGCCCAGGGTGACCGCACCCACCGGCTGTGATGGCGAGCTGTCCCGACCGATGCGCTGGCTGATCGTCTTCTTCTTGGCGCTGATCCTGTTTGGTGGCCTGCAACGCTTGCTGCGCAAGATCGGCCTGGGCCGCCTGCCGGGCGACTTCACGCTGCGCTTCTGGGGCCGTGAGTTTTATGTGCCACTGGCGTCCAGCCTGGTGCTGAGCTTTGTGGCGATGCTGATCGGGCGCTGGTTTTGACAGCAGCCGGCCGGGCGGCTGCCGTCCCGAGGTCCGCGCCCACGCCTGCACCTGCACCTGCGCCCGCACCCGCGCCCGCACTCAGCCCGGCACCCGCCCGCCATGCCGCGCTGGACGGGCTGCGCGCCGGCACCACGCTGCTGGTGGTGTTTCACCACGCGGCGATCACCTATGGCGCCCAGGGTGGCTGGTTCTACGTGGAACTGGCCCCCGGCGCTGCGTGGTCGTCACGCCTGCTGAGCTTTTTTTGCGCGTTGAACCAGGCCTGGTTCATGGGGCTGTTTTTTCTGCTGGCGGGTTACTTCACGCCGGCGGCGCTGGCGCGCAAGGGCGTGTGGCGCTTCTGCGCTGACCGCGCGCTGCGGCTGGGTGGGCCTTGGCTGTTTTTTGTGGCGGTGCTGGGGCCGCTGACCGTGGCGTTGGCGCAGACCGCCCGGGGTGTCGGCCCGCTCGACACGCTGCGCTGGATGGTCTCGAACCGGGTCTTCGAGCCCGGGCCATTGTGGTTTGCGCAGGCCTTGATGCTGGCGGCGCTGGCCGCGGTGCTGTGGCAGGCCACGGCGCGCTGGCGGCCGCTGCGCGACCGGTCTGCGGCGCCGTTTCCGGCCGACCACACGCTGGTTTTGGCGGCGCTGGGCTGCGGCCTGGCGGCGTTTGGGCTGCGCCTGCTGTGGCCGGTGGGTGTCAGCGTGGCAGGCATGCAGTGGGGCTACTTTGCCTCGTATGCGCTGCTGTTTGCCGCCGGCCATGCCGCAGCAGTGCCGGGCTGGCTGGTCCGGCTGCCGCCGGCACAGGTCAGGCGCTGGCGCCGGGTGGCACGCTGGGCCGTGCCGGTCTTGCCGGTGGTGGCGTTGTCGGCGGCGTCGGTGCCGTTGCTGCAGGGCCGGGTCGAGGGCGGATTCAGCCTGCTGGCGCTGGTCTATGCCGTCTGGGAGCCGCTGGTGGCCTGGGGCGTGATCCTGGGCCTGCTGCTGCGCGCGCAGCAGCAGCGCTTTGCGGTGGTTGGCCCGGTCTGGCAGCGCCTGTCGCGCCGGGCGTTTGCGATCTATGTGATCCACCCGCCGGTGCTGGTGGCCGTGGCGCTGGCCTGGGCGTCGGTGCCGGCGCCGGCACTGCTGAAGTTCGGCGTCAGCGGTGCGCTGGCCTGCCTGCTGTGTTACGCACTGGCCGGCCAACTGCTGCGGTTGCCCGGCGTGGCGCGGGTGTTGTGAGCCTGCAAAACCGCGCCCGCCCCGCGCGCTTGGCCCGCGCCTAACGCCGCAGCACCGCGTCGGCTCCAGGCGGCAGCCCGTAGTCGGCGTTGAGCCGGGCAAAGGTGGCCTCACGCTCCGCCGCAATGAAGTCGCGCAGGCCGTTGCGCTGGAACGGCCGCAGCGCGCTGTCGTGGTGCAACACGATCTCGGCAGCCAGCGCCCAGTCGATCTGCCCGCCTGCGGGGTTGATCCACAGCAGTTCGGGTTCAGGCAACAGGCCCACCAGCGCCTCGGCGGCCTGGTCGGCCGGCACCGCGGACAGCTTGACCTGCTGCGGCCAGCGGCCGGGGGTGGGCGCGTCCAGCCGCTGCGGCGGCCACAGCAGCAGCAGGCGGTGGGGCGGGTAGGTTTCAACCGCTGTGCCGCCCGGCGTGGTGACAAATTCAGTGGTGGACGCCAGCACCTCGCGCACCGCGCCGGTCCAGGCGCCGGGCTGCCAGCTGACCAGCAGCCGTGGGTGGCTGGCACGCCGCAGTTGCAGCGATTGCAGGCCGGGCTGCCAGCCGGCCTCGGCGTTGTCGTCGTCCTCGCTGTCTTGCTGCGCCGCCACACCGTGGCTGGCGCGGCGCGTGGCATCGTCCAATGCGCCGGCGTCGGGCGGCGGTGGTGTGATGACCGGCGGCAGATCGATGTCCGGCGAGATCGCGGCCTGCGCCTGTTCGGCCACCAGGTCGACGATCGGCAAGGTCACGGCGGGGATGTCGGTGCGGTCTGGCGGCACGCGGGGCAGTTGCACCTCGGGCACGTCCACCACATCGTCGGCGTCCCAGGTCTGGCCGCTGCGCAGCGTGCCGCCTTTGGGCCGGGCCATGCCGGTGGACCCGGTGGCGCGCTCGGGATGCAGCCGGGCCAGCAAGCCGTCTTGCAAGTCCGCCAGGTCGGCGTCCGCTGCGGCAGCGGGCTGGGCGGCCGGGCGCATGCGGCGCACAAAATCGTCCAGTGCGTGGGTGGGGTCGTCGTCGGGGGTGGCGGGGCTCATGGTGCAACCTTCAGTCGGTGCAATGCGGTGTTGGGCCGTGGGGGCGTGGGGGCGGTCGGGTGCAGGCGGGTGCGGTCTCGTGGCCTGCATTCTGCGGTGCTTCGGGTGGCTGTGCGGGGTGGCTTGCGGGCTGCGCCAGGTGCTGCTGTCGCGCAGGATCGCTGGGGGCGCCGCGCCGGTTTGGAGTCAAAAGCCTAGGTTTTTACCCTCGGATTGGGTTTCGCGCTCTAGACCCTGCGCGGCACACTGGTACCCATGGTGCACAGCTTGCACCGCACAAGGTTTCCCTCTCTTCCCACACGAAAGACCATCATGACCCCAATCAGCCTGCGTGCCGTCACCCTCAAGACCGTTGCCAATTACACCCAAGCCGCCGAGCGCGCTGTCGGTGCTTACCGCGTTGGTGGCCATCGCCTGATCAGCGCGATGCAGCGGGGTGTTGACCGCGCCGCCAGGCAAGGGGCCGAGCGTCTGGCGCCGCGTCTGGCGGCCGCCCTGCGCCGCGCCAGCGGCAACGTGACCGGTCTGGCCGCCAAGGGCCTGGACGCCGTCAGCAGCCGCACCGAGCGCGCCATCGAGATGGGCAGCACCGGCGTGAGCACCCAGGTCAGCCGCGTGGCCGATCTGGCAGAAGGTGTCGACAACCGCGTGGTCGCGTCCAGCCTGCAAGCCGCCGTGCGCATCAGCCTGCCGGGCGCGCAAGCCGCGCTGGCGATCTCCGAGCGTGTGGCTGCCGGTGCCGGCAAGTTGCCGGGCGCCCCGGTCAAGGCCAAGACCGCTGTCAAGTCGGCCGTGGTCAAGGCCAAGCGTGCAACGCCGGCCGGTCGCCGTGCCGCTGCCAAGCTGGACGCCCAGGTTGACGCCGTCGCCCAGACGGCCACCGCCACCGTGAAGAAGGCCAAGAAGGCCGTCGCGCCGGTGGTTGCCGAAGTCAAGGCCGCCGTCAAGCCCAAGACCGTGCGCAAGGCCGCCGCCAAGCCGGCGGCTGTGGTGGCCAAGGCCCCGCGTGCTCGCCGTGCCGCCAAGGCCAGCCCGGCCGCCCAAGCGGTCGAAGCCGTGTCCGACACCACCGCCGCCTGATAGCCAGGCCATCGCCATGCGCCAGCTCAGCGGGCACGACGCGGGGTATTTGTACTCGGATACCGCGACCTCGAACGCCAACGTCAGCCTGCTGCACATCTTCGACCAGGCCACCGCGGCGGGCGGGGTGGTGCGGTTCAAGACCGTGCTGGCGCACATCGAGCGGCGGCTGTCCGCGTCGCCGCTGTTTCGCCAGCGGCTGCAGACCTTGCCGCTGGGGCTGGACCACCCGTACTGGGTGGACGACCAGGATTTCGACCTCGAATACCACGTCCGCCACATCGCCCTGCCCAAGCCGGGCGACTGGCGGCAGTTTTGTATCCAGGTCTCGCGCATCCATGCGCGGGCACTCGATCTGGACCGCCCGTTGTGGGAGCTCTACGTCATCGAGGGGCTGGACAGTTTTCTCGACCTGCCGGTGGGCAGCTTTGCGGTGTTGCTCAAGACGCATCTCGCGGCGGTGGGGCCGCAGCGCCTGAGCGAGCTCAGCGCCTTGCTGCTCGATGACAGCGCAACGCCGCTGCCCGATGGGCCGGCCAGCCCCTGGTTTGCCGAGTCGGCACCGGGGCGCTTGTCGCTGGTGGGCCGGGGCTTGGTCAAGTCGGCCACTGCGCCGCTGCGGCTGGTCCGGCCGCTGGCGCGGGCGGCAACCCATGTTGCACCGGCCGCCGCCGCGTTGGCCAGCGAGATGCTGATGCGGCCGCAAGACCTGCCGGTCACACGCTTCAACTCCGTCGTGTCACCGCACCGGGTGCTGGAGACCCGCAGGTTCACCGATGCCGAGGTCGAGGCCGTGCGGCGTCTGGTCAAGGGTGCGTCGGTCGAAGATGTGGTGCTGGCGGTATGCGGTGGCGCGCTGCGCCGTTACCTGGGTGCCAAGGGCGAACTGCCCGAGGGCCACAACCTGACCGCCCTGGTGGCCAAGCCTGAGGTCAACGGGGCTGCCGCGGACGCCGGTGCAATGCACTGGCGCCATGTGCAACTGGGCACCGACATCGCCGATGCGGTGCAGCGGCTGGCGGCGGTCAAGGCGCAGGCCAATCAGGCACCCGACGCGGTGACGCTAGTGGCCGACAGCCCGGACCTGGCCGAGGCCGGCGCCAAGGCACCGGCGCCGTTGCTGTCCTGGTCGCGCCGGTTGGCGGCACGGGTCGGTGCCAGCCTGGGCTCGCGCGTGCCAGCGGCCAACTGCGCCATCACCGAAGTGCCGGCGCCTGCCGTGCCGCTGTACCTCTGCGGCGCACGCATGAGCTACTTCTCGGCCATCCTGCCGATCGCCGACGGCATGGGCCTGGCCTTTGCGGTCACCCGCTACGACGGTCGTCTGGTGATTTCGCCCACCTCGTGCCGTGAGCTGATGCCTGACCCCGAGGCGTTTGCGCTGTGCCTGCGCGACACCTTTCAGGAGTACCTGGCGCTGGCGCAGGCCCGGCCGCCGCGCAAGCCAACGGCTGCCCGCCGCCGCACAGCGGCCAAGGCCGCTTAAAACGTCTGGCAGGTGCCAGGTGGCTCAAGGTGGCTCCTGCCCGCCTGGCCCTCAGATCGGCAGCATCGCGTGCGTCATCAGGCGGTACACCATGCCGGACAGCCCGTCGGGCTTGAACGGTGTCCAGGCGCCCTCGGGCTGCGCCAGCCGGTCGGCCAGGATGCACAGCACCATCGCGTTGAAGCCCAGCCCGGTATGGCTGCCTGCCACCCGTATGTTCTCGTAGCCCTGCTCGGGCGCGTCGATGGTGGCCTCTTGCGGCGGCACCACGCCGTCGCTGATCGAGTACAGGCAGCTCATGGGCACACTGGGCACCAGGTGCTCGCGCAGCTTCTTGGCGCGTGGCTGCATCACATGCACGTTGGGGCCCATCGGGTGGGCGACCATGCGGTACAGCATCTTGACCAGCCGGGGTGACTGGCTGCCCGCCGGGTCTACGCTGACCGGGCTGCCCAGCGTGATGATCTGACGCACACATTCACTGGCCTGGTGCGCGCCGTACAGCGCAAACACCCCGCCCAGGCTCCAGCCCACCAGGGTGACCTTGCGGCCAGTGTGGTGGTGCAGGTGGCGGATTTTTTGCTCCAGCGCCTCGGCATGGCGGCGTTGGAAGCCGATGTTGCGGCCCAGGCCCCAGGTCTGCACGTCGTAGCCCCGGCCGCTTAAAAAGGCCTTGATCGCCACCAGCGTGATCTCGTCGGCCATGAAACCCGGCAACAGCAGCACCGGGTGGCCGTCGCCGCGCGGCGCGGTGGCCAGCATCGGCCAGGCAAAAGGCAGCATGGCCATTTCAGCCAGTGCGCGCACTTCCATCAGCGAATACAGGCGGTTTGGTGCACCTTGGTGCGGGTGTCTGGTGGCCATGGGCTGGGTGTGTTGTCGTTCTCGCAGCATTGTGGACTGTTAACCCGCAGCGCCGGAGGGTGAACGGTCTAGAGCGGGGCATCGGCCCGTGCGGCCTGGCACGGTCTGCCGGCTACCGCCTCGGCGATCAACCGCGCGGGCGCTGCGCTGATCCGTAGATCAGCCGCACCGCCCACGGGTCACCATGCCGGGCAGCGCCATTGCTGGCGTGTGCCTGCCTTGCCGACCCGATCCCGCCGATGAAATTCTTCCTCAACCTGCCGCTGGCGCAACGCCTGGGCGCCGTCATCGCTGTGCTGCTGCTGTTGCTGGGGCTGAGCACTGCCTTGTCGCTGACCCGCATCCACCAGCTCGACCAGCAGGTCGACCTGTTCGAGCTGGACACCTTGCCATCGGTGCGCTTGCTGCACGACATGTCGGCCGGCGTCGAGGACCTGCGCGGCATGGCTGCCTTGCACCTGGTGCTCAGCGGCACGGCCGAGCTGCCGGCGCTGGAATCGCGCATGCGGGCCCAGCGCCAGCGCATGGAGCTGCGCCTGGCGGCCTGCGCTCGCCGGCTCAAGACCGAGTCCGACCACCGGCACCACGCAACGGTGCGCGCCAGCGTGACCCGGTTCTGGGAGGAGCAGGACCGGTTGATGGTGCTGTCGCGCCGCGCCGCGGCAGACCCGGTGGCCGCAGCAGCAGCGCGCTTGCTGCTGACCGGCCCGGCGCAGCAGGCCTTCTTGCAGCTGGGCGCCGACTTGGCGGCGTGGTGGGACGCGGTGGAGAAGCAGGCCGAACTGGCCGCCCGCCAGGCCCACAAAGACGCCGCCGGCACGGTGGTCTGGCTGCTGGCAGGTGCTGCGGCTGGGCTGCTGGTGGCCGGCGCCGCCCTGTTGCAACCTTTGCGGCCCGCTGCGGCCGTGCCGGCCCCGGCTGCCGGTGGGGCCCGCGCGATGGCGGCTAAGGTCGAGGCGACCCAATCGCCGGACCGCCGTGCATCGCCGGCCGACCGTGCCCGTGTGGCCATTGGCCGGGCCCGTGCCGAACCAATGCAGACGCCGCTGCCGTCGGCTGAGCACGCCGGCTTTACGGGCCTTACGGGCCGCCGTCAAACCCCAGCCGAGACTGCCGAGCCGTTGCCGGACCCAGAACAGCCCGCCGACGCCACACACCCGTCCAGCCGCTGACGTTGACGCTGCTGGCTTGCCGCGGCCGGTCGGTGGTCTGGCGGGCTGTTGTGCTTGCGCCGGTCAGGGCTTGGCGGCGGGCTCGCGCAGGTAGATCTCCACGCGTCGGTTCAGCGCGCGGCCATAGGCCTTGTCGTTGCCCACCAGCGGGTCACGCTCACCCCGGCCCAGCACCTCGATGCGGTTCGCGGCCACGCCCTTGCCTTCCAGGTGGCGGCGCACGCTGTTGGCGCGGGCCAGCGACAGCGCATCGTTGCTGGCCTCGCTGCCCTGGCTGTCGGTGTGGCCGACGATGCGGATGCGCATCGTCAGGAACATCGGCGACAGCAGGTTGGTGGGCAGGCCGGTGCTGGACAGCCTGGCCACCGGCAGGATCTCGGCATGGTCGCTGCCGAACGAAAAGTCGCTCGGCACGTTGACCTGCAACTCGTCGTCGGGCATGCGCAGCACCGACACGCCGGTGTCGGCCATCGCGCTGGACAAGGCGGCGCGTTGGGTCTCGACCACCGCTGCAGCGGCTGCGACATTCGCAGCACGGGTCTCGGCAGCGGTGTCTTCGGTCGGCGCCGCGCCCGGCTTCAGGCCCGCGCAGCCCGCGGCCAACAGGGTGGCCGACAGCAATGCTGCGGTGGTCATGGCTCGAATCATCCGGTCCTCCCAAGGTTTGGCAGGGCGCATCATCGCCCATCCGGGGCTGCCGTACAGTGCGTCGGGCCACCGATCACCGCCGCGTCGCCCCCACTTCAACCCGCATTTGCCCATGCCCACCGTGCCCGTGTTGCCGCAAGACACCGACAGCCTGCTCAAGCTGGCGGCGCGCTCGATGTTCGACCTGTACGCCCAGACCGTGCAGGGCATGATGGTGGTGGACCGGGCGCACCGCGTGGTCTGGATCAGCGAGGGCTACAAGCGCTTTTTACCGGCGCTGGGCTTTGCCGGCGCACATGAGTTTGTCGGCCGGCGGGTAGAGGAGGTGGTGCCCAACACCTTGCTGGCGCAGGTGATCGACAGCGGCAAGCCGATCATGGTGGACTTGCTGACCAACCAAGCCGGGACTTTTTTGGTCAGCCGGGTGCCCTTGCGCGACGAGCAAGGCCAGGTGATCGGCGCGCTGGGCATGGTGCTGATGGACCACCCCGAGCTGCCCGACGGCACCATGCAGCCGCTGATGACCAAGTTTGGCCACCTGCAACGCGAGCTGGCCGCCGCCCAGCGCCAGCTGGCCGCCGAGCAGACCCGCAACCGCCGGCCCAAGTACACGATTGCCGCCTACATCGGCGCCAGCCCAGCCGCGCTGGAGGTCAAGCGCCAGGCGCGACGGGTGGCCGGCACCGAATCCACCGTGTTGCTGCTGGGCGAAACCGGCACCGGCAAAGAGCTGCTGGCCCACGCCATCCATGCCGCGTCCAGCCGGGCGGCCCGGCATTTTGTCGGCCTCAACATCGCCGCCGTGCCCGACACCTTGCTGGAGGCCGAGTTCTTCGGCGTGGCCGGCGGCGCCTACACCGGCGCCGACCGCAAAGGCCGCGACGGCAAGTTCAAGCTGGCCGACGGCGGCACGCTGTTTCTTGACGAGATCGGCGACATGCCGCTGGTGCTGCAAGCCAAACTGCTGCGTGCACTGCAAGAGCAGGAGGTCGAGCCGCTGGGCAGCAACCAGGTGATCAAGGTGGACGTGCGGGTGATCGCCGCCACCAGCCGTGACCTGCAAACCATGGTGACCGAGGGGCGGTTTCGGGCCGATCTGTACTACCGGCTCAATGTGCTGCCGATCCGGCTGCCGGCGCTGCGCGAGCGCCTGACCGATATCGAGGCGCTGGCCGAAGCCTTGCTGGACGACATCGCCCGGCGCAGCGGCCTGGCCGCCAAGAGTCTGTCGGCCGACGCGCTGGACCGGCTGGCCGTGCACGATTGGCCGGGCAACATCCGCGAGTTGCGCAATGTGCTGGAGCAGGCGGCGCTGATGACGGACGAGGCGGTGTTGGGGCCGGTGGACCTGGACAACGCGATATCACCGGGCCAGCGCAGTGAGTTGGCGAGCGCTGCGCAGCCGCCCACCTGGACGCCGCTTGGGTCTGCTACGGCGCCGTCTCGGCTGGCGGCGGGGTTGCCGGCCTCAGCCGGGGTGGGCTCCGCCGCACTGGCCGACGTCGTGCGGCCTGTGAGCTTGCCAACGGCAGTCAGCATCAAGCCGCTGCCGCAGGCGATTGCCGAGCTGGAAGCCCGGGCCATCCGCGAGGCGTTGGCCGCCACCGGTGGCAACAAGGTCGCCGCCGCGCGGCTGCTGGGCATCGCCCGGGCGACGCTGTATGAAAAGCTGGGGGCCCTGGGCGGCTTGCTGGCGTTGCCGGCCGATGCTTGACGCGTGCCGAGGCGTGCCGAGGCGCGGCGAAGCGTGGGAAACGCTGCTAAGGGTGGGGTTGCCAGCCATGGTGTCTGACAAGCGGTCATCACTTGCCGACTGTATTAACTTCAGACAACTGATCTTGCGGCTGGTGTCTGTTTTTCATGCATGTTCGGTTTAACGACTGAAAGGCGTCAGTTGGCGCTCCGAAGTCTTGGCTTAAAAGGCGACTAGCACCGAGGTAATAAAGATGCTGGTACCGTTGTGCTATCGGTGGTTACCATGAATTTCATTGAGTTGTCAGCATCATCAATAACCTGTGCAACAGGTTGAAGTCTGTGACGCATTGGATTCAGGAATAGCAATTGACACGCTTCGGGTTGCGCTGATGAATTACAACAATTCACCTTACGATGCCAAAATATTTTCGCGCAGCCTCACCGAACACAGCCA
>JBBRZR010000110.1:0-12231 GCA_038236495.1 Burkholderiales bacterium
GTGCCGTCGGCCTCGATGCCCGAGATGCCGATCACGCCGATATCGACCCGGAACTGGGCGATGAACTCGACCGTGGCCTCGCCGATGATGGCGCGGTCGCGCGGGCGCACCAGGCCGCCGGCGACGATCAGCTCGCAGTCCGGGTGGTCGCTCAGGATCGCCGCCACGTTCAGGTTGTTGGTGATCACGCGCAGCCCGCGGTGCTTCAGCAACTCACGCGCAATCGCCTCGGTGGTGGTGCCGATGTTGAGGATCAGGCTGCAGCCATCGGGCACGGCTTGGGCCACGGCACGGGCGATGCGGCGCTTGGCCTCGTCGTTCAGCGCCTGGCGCGCCCGGTAGGCGATGTTCTCGGTGGTGCTGGCGGGCAGCCGCACCCCGCCATGAAAGCGCGCCAGCAGGCCGGCACCCGACAGCAGCTTGACGTCGCGCCGCACGGTCTGCAGCGTCACACCGAAGCGTTCGGCCAGGGCTTCGACGGTGACCGAGCCGAGCTCGTTCACGGTGGCCAACACACCGGCCTGGCGCGGGTTGGGGATCAGGGGGCTCACGGCGTGCGGTCTGGCCGAATAGGGTGACGGGTGCCCGATTCTCGCCAAGGCTGCTGCGCGTCAGTGCCCGGCGATGCTGCGGATGAAATCCAGCGTCTCGCGCACGATCAGCGGCAGGTCGTTGTCCAGCGTGGCCACATGGTACGAATCATTCAGCCAGCGCAGGTCGATGCGGCTGCTGCCCAGGCGACGCACGATGCGCGGCGCGTTGCTCGGGTCGACCACATGGTCCTCGCGCGACTGGATCACCAGCACCGGGCACTGGATGGTGGGCAGCAGGTCATGCGTCACGCCGATCAGGCTGTAGAGCTGGCGCAACGCCGGCACCGGCACCTCCTTGTAGGCCAGCTCGGTGACGCCGGGGGCTTTGATGTCCGACCCGATGCCGGGCACGGTGGCGGGCATGTCGGCCGCCAGCGCCAGGCCGGCCAGAGCGGTCGAGTTGACCTGCACCACGGCATTGATCGGCACCGCGCCCTTGATCATGTCAAGGTGCTTGGCGGCGGCATACAGCGTCAAGGTGCCGCCCATCGACAGGCCCACCATGAAGATCTGCGTGCAGTGCTGGCGCAGCGTGGCCAGCGCTTCGTCGACCGAGGCAATCCAGTCCACCGCCGTGCTGCGGGCCATGGCTTCGGGCGAGATGCCGTGGCCGGCCAGGCGCGGGCCGATCACGGTGTAGCCGGCGCCGGCCAGCGCCTCGCCCAGCGGCCGCATGCTCTGCGTGGTGCCGGTGAAGCCGTGGCAGACCAGCACGCCGATGTCGTTGCCGGGGAAGTAGAAGGGCTCTGCGCCCTGCATGAGGGTCTCGTCGGTCATGGTGCTCTCCTCAGATTGAAAGGTGATGAATCAAGGGTGAAGAATCAAGCGTGAAGGGATGTGAGCCGCGCTGGTCAGCGCTTGTTCAGGCTGTAGGCCAGGGCTGCGACCGCGATGATGGCGCCTTGCAGCATCAGCCGCCCAGGCTCGCCCAGCCCCAGGCTGGTGAGAAAGTTAAACAAGAAGGTCAGCATGAACGCCGCCACCGCCGGGCCCGCCATGCCGCCGCGGCCGTTGCCGAAGTTGACACCGCCCAGGATGGCCGCGGCCAGCGAGTTGAGTGCCAGGTCTTGCCCCAACGTGACGCTGCCCTTGCCGACAAAGCCGACCAGGATGAAGCCGCACAGCACCGAGATCAGCGCCGACGCCACATGGCCGAAAAACACCACCTGCAGGTGCGGCAGGCCCGACAGGGCTGCGGCCTGAGGGTTGGCGCCCACGGCATCCAGCGCCCGGCCGTACACCGTGCGCTTGAGCAGCAGTGCCGCGGGCAGCAGCGCGCCCAGCCAGACCAGCACCGGCACCGGCAGGCCCCACACCCGCTGGCGCGCCAGCTCACGCAAGAACTCCGGCGCGTCGCCGGGAGCGCGGAACTGCGACAGCGCCACCACGATGCCGGTCAGGATCATCGAGACGGCCAGCGTGACGATCATCGACGAGGCCCGGGCCTTGACGATCAGCACGCCGTTGAGCACGCCGACCGCCAAGCCCAGGGCCAGACACAGCCCCATCGCCACCGCATCGGACACCGGAAAGTAGCCACTGGTGAGCAAATAGGACACGGCCACGATCACGCCGCCGGAGGACAAATCGATCGAGCGCGCCCGCATCACCAGCGACTGGCCGATCACCGCCAGCCCCAACGGCGCGGCCTGGCGAGCGATCAGCGGCAGCAGCAGGGCCGACAGCAGCTGCGGGCGCAGCACGGCGGCCAGCGCCAGCAGCACCGCCATGCCGGCATAGGCCGGTGGCAGCGCCAGCGCGGCGGCGAGCAAGCGGCGCCAGCGCGGGCCGGCCGGCGGGCTGCGGGACGACAGCAGGGCACTCAAAGCCCCACCACCTTGCGGCGCTGTACACACACCGCCGCCAGCAACAGCGCGCCGGTGAGTGCGCCGCGCAAGAATGGTGAGATGCCGAACAGGTTGATGCCATTGGTGATCAGCCCCAGGCTCAAGGCCCCGGTGACCACGCCCAGGATGCTGCCCACGCCGCCGGTGAGCTGCACCCCGCCCAAGGCCACGGCGGTGACCGATTCCAGCCCGAAGGCTGCACCCATGGTCGGGTCGCCCGAGGCCACCCGCGCGGCCAGGTAGATGCCGGCCACCACCGCCAACAGGCTGCAGCCGACATAGGCGGCCACCACCACGGCCACCACCCGCACGCCGTTGAGGTGGGCGCTGCGCGCCTGCGCGCCCACCGCAAACAGGTGCAGGCCCAGCCGGGTACGGTGCAGCACGGTGTAGACCAGGGCCGCGCACAGCGCGCACCACAGCAGCGGCTGGGGCAGGCCCCACAGGGTGCCGGTGGCCAGTTGCCGCAGTGCGGGTGCCACCTGACCGCCGGGAATGGGCAGCAGCAAGTAGGCCAGGCCTTGCAGGAAGGTGGTGGTGGCCAAGGTCATGATCAGCGGGTGGATGCCGGCCACCGCCACGCCCAGGCCGTTGCCTATGCCCACCACCAGGCCCAGCGCCAGCGCGAGCGTGATGCCCCACAGCGGATCGGTCTGGGTGGCCACCAGGCAGCTGGCCAGGCTCATCACACTGCCCACCGACAGGTCGATGCCGGCCACCAGGGCCACCAGCAGCTGGCCCAAACTGACGATCAGCAGCGCGGTGATCTGGCCGCTGATGTTGGCCAGATTCTGCGGCGCCAGGAAGTTGGGCACGGCCAGCGCCAGCAGCGCCAGCAGCAGCAGCGGCAGGCCCAGGGTGT
Organism: Burkholderiales bacterium; assembly: GCA_038236495.1. Lineage (GTDB taxonomy): Bacteria > Pseudomonadota > Gammaproteobacteria > Burkholderiales > Burkholderiaceae_C > Pseudaquabacterium. Next base: position 3,303 of record JBBRZR010000110.1, read on the forward strand.
AGCGGCTGACGCCGGATCTCACCGGCTTCATGCCAGCGCCTGCGCGGCGGCCCGGTCGGCCAGGCCGGCCTGGCCGGCGCCGGCGGGTGTGCCTGCCAGCGCCAGGGCCAGCAGGCCTTCCTCGGTGGCCTGCGCGGCCGGTACGTCACCCACCACCCGGCCGGCGCGCACGATCAGGATGCGGTCGCACAGGCCGATCAGCTCCGGCAGGTCGGACGACAGCGCCAGCACCGCGCCGCCTTGCGCCACGAAGGCGCGCAGCAGACCGTAGATCTCGGCCTTGGCGCCGACGTCCACACCACGGGTGGGCTGCTCGACCAGCAAGGTGTCCACACCGGCGGCCAGCCAGCGCCCGATCATCACCTTTTGCTGGTTGCCGCCGGACAGGTCACCGACCTCCTGCGTCAGGCTGCTGGCCCGCAATTGCAGCTGCTCGGCCATCGCCGCCACCACGCTGCGCTCGCGCGGCGCACGCTGCACCAGCCCCAGGCCCCGCAGCAGGCCCAGCCAGATGTTGTCGGTGATCGGCAACTCCAGGTACAGGCCCTCTTGCTTGCGGTCTTCGGGCACCAGGCCGATGCCCTGGCGCACCGCCAGTGCCACGCCGGCGCGGGGATCGTAGGCCGCTGCCCGGCCGTCAAGGCCGTGGCGCAGGATGTCGCTGGCCGCCGGCCGCAGCACGCCGGCCAGCGCGCGGATGATCTCGCGCTGGCCCTGGCCCTCCAGCCCACCCAGGCCGACGATCTCGCCGCGCCGCAGCAGCAGTTGCGCGCTGGCGCCGCCGGGCAGCGGGGTCAGGCTGCGCACGTCCAGCGCGGCCACACCGGGTGCAGCGGTGGCGCGGGCGGGGAACAGCGCCTGCAGCGGCCGGCCGACCATCAGCGCGATCAGCCGGTCGTGGGTCAGCGCGCCGGTCGGCTCGGTGGCTACCCAGCGGCCGTCCTTCAGCACGGTGACGGTGTCGCAAAGCCGAAAGATCTCGTCGAGCCGGTGGCTGATGTAGAACACCAGCTTGCCCTGCGCCTTCAGCGCGTGCAGCAGCCGCTCGAGCTTGTCCACCTCGGCGCGGTTCAGCGGCGCGGTGGGCTCGTCGAAGATGAACACCTGCGCATCGGTGCTGACGCCCTTGGCGATCTCCACCAGTTGCTGCTCGCCCACGGTCAGGCTGGCGCCGGTGCGCAGCGGGTCCAGATCGATGCCGATCCGGGCCAGCACCGCCGCCGCCTCGGCCCGCATCGCGGCGCGGTCCAGCAGGCCGGCGCGGCGGGGTTCACGCCCCAACAGCAGGTTCTCGGCCACTGTCAGGTTGGGCAATACCGTCAGCTCCTGGAACACGGTGGAGATGCCTGCTGCACGCGCCGCCGCCGGGCTGCGCAGCCGCAGCGGCTGCCCGGCCAGCAGGATCTCGCCGCTGTCGGGCAGGTGCACGCCGGCCAGCAGCTTCATCAACGTGGATTTGCCGGCGCCGTTTTCGCCGGTGATGGCATGGATGCTGCCGGCCTGCCCGCGCAGGCTGACGTCCTGCAGCGCCGCGGTGTGGCCGAAGCGCTTGCTGACGCCGCGCACCACGATCAGGTCAGCGCGGCCGGTGGCCGGTGCCGGCTGAGGCATCAGCGTGCTGGCCATGTCAGCGTTTGAACATTTCCTTGAGCACCGGCTCGGGCAGGGTGCTCGGCAGCCAGTAGGCGTCGTTCAGGTCAGGGCGGTAGAACTTGTCCAGGTCGGCCAGGCCGATGGCCGGCGGCGACGAGAAGTACGAGCGGTACAGCGGCTTGCCGGCCAACAGAGCGGCCGAGGCGCGCACCACGGCCGCGCCCAGGCCGGGCGTGAACTGCGGCGCAATGCTCTTCACGCCAGTGGTCTTCCAGGCGCGCAGGAAGCCGTTGTTGCCCTCGCCGGTCATCGGCACCAACGGCTTGCCGCTCTCCTTGAACACGTCCAGGCAGGCGCGGGTCATCTCCGCGCCCGAGAACCAGATGCCGTCCACCGCATTGCCCGACAGCACCAGGTTCTCGCACAGTTGCTTGCCCTTGGCATAGCCCCAGTCGCCGAACACCTCCTGGGTGATCTTGATGTTGGAGCCTTCGAGCGACTTCTTGAAGCCGTTGTAGCGCAGCGTCTCCTCGTCCACGCCGGCCACGCCGCGGAAGGCCCACACGCTGCCCTTGCCCTTGAGCTCCTGGCGCAGGTAGTCGCCACCCTGTTTGCCAAACAGCTCACCACCGGCGCCGATCTCTACGGTGGATTGCATGGCCTTGCCGAACGCGCCGAACACCACCACCGGGATGCCGGTCTTGGCAGCCTTCTCGGCCAGTGGCGCGCCGATGGCGGCCGAGATCGGCCCGATGATGATCGCGTCCACCTTCTTGGTCAGCAGGTCTTCCACGTCGGCCACCTGTTTGGCGGCCTGCCAGTTGGCTTCGACGAAGATGAATTCGCCGATGTTCTTGTCCTGCGCCGCGGCATGTTTCATTTCCTGGATCATCTGCACGATCCAGGTGTTGCCCACACCCCCAAAGGACACACCGATGCGCCACGGCCCTGCCTTCTTGAACTGGTTCGGCTTGGTCTGCTCCTTCGAGGTGGGGCTCAACAGGCCGTTGGGCAACAACTCGACATCGGCAGCCCTGACCGGGGCGCCCAGCAAGGCCGCAGCCAGCAGGGCGCCTATCGTCAGGCGGGCGCGGTTGATCAGTTGGGACATGGGGGTTCCTCGGTGCGGTGGCAGGGGGATGCGCCAGCCCTGCGGTGGCTGGGCATGGCCGTGGTGGCGTCGCGGCTGGCCCGAACGGGCAACGGCGCGCCGGGGTATCGATCGGTTCGCCGGCAGCGTCAGCGGGGCGGCCTTGTGGACCGAACCTGGCCCCGGTCGCTTGCCTGGTGGCACCAGGTCTTCGCGGTGGGATGTGCAAACGCTAAATCGACGGCAGCATTGTTGAGTGCTGTCGTTCGCTTCGCATTCGTCGTTTTCCCTAGGACTTTCGCATTTGTTCGAAAGCGCGATGCTCTACCGCCGTATCGGCGCCAATCGGATCGTCATTCAACCGTTGGCCGGTGGCAAAAAGTGCATGGTCTGCGGGCAAACCTGCTTGTGCAACGGCGCCCTATGGGTTAAAACGAAAATAAACGAACATCAAACAACATATCCTGTCGCCTTGCGGCGCGAATCAGCCCCTCTCCATGTGCACAACCCCCCGCCCCGTCATGCAGGCCGGTGTCAACCGGCTTATCCCCTGGCCAGCCCCAGGCTGGTTGCGGCTGCCCCATGGGGCCGGCCCGTGGGCATGAGTGCATCGCACGCCACCTTGGCGCCGACCCCTGCCGTGCCCACGTCTTGCGACGTGCTGGTGGTGGGCGGCGGCATCAACGGTGCCGGCATCGCCCGTGACCTGGCCGGGCGCGGCCTGAAGGTGCTGCTCTGCGAGCAGGACGACCTGGCCCGCCACACCTCGTCGTCCAGCACCAAGCTGATCCACGGCGGCCTGCGCTACCTGGAGTACTACGAGTTCAGCCTGGTGCGCAAGGCGCTGGCCGAGCGCGAACTGCTGCTCAAGAGCGCCCCGCACATCATGTGGCCGCTGCGTTTTGTGATGCCACACGACCAGGCGATGCGGCCGGTGTGGATGGTGCGCATCGGCCTGTTTCTCTACGACCACCTGGCCAAGCGTGAATGGCTGCCGGCCAGCACCACGGTGGACCTGCGCCACCATGCCGTGGGCGCGCCGCTCAAGCCGCAGTACAGCCGGGGTTTTGTCTACAGCGACGGCTGGGTCGACGATGCGCGGCTGGTGGTGCTCAATGCGGTGGACGCAGCCGCCCGCGGCGCAACCATCCTGACACGCTGCCGCTGCGAGCGGGTCGAACGCACGCCCGAGGGCTGGCGCGCCACGCTGCAACCGGCCGGCGCGGCGCCGGTTCAGGTGCAGGCGCGGGCGCTGGTCAATGCCGCCGGGCCCTGGACGGGTGAATTTCTGCGCGACCGGGCCCAGGTACAAAGCGCACGCTCGCTGCGGCTGGTCAAGGGCAGCCACATCGTGGTGAAGAAGCTGTTCGACCACGACCACGCCTATATTTTCCAGAACCCCGACAAACGCATCATCTTTGCGATCCCCTACGAGGGCGACTTCACCTTGATCGGCACCACCGATGTCGAGATCGACGGCGCGCCCGACTCGGCCCGTATCGACGCGGGCGAGATCAACTACCTGTGCGAGCAGGCCAGCCGCTACTTCACCCGGCCGGTGCTGCCGGCCGATGTGGTGTGGAGTTACTCGGGTGTGCGGCCGCTGCTGGACGACGAGTCCGGTGATGCGTCGGCGGTGACCCGCGACTACCTGCTGGAGTTCGATGAGGCGCCGGTGGCCAACAGTGCGCGCCGGCCCGCTGCCGTGCCGTCCCCAGCGCCTGGGGGGCCAAGTTCAGCGCCACTCTTGTCGGTCTGGGGCGGCAAGATCACCACCTTCCGCAAGCTGGCCGAAGAAGCTGCCGACCTGATCGTTGAGCGTCTCGGAGAACGCCGCCCGGCCTGGACCGAGTCTGCGCTGCTGCCCGGCGGCAACCTCACCGCCTGGATCGGTCCACCCCAGCGGCCCGACAGCGACATGCTGCGCTTTGTCGCTGCGCTGGCCGATCGCTACCCGCAGCTGCCGGCACCGGTGCGTGAGCGCTGGGCCCGTTGTTATGGCGGCCGGGTGGTGCTGCTGCTGCAATCGGGCGCGCTGGGTGCCGAGGTGGCGCCCGGGCTGTTCGAGGCCGAGCTCGACTACCTGTACCAGCAGGAGTGGGCGCGCAGCGCCGACGACGTGCTGTGGCGCCGTACCAAACTGGGCCTGCACTTGAGCCCGGCCCAGCAAGCGGCGGTTGCCACCTGGTGGGCCGGCCACTACCCCGACATCCTGAACCCCTTGCAGCCCCAAAGCCCGGACCCCGTATGCAATTGAGCCTTGCCCGGATCGAGCACCGCGCCGGCGCCGCCACCCACCTCTACCCGCTGAGCCTGTCGCTGCAGCCCGGCACGGTGAGCGTGCTGCTGGGCGCCACCCAGGCCGGCAAGACCACGCTGATGCGGCTGATGGCCGGGCTGGATGTGCCCAGCGCCGGCCGCGTGACGGTGGACGGCCTGGACGTGACCGGCCTGCCGGTGCGCCAGCGCAATGTGTCGATGGTCTACCAGCAGTTCATCAACTACCCGTCGATGACGGTGTTCGACAACATCGCCTCGCCGCTCAAGCTGCGTGGCGAGTTGGACAAGTCTGCCATCGCGCAGCGGGTGCAGGCCTTGGCCGAGAAGCTGCACATCGAGCCCTTCTTGAAGCGCCTGCCGGCCGAGTTGTCGGGCGGCCAGCAACAGCGGGTGGCATTGGCGCGGGCCTTGGCCAAGGACGCGCCGCTGATGCTGCTGGACGAGCCGCTGGTCAACCTCGACTACAAACTGCGCGAGGAGTTGCGCGACGAGTTGTCGGCGCTCTTTGCCGCCGGCAGCTCCACGGTGGTCTACGCCACCACCGAGCCGACCGAGGCCTTGCTGCTGGGCGGCTGGACCGCGGTGATGGACGCCGGTGAGGTGCTGCAGTACGGCCCCACCGCCGAGGTGTTCCACCACCCGGCGTCGATCCGGGTGGCGCGGGCCTTCAGCGACCCGCCGATGAACCTGCTGGGCGGCGGTGCACCGCGGCTGGGCCTGCCCGGCCCGGCCACCAGTCCCGACACCACCGTGGGCCTGCGTGCCAGCGCCTTGCGGGTGGTGGCCCGGCCGGGCGACATCGCGCTGCCCGGCACGGTGGAGCTGGCCGAGATCGCCGGTTCCGACACCTTCGTGCACGTGGCCACCGTCGCCGGTGAGCTGGTCGCGCAACTCACTGGCGTGCACTACTTCGAACTGGGTGCCACGTTGACGCTCTACCTGGACCCGGCGCAGGTCTACCTGTTTGGTGCTGACGGCCTGCTGCTGCAGGCACCCACCCGGCTGGAGCGACACTGACATGGCCTGCATCGACCTGGACCTGGCGCACAGCTACAAGCCCAACCCGCAGCAAGACAGTGACTACGCGCTGCTGCCGCTCAAAATGCGTTTCGAGGACGGCGGCGCCTACGCGTTGCTGGGGCCGTCGGGCTGCGGCAAGACCAGCCTGCTCAACATCATCTCGGGCCTGGTCACGCCGTCGCAAGGCACGGTCAAGTTCGACGGCGTGGTGATGAACAGCAAGACACCGCAGCAGCGCAACATCGCCCAGGTGTTCCAGTTTCCGGTGATCTACGACACCATGACGGTGGCCGAGAACCTGGCCTTCCCGCTGCGCAACCGGGGCGTGGCGGCGGACAAGATCAAGCAACGCGTCGGCAAGATCGCCGAGATGCTGGAGCTGAGCGGCCAGCTCGATGTGCGCGCTGCAGGTCTGGCGGCCGACGCCAAGCAGAAGATCTCGCTGGGCCGCGGCCTGGTGCGTGAGGACGTCTCGGCGGTGCTGTTCGACGAGCCGCTGACGGTGATCGACCCGCACCTCAAGTGGCAGCTGCGTCGCAAGCTCAAGCAGATCCACCATGAGCTGAAATTGACCCTGATCTACGTTACCCACGACCAGGTCGAGGCGCTGACTTTTGCCGACTTGGTGGTGGTGATGACACGCGGCCGGGCGGTGCAGATCGGCAGCGCGTCCGATTTGTTCGAGCGTCCGCAGCACACCTTTGTCGGCCACTTCATCGGCTCGCCGGGCATGAACTTTTTGCCGGCTGTGCGCAGTGGCGACGGGCTGTCCGTGGCCGGTTGTGCGGTGGCATCAGACCGGGTCGTGCCAGCGGCAACGGGTCGGCTGGTGCTGGGCATCCGGCCCGAGTACGTCACCTTGGCCGAGCCCCAGGCGGCAGGCGCCGTGCCCGCGACAGTGTTGCAGGCGCAGGACATCGGCACTTACTGGCTGGTGACGGCCCAGGTCGGCCCCGGTGGCCCTGGCGGCACTGGCGCGGCTGGCCCCACCACCGTGCGTGCCCGGCTCAACCCTGACGCCAACATCCCGGTCGCCGGCGCTGCGGTATGGCTGGCCGTGTTGGGCCCCCACACCTGCTTTTATGCCGACGACGTCTTGATCGCCGAGGCCACAGCCCCCCTGAAGGTGAGCCCATGAAACCCGTCAACCAGAAAGCCTGGTTCCTGATCTTGCCGGTGGTGCTGTGTGTGGCCTTCTCGGCCATCCTGCCGCTGATGACGGTGGTGAACTACTCGGTGCAGGACATCATCTCGCCCGAGCGGCGGGTGTTTGTCGGCACCGAATGGTTCAAGGCCATGATGCGCGACGAGGACTTGCAGGGCGCCTTGCTGCGCCAGATCACGTTCTCACTCTCGGTGCTTGCGGTCGAAATCCCGCTGGGCATCGCGCTGGCGCTGTCCATGCCGGCCAAGGGTTGGGTCTCGTCAGCCGTGCTGGTGACGGTGGCCATCTCGCTGCTGATCCCCTGGAACGTGGTCGGCACGATCTGGCAGATATTCGGCCGCACCGACATCGGCCTGATGGGCGCCACGCTGGCGGCGCTGGGCATCGAGTACAGCTACACCGGCAATGCCACACAAGCCTGGTTGACGGTGCTGCTGATGGACGTCTGGCACTGGACGCCACTGGTGGCGCTGCTGTGTTTTGCCGGCCTGCGCGCCATACCCGACGCCTACTACCAGGCCGCCAGCATCGACGGCGCCAGCAAGTTTGCGGTGTTCCGCTACATCCAGCTGCCCAAGCTGCGCGGGGTGTTGATGATCGCGGTGCTGCTGCGCTTCATGGACAGCTTCATGATCTACACCGAGCCCTTTGTGCTGACCGGTGGCGGGCCGGGCAATGCCACCACATTCCTCAGCCAGTACCTGACCCAAAAAGCAGTGGGCCAGTTCGATCTGGGACCGGCGGCGGCATTTTCACTGATCTATTTCTTGATCATCCTGCTGCTGTGTTTCATCCTGTACAACTGGATGCAGCGGGTGGGCACGGCCGACAAGCAGGAGGCCGGCCATGAATGAAACGCGGTTCAAGAAGCGCAGCATCTTTCTGATCATCTATCTGGTGTTTGCCATCCTGCCGGTGTACTGGATGGTCAACATGTCGTTCAAGACCAACGAGGAGATCCTGGCGGCCTTCAGCCTGTGGCCCAAGCACTTCACCACCGAGCATTACCACACCATCTTCACCGACGTGTCTTGGTACTCGGGCTACATCAATTCGATCATCTATGTGGCGATCAACACGGTGATCTCGCTGACGGTCGCCTTGCCGGCGGCCTATGCGTTTTCGCGCTACAGCTTTTTGGGCGACAAGCATGTGTTCTTCTGGCTGCTGACCAACCGCATGACACCGCCGGCGGTGTTCTTGCTGCCGTTCTTCCAGCTCTACACCACGCTGGGCCTGATGGACACGCACATCGCCGTGGCGCTGGCGCATTTGCTGTTCAACGTGCCGCTGGCGGTGTGGATCCTGGAAGGTTTCATGAGCGGCATCCCGCGCGAGATCGATGAAACAGCGTACATCGACGGCTATTCATTCCCGCGCTTTTTTGTGACGATCTTCATCCCGCTGATCAAGGCCGGTGTGGGTGTGGCGGCGTTTTTCTGCTTCATGTTCAGCTGGGTCGAGTTGCTGATGGCCCGCACCCTGACCAGCGTCAATGCCAAGCCCATCGTCGCGGTAATGACGCGCACCGTCAGCGCCTCGGGCATGGACTGGGGGGTGCTGGCGGCGGCGGGGGTGCTGACCATCGTGCCGGGCGCGATCGTGATCTGGTTTGTGCGGCACTACATCGCCAAGGGCTTTGCGATGGGTCGGGTATAAGGAGTGTGTGATGTTTGAGTGGATGGCGTGGACGCTGCCGGTGGCAGTATTTTTCACCTGCATCGTGCTGATGCTGGCCGGCATGACGCTGTGGGAGATCAAGTCGCCCACGGTGGCCCGCA
>JBBRZR010000111.1:0-12218 GCA_038236495.1 Burkholderiales bacterium
CGCGACGCCGCGTGCGGTCCGCAGGGCTTCGTCGACATGCGCACCCTGCGCGACGACGCGGCTCACCAGACCCATGGCCAGCGCCTCACGCGCCGGGATGCGGTCGTCGGCTGACAGGATGATGCGCTTGGCTTGCTTCGGACTCGTCATCCACGGCAGCAGCAGCGTCACGACGCCGGCGCCGAACTCGAGCTCGGGCTCGCTGAAGACCGCATCTTCGGCGGCGATGGTGATGTCGCACGCCATGGCCAGCTCGAAGGCACCGGCGAGGCAGGCAACATGGGCCGCGGCGATGGTCGGCTTCGGGCTGTTCCAGAAACGCATGATCGTGTCGAAACCCAGATCGGGGATCTCGCGCCAGACCTGGGCGCCTTCGGGCCGCTGCGCCATTTGCGCCTTGAGGTCGGACCCCAACGAGAACGCGAGGCCCGCACCGCTCACGACGATGACGCGGACGTCTGCATCGGCTTCGGCTTGGTCCATCGCGCGGTTGATCTCGTGCAGAGCCGACTTATTGAGGGCGTTGAGGCGCTCGGGCCGGTTGAGCGCCCGGTGGGCCACGTGATCGGCGACGCCGAAGGGGATCGTTTCGAAGTTCGTCATGGCCAGCGCTCAGGGTGGATGCAACGATCAGTTTGGCGCGGGCGTGAGCTCGGCCGATACGACCAGGGCCTTGAACTGCGCCCGGTCGGCTTTGCCGGTGCGGCCGAGGGGCAGGGCCTGGGCGAAATAAAACGCGTCTGGGTGCTTGTAGCGCTCTAGCCGTGTGTCGAGGTGCCGGCGCAGCGCGGCGGTCCCGGGCTGCGTCCCGGCGCCAGGAACGACCAGCCGATGAATACGCTCGCCGAGCAGCGGGTCAGCGATGCCGACCGCCATGGCCGCGGCAACGTCGGGGTGCGAGCAGATCAATTGCTCGATTTCCGCCGGCGTCAACTTGTTACCGCCGCGGCTGATGACGTCCTTCTGCCGGCCCATGAGTTCGATGACCTGCCCATCGAGCTCGCGGCCGAGATCACCGGTCTTGAACCAACCGTCCTGGTAGGCGGCGGCCGTGAGGTCGGGCGCGTCGAGGTAGGCACGCACGAGGTAGGGGCTGCGGATCTGCAGCTCGCCCACCGCGCCGGCTGGCACCGCATGGCCCTGCGCATCGGCGATCCGGTAGCGCACGTTGGGCGAGGGCCAGCCGATGCTGCCGGGGTAACGCGCGTACTCGACCGGGAATCCGAAGAAGTCGCAGGTGGCGATCTCCGTCAGGCCGTAGATGTCGATCAGGTCGGTGCCTGTGAAACGTTGGCGGATGGTCTGGGCGAGCGACTGGCCGAGCGATTCGCTGCCGATCAGGATCTGGCGCAGATCGCCTTGCCCGGCGGCGCGATCGATCGCGGCGTCGTGCCGCCGGTCGGAAAAAAGCACCCGCATCATCGTCGGCACCATGCCGACACGCGTGATGCGCTCGTTGCAGAGGGCGCGCAAGAAATCCGCGGGCTCGAACTTCGGCGCCAGAACCAGGGTGGCGCCGCGCAGCAGCGTCAACAGGCTCACCCACAGGCCGAAGCTGAACGTGATGTTCAGCACGAGGAGCGTCCGGTCGTCGATGCCGAAGCCGAACAGCTGTGTCGATCTGCCCGATCTTTGCGGCGAACGCGTCGGGCGCGACCACCACACCCTTGGGCGCGCCGGTCGAACCCGAGGTGAAGACGATGCTCGCGGCGCCCTCGAGCAGCGGGCGCTGCGAAGGTTGATCGGTCGCCATCAGCAAGAGCTACGCCGTCTCGATGCGTGTCGATTCGAGGTCGAGCAGAAAGCGTGCCTTCGTGCGCTCGTGGACCATCGCCGCAACGGCGGCCGGTGTCGCTCGATGGACCGGCACCGTCGCACCGCCCGAAAGCCAGACGCCGAAGAGCGCGACGATGTCGTGAGGCTGGTTCGAGGCGTGCACAGGGACCGGCTCGTCGGCGTCGAGTCCGGCATCCTGGAGCAGCGAGGCGACTGCGCGGGCATGTTCAGCGGGTTCGGCGTAGGCGAGTTGAATCGGTCCACCCACCACGGCGACCGCCGAACCGAAGCAGCGACAAGCTTGCCCGAGTGCTGCACTCAGTGCGGACACCAGATCTCCTGGCCATTTCCGAAGCGCTTCACAGACGGACTCCGGAACACGCTTGGCGTGCTTGACCGGACGGTTGGCCGGTTGGCCGGTGTAACGTGGGCCAGCCAAGCGGTCAATTATCGCTTTGCAGCCTGCGCAATGCGCACAGCGGCACTTCACTACAGCGGGCAAACGCAGCGACCGGCCGCCCAGCAGGCCAGGCCAGGCTGTTGCCCAAAGTTTGCGGATTTGATGCGGTCCTGGTCGACGACGAATCCTTTGAACTCGATGTGCTGGACCAGCGCTTGCCCCACAACAGCGACTTGGCGGGAAACGACTACGGCAGCCCTCTTGCGGCGTTGCATCGCGCTTGATCTGCAGCGGGGCTGCGGCACTGATTCGCGAGCCCGCAGGGGCTCGCTCAGTCCAAACTCAGCGGGTGTGGTGCACGGGTGCGGGTTTGTAGACTGGCGTGGATAGGCCCGCCAGGCGCGCCTTGAGTTGCAGCGACAGAAACTGCGAGTAGTGCCGTGACTGGTGCAGGTTGCCACCGTGGATCCACAGGTGCGGCACCTGGGTGGGCTTCCACATGTTGCGCAACTCGCCCTCCCAGGGCCCCGGGTCCTTGGGTGTGTCCGAGCCCAGTCCCCAGACTTTGCCCACCCGGTCGGCCACCTCGGGCGAAATCAGGTCGGCCAGCCAGTGGTTCATCGAGCCGTAGCCGGTGGCATAGACCAGCAGGTCGGCGGGCAGCTCGGTGCCGTCGGTCAGTGTCACCGAACGCGGGTTGATGCGCTCGACCGTGGTGTGGCTCTTCAACTTGACGCTGCCGTTGGCCACCAGCTCGCTTGCGCCCACGTCGATGTAGTAGCCCGAGCCGCGACGCAGGTACTTCATGAACAGGCCCGAGCCGTCGACGCCGAAGTCGAGCATGAAGCCGGCCTCCTCCAGGCGCCGGTACAGGTCGGCGTCGCGCTTCTTCATCTCGTCATACACCGGCACCTGCAGTGACGCCATGATCTTGTACGGCAGGCTGGCGAAGATCAGGTCGCCCTTGTGGTGGTCGATGCCGTTTTTGATCGCCTGCTCACTGTACAACCCGCCCAGCGCCAGCTCCATCAGCGAGGCGCTGGGCGCGATGTGGGTCGACGAGCGCTGCACCATCGTCACGTCGACATCGTGCTCCCACAGTGCGGCGCAGATGTCGTGGGCCGAGTTGTTGCTGCCCAGCACCACCGCCTTCTTGCCGGCATAGGCCTCGGGCCCGGGGTGCTTGCTGGAATGGTGCTGGTCGCCCAGGAAGCTATCGGCACCTGGGATTTGCGGCACGCTGGCGTAGCCCGAGACGCCGAGCGCGATCACCAGCTCCCTGGGCCGCAGCACCACGGTCTTGCCCTCACGCTCGACCGTCACCTCCCAGCGCTGGGTGGCCTCGTCAAAGCGGCACCGCTTGGCCAGCGTGGAGCCCCAGTAGTTGAGCTCCATGATCTTTGTGTAGGCCTCCAGCCAGTCGCCGATCTTGTCCTTGGGCGCGAATACCGGCCAGTCGTCGGGGAAGGGCAGATAGGGCAGGTGGTCGTACCACACCGGATCGTGCAGGCACAGGCTCTTGTAGCGATTGCGCCAGCTGTCGCCGGCGCGCGGGTTTTTCTCGACGATGATCGTCGGCACGCCCAAGCGGCGCAGCCGCGCGCCCAGCGCGATGCCGCCCTGGCCGCCGCCGATCACCACCACGTCGGGCTGAACATCATGGCCCAGGGTGGCGAACTCATCGTCGCGCAGTTCACCCCAGCTCAAGCGCTGCTTGTGCACACCATGCTCCGCGCCAGCGACACGGTGCGTGCCGGTTTTTTCCTCAAAGCCCTTGAGCTCGACCATCGTGGTCAGGAAGGTCCAGGCGCGGCCGCCAATCAGGCGCAGATTGCCGCGGCCGCGCGCCAACCGCGTCTCGAAGGTGAACCAGGCTTCGGTCACGCCGTCGGCGGTGCTGGCATCGCCTTCGCGCCGCCAGTTCGACGGTGCCACATCGTCCAGCCGCGAGGCCAGCATCGCCCGCACCTCGCCCGGGTTCTCCTGGGTGCAAATGTTCCAGGTGAAGCTGACCAGATCGCGCCAGTAGCAGTCGTCGCCAAACAGCGCGACCGCGGCGTCAAGGTCGTGGCGCAGCAGCGACTGCTCGAAGCTAGCCAGCCAAGCGTCGGCCACTTCGTTGGGAATCGATTCATTCATGTGTCATGTCTCCTTGCAACGAGGCGCGCGCCATCCTGCGGCACGCCAGGCTACTGTGCAGCGACTGCCGGCGCTTGGCGAGCCCGGACAAACGCGAATCCCGCGCGCCGACCTCTATCGAGCGCTACTTGATGCAGAACATGGGCGCGCAGAAAATCGCCCGTCCCGACCGCCAGCAGATCGCGAATCTGCCCTGGGCCCAGGCCTTGCAGCACCTCGAGCGCTGAGCGGCCCGGGTGGCGGGAGCGCAACGCGTTCAGCTGGTCAAGCGCGCCCGGCAGGCTCGTCGGATCGACGACCTGCACCAGCAGGTCGGGGCGATCCGGCGCCGCGCTCAGATCACCCTGGGCCAGGTCCAGGACCAACACGACGCACGCTTGCAGCGCGCGAACGTAACGCTGCGGGCGAACGCGCGGCCGCCGAGCAGGCGGCGCGGCGAAGCCGAGGCCGCGCAGACGCACATGCGGCGCATGCGCAACCTTGCGATGGGCGAGGTGGTCGTGCTGACCGTGCTGGGCGGCTATGCAGCGATGCAGGCAGCCCGCGCGCGCGACGATGCGGTGCAGATGCAGGGCGAGCTCAAGCAGAGCCTCGATGTGCAACAGAAACTGCTCGACACGGCGCGGGCCGCCGAACAGGCTGCGTCGGCGGCCGCAGGCCAAGAGCGCAAGGCGCGTGACGAGACCGCGCATCAGGGCCGCGTCGCCCGAGCGCGCGAGTTGATCGCGCACGCGGTGCAGCAGGCGCCGCTGGACACCGAACTGTCGGCGCTGCTGGCGGCTGAGGCGCCCAAAACCGAGCCGTTGCCAGAGGCCCAGGATGCGTTGTCAAAGGCGCTTGCAAGCTGGCGGCAGGAACGGCGCATCGACGTCGGCGGCGCGCTGGTGCGGATCGCCGCGCTCGGCGACAGCCGCTTTTCCGTCGCGGCGGCCGACGGCAGCCTCAGGCTCGTCACGCCGGCGAGCGGCAGGGTGCAGGCCCTCGGCCGACTGGACGGACAGCTTGCGGGCACGACGGTTGTCGACGGCGGCCACATCGTCGTCGCCTGGGGCGCCAAGGGCACGGCGCCAGTGGCCGCCGCGTGGGACGTCGCGAACGGCCGCCTGCTGTGGCGGCGTCCGCTCGGCGCGTTGTCCGGCTCGGCATGCTGCGCGCGCCTGCAGGAGAGCGGCAACGAACGCGTGCGGTCGATCGACGCGCGCACCGGCGCCCCTGTTGTCGAATTGAAAATGGACTTTCTCGAGGCGGCAAACTTCGTGGCCGACGGCCGCTCGTTGGTTACTGTCAGCGGCTGGAGGGATCCGGCGCGGCCGTTGAGCTGCCTGGGCAGCGAGCTCAAGCGCCACGACAGTGGCGATGGCCGCCTGCTGGCGACGCTGGCCCACAGCGCGGAAGGCGATGGCACCTGGACCCTCGCCCCGGGAGGCGACGGCGCGATTGACTATTGAGCTTTCAGTAATTCGCGACATCACCACAACCCCGCTTGAACCCAGCACGCTGCGATGATCGAAGGACGACGTTGAGCACTTTTGAGCTTGCTGCGCGCGGCCGTGTTCAGCGCGTCGAGATTGGCCGGGCAGAAGTTGGCCAACGCATGCCGTTTGAGCCAGGCCCAGAGAAATTCCACCGGGTTGAGGTCTGGCGAGTACGGTGGCAAGAAGGCCATCTGGATGTCGCCGCAGATCGAGTCCAGGTACTCGCGTACCAACTTGCTGCGATGCGCCTTCAAACCGTCCCAACTGATCAGGAGCTTTTGTTTAAAGTGCGAGCGCAGCGCCTTTAAAAACTCGACATGCTGTTCCTTCTTGATGCTGCCCTCGTACAGCCGGCACATGAACTGCGTTCTGCTCAGCCCGGCAATGATCGAGATATGGGTCCAGTTGAAGTGGAACTGGCTGATCGGTGTCTTGCCTTTTGGCGCCAAGGTGCGAATCCGCGTGGGCCGCTCGCTCAAGCCCGATTCGTCGATGTAGATGAACAGTCGGCCGTCTCGCCGGGCTTTTTAGCGTGCCACCCCCACCGCATGCGCTGCCTCCGCTGGCGACTTGCCCGCCAACAACATACGCCCAGCCCGCAAACGCCGCCGAACAGTCTCGTCCAATCGCTTTGTGACCATGTTTTGCACCCAATACTCGTCGAGTATCGATACAACGCTTGACGACAGGAGGCGACGGCATGTTTGTGCTCGGCGGCATTGTGGAATCAATCCAGGCTACCCAGAACGCGGGGACGGGCATCAACATGACAGCCGGAATCGTTCGCGACTCGATTGCCCGCGACAACGGCAGTGCAGGAATTGCGCTGGGGTTTGGATCGGTGCTGCGCAATGCACCCAACCACAACAAGGTCGGCCTCTCGGCGACGAACGGCACCTCGTACACCGGCAACACCTTCAATTTCAACACGATGAATGTGCAGGGTCCGGGCATCAACACCGGTCAGAATCTTTGCGACAGCGCGATCTGCCCGGGGGCTCAATATTAGAAGGCTGGGAGTGGATACGCTGAGCTGAAGAATCTGGCTGACAGCCTGAATGTGCATTGCGCGGGGAAGGCCGATACGGTTGCGATGAACGACCCGACGGCCATCGAGGAGCTGGTGGACCTGGTCGAACACTGCGTGCGCCTGCTCATCCCCGGCGCCCTGGGGCACGCGCGACCGCGCATGAGCAAGACGCACGCGATTGACTGTGTCGCACCGCATCTGAACCGCCACGGCATGTCCGTGCTGGCGCAGCGGCCCGATCCAGGCGGCGTCGCTGCGCATCGACTCTGGAGCGCGCCCCCTTGCGCCGGTGTGCCGCGAAGCTCCTGGGGATCGGCGTGCGCGTTCAGCGTTTGCCCGACCAGACCCGGCCGGCCAGAAAGCTGGGCACTCGTGTAGCGCACGTGCAGGTACGTGATGTACGGGCGCTCGCCGCGCGCAAGCTGACCGGGAACCTGGCAGGACACGGGATCGTGAAACAACTGAGGCTGCTCGCGCAGTGTCGCAGGCAGGATTCGAAGTCGCACGGCTGGGCGGCCGATGCCCAAGACGTTGTGGCGCATCATCTCCAGCGACGTAAGTCCACCCAGACCTGCATGGGGCATGCCGTGACAGTTCCAGATCGTGTGCACCAGCGGTTCCTTCAGCTCTTCGGACGTGACGATCATCTGCAGCGATGCGTCGTTGCGCTGGTGCCGGGCGATGGCCTTCTCTTGGGCTTGATGCTTACGAGCGGGCAACGCGCCGGGAAGCCGGTGCGACAGCGTGCTGCACAGGGTGCCGAAAAAGCGTTCGATGAAAGACCGGTCGTCGGGCGCCTAGGCGGGCCCGAGGTCACCCGTACGACCCAGCGTGTCGCACAAGACGTCCAGACTGGTCGTGGCCAGGTGGGCACGGGCGTTGTCCAGGCGGGTCTGGCGCCAGCAGGCAAACTGTGTCTGCGGCAGGGCCTGGGAGACAAAACCAGCGCTGGCTATCAAGCGCAAGCCCGGCAGGCTGAGCCCAGGTTAGGCAGCAGGCACGACGGCAGGCTTCATCGCCTCGATCACATCGAAGCCATTGCATTCACGGCCCAGGTCCAGCGACCAGCCAAAACGCACCGCGTGGCCACATTGATCACGGCCAGCAACCACACACGCTCGATCTCGACGCTGTGCTTGCCGCCCAAGGGATCACGCTCAAGGATGACCTTCAGGCGCGAGTCCAACTTGTGGGCGTCGAACTCGACGACCAGGGCAGCCATTGCGACGCCCAGGGCCTGCTGCGCAACTGGTGGACGCCGCAGGACCGTACGCGCTTCGCCGAGCGCACCGGCGTGCTGGTCGCGCAGTACGGCGGCTACCAGCCGATCAGCGGCTTTGCGCTCAACGGCCGGTAGACGCTGGGCGAGAACATTGCCGACAACGCCGGCCTGGCGCTGGCCCACTGCGCCTGGCAGCGCTCGCTGGGCGGTCGGCCGCCACCGGTGATCGATGGCCTCAGCGGCGACGAACGCTTTTTCTGCGGCTGCGCCCAGATCTGGCGCATGCAGTGGCGCGACGAGCGGCTGATCGAACAGGTCAAGGCCGGCGTGCACTCGCCCGGCGAATTCCGCGTCAACGGCACGCTGCGCAACCAGCCGGTTTTCCACCAGGCCTTCGGGGTCGCGCCGGGCGATGCGATGTACCTGCCGCCCGACCAGCGCGCTAGCCTCTGGTGACCGGGCTGGCAGCGGCTCAGGCTTCGATCAGGCCCCAACGCAGCGCCACCAGGGTCAGCTCCGACTGATTGCTGGCGTTGAGCTTCTGCTTGACGTGGTACAGGTGGGTGCCCACGGTGCTGGGCGACAGCTTCAGGTTCTCGACGATGCGCACCACGCTCATGCCACGTGCCAGCTGGATGAAGACCGCGAACTCGCGCTCACTGAGCATCTCGGCCGGCGAAGCCTCGCCGTCGAGCTGCGCCAGCGCCAGTGCCTGCGCGGTCTGCGCGTCTACATAGCGCCGGCCCTGCGCCACCGCGCTCACGGCCTCGATCAGCGCATCGGGTGCACTGCGCTTGGCCAGGTAGCCCAGCGCGCCAGCCCGCAGCACACGCTGCGGATGGGCGGTGTCCTCATGCGCCGACAGCACCAGCACACGCACTTTCGGGTCCTGCGCCCGCAGCCGGCGCAGCGCCTCCAGGCCGCCCATGCCAGGCATCGACAAGTCCATCACCACCACGTCGGGCTTGGCCTGGGCATAGTCCTGGCAGGCTTGTTCGCCGCTGCCGGCCTCGGCCACCACCTGCACCTGTGCATCGGCCAGCAGCATGCGAAAGCCCATGCGCACCAGCGCATGGTCGTCCACCAGCATCACCCGGATCATGCGCGGTCCCCCGGTTGGCCCGGCGCCACGGCACGGGTGGGCAGGCTGAGGTGCAGCTGCGCCCCGTGGGGCTGGGCAGCGCCCAGGCGGAGCTGGCCGCCCAGCCCCTGGGCGCGCTCGGCCAGCCAGCGCAGGCCGTAGTGGCCGCCGTCGCCACCATCGCCGCTATCGCCACCATCGCTGGCGTGGCCGTTGTTGCCGTTTTTGCCACCCAGCGCAACGGCCGTGCCCGCCGAGGTGGCGCGATGCTGGGGCAGGCCGCGGCCGTCGTCGCGCAGGTCCAGCGTCACGGTGCCGGCCGCTGCGGCCAGGCGCAGCACCAGGTGGTGGGCCTGGCCATGGCGCAGCGCGTTGGTGATGCCCTCCTGGGCGCTGCGGTACAGCGCCAGCGCCACGTCGGCCGACAGCTCCACCCCGTCCAGCGCCACCGTCAGATCGATCTGCAGGCCGGGCTGGCTGCGGCGGGTGCGCTCGGCCAGGTCCGCCAGCGCCGCGCCCAGGCCCAGCGTATCGAGCACCATGGGCGCCAGCCGCGGGATCAGGCCGTGCATCGCGTCATAGAGCCGCGACGATTCATCGGCGATCAGCCGCGCCGCCTGCTCGGCCTGCGCATCCACCCGCGCCACCCGCTGGGCGATCGACAAGGCCATGCTGCGGATCGCGGTGACCGACTGGCCCAGCTCGTCGTGCAGCTCACGTGCGATGGCCCGGCGCTCTTGTTCGATGTGGTGGTCGATCCAGCGCGCCAGCTGCCGGCTGTCGGACAGCTCGCTCTCGGCGCGCAGCGCACGCCGCTCGGTCTCCAGCTGGCGTTGCAGCCGCAGCACCATGCGGTTGAAGGCGGCGCCTATCGCCGAGGCCTCCTTGCCGGCCAGCTGCGGCAAGGCCACGTCCAGGCGGCCGGCTTCGAGCTGGTTGAGCGCGCCCACGATATGGCCAAACGGGCGCAGCGCCCGGCCCACCAGCGCCATCACCAGCAGGTTGATCGCCACCAACAGCGCCAACGATGCCAGCGCCAGGCGCGAAAAATCGTCCCAGGCATCGAGCACTGCGCGCGAGGCGTTGGCGTTCACCACCAGCCGGCCGTCGGGCAGCGCGATGGACAGCGCATTGGGCTGGGGCGCCAGCAGATGGTCGAACCAGTCCGGCGCGTCGCGGCCGGCCTTGTAGGACGACGGTGGCGAGCGGTAGAGCGTTTCGCCGGTCTGGTTGAACAGCTCGATCTCGTTGGACCGCACCCGGCCCAGGCCTTCAAGAAAATCCCGCACCGCCGCCGTGCCGCGGCCGGCATAGCCCCAGACGATGCGGTTGAGCAGCTGGGCGGCGACCCGGTTGGCGGCCACCACCTCCTCGTTGATCGAGGTGCGCATGCCTTGCACCTGCAGCGCCAGCAGCGCTGCCACAAACAACGCAGTCAGTGCACCGACGATCAGGTTGATCTTGGCGCGCAGGCCCATGCTCATGGGCAGGTTCATGGCGCGGGGGCGGCCTCGAACTGGCCACTGGCGGCAAACTGGTCCAGCGCCTGAACCAGGGCCGTGGACATCGGCAGATGGTGGGGCGCATGGCCGGCGCCGACGATGCAGCGCAAGCGGGCCGCCGGCAGCCGGGCGGCCACCGCCTGCGCACCGGCCAGCGGGCAGATGTGGTCCAACTCGCCATGCAGCAGCAGCGTGGGCACGGCGGGCACGCCGGCCAGGCGGTCGAGCAAGGGGTGATCGGCCAAGCCGCAATCCTGGTGCAGGTAGTGCGCCTGCACCCGGTACCGCGGCAGCAGGGGGTTGGCGTCAGCCGGTTCGCTGGGGTTGGCGCCGTCCATGGCCTGCTCAAAGCGCCACCAGCAGCGTGCCAGCGCCGCCTGCGCGTCGGCGCTGCCGTGCTGCATCACCTGGTCCAGTTCGGCAAGCAAGCCGTGGCCGTGCCGGGCCGCAGCGGCGCGCCAGGGCGCCCAGCCGTCGCCAAAACCGGCCGGCTCGGCAGCAAAAAATGCCAGCACATCCTGGCGCCGCGCCAGAAAGGTGCCCCGCAGCAGCAAGCCAGACACTGCCGACGGCGCATCGGCGGCGTGCAGCAGGGCCAAGGTGGCGCCCCAGGAGCCGGCCACCACCAGCCAGCGGGTGATGCCCAGGTGCAATCGCAGCGCCCGCAGGTCGGCCAGCAGCACGGCCGTGTGGTTGCCCTCAACCCCGCCGGCAGGCGTGCTGAGCCCGGCGCCGCGCTGGTCCAGGCCGATGATGCGGTAGCGCTGTGGGTCAAGACAGCGCGCCAGCGCGACGCTCAGCCCCGATCCCGGGCCGCCGTGCAGCAGCAGCGCGGGCAGGCCGCCGGGATTGCCCCATTCGTAGAGCTGCAGCGTGTGGCCGTCGGAGACCGCCAAACGGCTGCGCCGCGCGGCGGACTCCGGGTACAGCGGATGGGCGGGGGCTGGGCAGGGCATGGGGATGATGGGCGGGCAGGGGTCAGGCGTGGAGGGTGGGCGCGGTGATGGCCGAATGATGGCCGGATCATGGCCGAGGCCATGGCCGAGGTGGTGCCCGGGGTGATGCCCCGGGGTGATGCCCGGGTTGATGCCCAGCCAGGCGATTTGACGCGCCGCGCCGGCCGCACCGCCCCGGCGAGTGGCCGTCGCCATCGTACCGACCCCGGGCGCCCGCTCGCCGGCCAGCCGTCGATTCATGAAAATCTGTAGCCCGCAATCATGATCCGCGGGCTGGGTGGACGCCGGCCGCGGCGGCAACATCGGTGTCGAGAAGTGATTCTCTGCCGCACCACTGCTGGTGCGGTACGGCCCCACCCCCAGGAGATACCGCTATGCAATGGACCACCCCGCAAGCCACCGATCTGCGCTTCGGCTTCGAAATTACGATGTACGTCGCCGCACGCTGAGCCTCAGCCGCGCAACGCGCCCCGGGCAACCCCTGGGGCGCTCTGTTTTCAGGCCCTCCCTGCCCAGCCCCCCATGCGCATCACCATCCTTGGCGCCGCCGCTGGCGGCGGCTTCCCGCAGTGGAACTGCAACTGCGCCAACTGCTCGGGCGTGCGTGCCGGTACGCTGCGCGCCAGGCCGCGCACCC